>CACHBY010000001.1 GCA_902578175.1 uncultured Pelagibacteraceae bacterium
TTTACTTAACATATGAACTTCATCGATTATGAAAATCTTATACTTTGCGGAAGTTGGTCCGTATCTAGAAAACTCTATTAAATCTCTAACATCATCTACCCCTGTCTTGCTAGCTGCATCCATTTCAAGTACATCTATGTGACTTGAGTTAGTTATCGCATCGCAATTATCACATTTTACTTTGCATTTATTTTCTATTCCGTTTGAACAATTTAATGTTTTTGCAACAATCCTTGCGGTAGTAGTTTTTCCAATTCCTCTAATTCCTGTAAATAAATATGCGTTAGGTATTTTGTCAGCTTTTATTGAATTTATAATTGTTTCAGCAACAACCTCTTGACCAATAAGATCATCAAAATTTTGAGGTCTATATTTAAGAGCTAGTACTTTTGAGTTATTATTCATAAATTTTTAAGGAGACTAGAACCTGAATAACTGTCTCTACGACTGCTTCCGTTAGGATCTGGTCGGGTTCAAGCAGCATCCACCTCTAGCCTCCAAATCTATTATAGCAGTTAAAATTTCTAATCTACAAGAAAAGATTATTATTATTTTTGTCTCAAACTATCAGCTTCAAAAACACCTAGGACGTGAAAATCCTCACAATGTAAGCCCAGCTCTTCAAGAGATTTTTGAACCTTTGGATCTTCAATATGTCCATCTAAATCACATAAGAAAAAATAAGAGTCAAAAGAATTTTTTTCAGGGTAACTTTGAAGCTTAGTAAGATTTACTCCATTGATAGCAAATCCTCCAAGCGATTGATAAAGAGCTGCAGGTTTACTTTTTAGTTTAAATAAAAATGAAGTTATATATTTTTTATTTCCAAACTCAGGTTGAGATATATTTTTTCCCATAATAAGAAACCTTGTTAAATTTCCACTCTCGTTTTCTATATTTTTCTTAATTACATCAAGATTATAAATTTCAGCACTTAGAGATGATGCTATTGCTGCTTGTTTTTTATCTTTTGTTTTGGAAATCATTTCGGCTGATCCGGCTGTATCTGCTCTTATATGTTCAGCAATATTATTTTCTTTTATAAAATTTGAACATTGCGATAAACCCTGTGCATGAGAATAAACTTCTTTTATATCAGACAGTTTAGCTCCTGGCTGGCCTAATAAATTGTGCTCAATTTTTTGAAAGTGCTCTTGGTAAATATTTAATCTATGTTTAAAAATTAAATATTCGATTCCTATATTTCCTGTAATTCTGTTAGACTCTGGTATTATTATTCTACAATCAGGTTCTTCCGAAGCTTTATTAAAACAATCATCAAAAGTTTTACAAGGTAATATTTCAGCATCAGGGTCAATTGATACTGCTGCTAAATGAGAATAGGCTCCAAATGTTCCTTGAAAATATATTTTACCCATTAGGACTTATATTCCATTATTTTTTTTAAGGCCAGATAATCTTCCTCTGTGTCAACTCCTATAGGAGCTTTGTTGGCTAGAGCAACATTTATTTTGATATTATTATCTAGAGCTCTAAGTTGTTCTAATCTATTTTCAATTTCATTTTTTGATTGTGCTAATTCAACAAAATTTTTAAGAATTTCAGATGAATAACAGTAAATTCCAATATGATGATAAATATTTAATGCATCTTCAGATTTCCTTAAAAATTTTTTTGCTTGAGAAAACGGATCATCCTCTAAATTATTTTGAGTAATAACTTTAACTATATTTTCATTTGTTAAATCTGATTTATTTTGTATTTTAGCAGCCAAGGTTCCTATTTCCGCTTTATGATTTATCATCATTTGGTTTAGGTTAATAATATCCTGAATGTTAATTGCTGGTTCATCACCCTGAATATTCATTATAAAATCAATATTATCTAATTTAAGTTGTTGATAAGCTTCATATATTCGGTCTGTACCAGTTTTATGTTTATTGCTTGTTAAAATGGCTTTTCCTCCATTTTTTTTTACATCATTAACAATCTCTTGATCCTCAGCTGCCACTATTACCTCTCCAATATTTGTCTCTTTTGCCTTGTTAAATACATGTGAAATAATTGAAATGTCGTTGATTTTTAATAAAGGTTTTCCTGGAAGCCTAGTTGCTGATAATCGAGAGGGTATAATTATAAGAGTTTTCATTAATCACTTATTAAAATAGAGGCAAATTTATACATTAAATTTTAGTCATATTTTAATTTATCATGTTATACGTTCAAAATTAAATTTATAAAAATGGATTCTTTTGAAATAAACAAAATTGTTGCTGCAGTTCTAATGGTTGCGCTTCTTGTTATTGGTATAGGAAAATTATCTGATGTAATTTTTCATGTAGAAAAGCCAGAAACTCCAGGTTATGCGGTAGAAGTTGAACAGGTCTCAACTACATCATCTTCAACAACAACTGTAGCAGTTGAGAAAGTCGATATTGCTGCTTTAATGGCAATGGGAGATGTAGCGAGTGGAGAGAAAATTTTTAAAAAATGTGCAGCCTGTCATTCAATAATAAAAGGTGGAAAAAATGCTATAGGTCCAGCTTTGTATAATGTTGTTGGAAGGAAAGTTGGATCAGTTGAAGATTACAAATATTCAAAAGCATTAGCTGCTTATGAAAAAGAATGGACACTCGAAGAGCTTAACGGTTATTTAATTAAACCCGCTAAATGGATCAAAGGAACTAAGATGGCTTTTGCAGGATTAAGAAAAGAAGCTGATAGAGCGTCTGTGATTAAATATCTTAACAAGAATTCAGATAGCCCTGTACCACTACCTTAATTTTCCAAAACAATACAACAATATACTTTTTTGAACATGAACTCTGTTAAGAGCTTGTACCCATACGTGAGATTTTTTTCCTAAGAAAACATCTTCAGACACTTCATTCCCTCTAGGTAGACAATGCAAAAAAATACAATTCTTATTAGCAAAACTCATTAATTTTTTACCAATTTTAAATTTTTTAAATGCTTGAATTTTTTTCTTTTTGTCTACTTTATCATTTAAAGAAATAACTTTATCAGAAAAAATTACATCAGCTCCAGTGGCAGCTTTTTTTGGATCATTATAAATAAAAATTTTTCCTTTATTTTTTTTTACCCAATTTCTTACTTCTTTTCCTGGTTCGAAATTTTTTGGACAACCAATACTTAGTTTGAAAGAAAATTTAACTGAAGCAGCGATTAAACTATCCAAAACATTATTTGAATCTCCAATCCAGCAAATATTTAATTTGGAAATGGGTTTTTTTGTAATTTCCTCAACTGTAAAAACATCTGAAAGTACTTGGGTTGGATGAGAAGATGGGCTCAAACCATTAATGACCGGAATAGATAAATATTTTTTAAAATCTTCAATTTTTTTATCACTATCTGTTCTCAACATAAATCCATCCCCATATGTTGAGAGTACCTTTGCGGTGTCAGATATACTTTCACCACCTTGTCCTAAATGAAGTTCATTAGACCTAAGTGTTAAAGTACCTCCTCCAAGTTGTTTTATAGCTAAATAAAAGCTTATTCTTGTTCTTGAGCTTGGTTTTTCAAACATTTGAATCAAAATTTTACCTTTTAACGGAGCACCTTTATCTATTTCTAGAGTATTAAGTTTTTTTCTAGAACTTTTTCTTTTTTTTGCATCAGTAATTATTTTTCTCAAATCTTTACTAGGAATATCTTTTAAATTAATAAAATGTTTCATGATTATTTAAATTTACTGCAAACTTTATTTATAATCTTTAAAGCTTCGTCAATCTCATTTTTCTTAACGTTAAGTGGTGGTAAAATACGTACAACATTTTCTGCAGCGCGTATCGTTAATAATTTATCATCCATTAATTTTTTTATAAATTTTGTCTGATCTTGATGTAGCTGTATTCCAATTAAAAAACCTCTGCCTCTTATTTGTTTAATGATATTCGGATATTTTTCTTTAATTTTGTTAAGGTTTGATAAGAAATATTTAGATAATTTTTTTACATTATTTAAAAACTTTTTATTTGAAACTATATCCATTACCTTATTTCCAACAGACATAGCTAATGGATTGCCTCCAAATGTAGATCCATGAGTACCAGGTACCATTCCTGCAGCTACTTTTTTATTCATAAGAACAGCTCCTATTGGAAATCCACCTCCAATTCCTTTGGCTATTGGGACTATGTCTGGTTTTACTTTAGATTTTTCAAATGCAAAAAAATCTCCCGATCTACCTATTCCACATTGAACTTCATCCAGAATTAAAAGAATTTTTTTTTTATCACACAATTTTCTAAGTTCTCTTAAACAGAAATCTGGAATAACTTTAATTCCACCTTCTCCCATTATAGTCTCAACCATTATAGCTGCTGTATTCTTTTTAATTTTCTTTTCTAAGGCTTTGTGATCACCAAATTTAAAATGATCAAATCCACCTACTTTAGGTAAAAATCCTTCTGTCATTTTCTTTGATCCACTTGCATAAATTGCAGCTAATGTTCTTCCATGAAATGAATTTTTAACGCATAAAATTCTATTTTTATTTGATTTGCCAATTGAGAAAAAATATCTTCTAGCAACTTTAATTGCTGCCTCTGTGGCTTCTGCTCCACTATTTTGGAACATTACATAATCAGCAAATGTCTTTTTACATAGTTTTTTGGCCAAATTTTCCCCCTCAGGGATTTGAAAAGCATTTGAAACATGCCAAAGCTTTTTTGACTGCTTATTAATTGTTTTTACTAAACTTGGATTAGCATGACCTAAAGAATTAACCGCAATACCCATTACAAAATCAAGATATTTTTTTCCATCTGTTGAGTATAGGTAACTTCCTTTACCATAACTAAATGAAATTTTTTTTCTGTTATAATTTTTTGCTAGATTGCTCATAAATTAAATTGTTTTTATAAATTTTTATTTCTTAGACACAAGTTATGATTGAAAATCAAATTTCTTTTAAATTAAGCTTTTATTGTTGATAACTCTAATTATTTGATTGTTTAATTTTAATCAATAACAGTATATTGTTCTTTTATAATTATATAACACAACATATAGATATGAGTTGGACTGAGGAAAAAGTTTCAAAATTGAAAGAATTATGGGGCAAAGGTAATACAGCCAGCCAAATAGCTGAGATAATTGGTGGTATAAGTCGTAATGCTGTAATCGGTAAAGCTCATAGATTAAATTTATCAGCAAAAATAAAAACAAGAACTGCTGCGTCTAATAAAAATTTTGAAAATTCTATTGAAGAAAATAATTCAAAATCTAGAAGATTTCGTAAAAATAAGTTTAAATCATTAATTATTGAAAAAGATTTTGAACCAGAAAATCCTAAACAATTAGAAGAACTAGACGAAAATTCTTGTAAATGGCCTATTGGTCATCCGGATGAAAAATCTTTTTATTTTTGTGGCAGGTCTTCTCTAAAAGATTTTTCTTACTGTAAACTACATCTTCTTTATGCGTATCAACCAAAAGGTAAAAAAGAAGAAGTTAACGAAAAAGATGAAGATTCAGAATTTATTGAAAAAAAAATTCAATCTGCTTAAAATATTAGTTTGTTTTAATATCTATTTTGTCTGAATTATACTTTTCAGTAGAAAATTGACCACCTTCTCTCCACATATAACAATATTTTTTAACTTCCTCATCAAAGTATCTCAAACTTGGAACTCCTATTTCAGAGTTTGACTTATATTTGCCAGATAGAATATTATCGTATTTCAGAAGTTTTAATTGATCTCTAGTCAAAATTGGTTTGGGCATTATTTCAAAAAATCTCGCTGATAATAAAGCTATTGGCAATGGCATTGGTATCAATAATCTTTTTTTTCCAATTAAATTTAATAATTTTTCCAATATTTCTTTAAACGAAATTATCTCAGGCCCAACACATTCAATTATTTTAGAATTAACATTCTTTGAAATAACGTTAAAAATAACATCAGTGAGGTCCGAGCAATGAATTGGTGCAAACTTAGTTTTGCCCTCATAATAAAGTGGGAATATTGGTAATCTATTTAAAAGAGTCATAAAATTTGTCGTAAAATTATCATCTACTGAATAAACAATTGATGGTCTTATAATTGTGGCTAAAGGAAAATTTTTTAAAATTTTTTCTTCACCTTCTAATTTACTTTTAGCATAATCAGAATCTGTAGCCTCATTTATTCCAAGTGCTGATAAATGAATAAAATGTTTAAGTTTGTATTCTTTTGAAAGTTTAGACAACAAAGAAGGAAAAATAGTATGAATATTTTTAAATGTATTCCCTTTTTTTGACTCAAATAAAATACCAATTAAATTAATACACACATCTGCATTTTCAAAAAGCTTTCTAAGTTTTTGTTCTTCAAAAATATTTGACTCAACAATATCTATATAACCTGCATTTGCTTGGGTTTTAATGACATAGCTTTTTTGATGAATGTTTCTTGTTACAACGGTTACTTGATAATTCTTCTTTGTAAGCTTCCTAATTAAATTTCTACCAATTTGACCACTTCCACCAAAGATTAGACAATTTTTTGCTTTCATATATATATGTTTAAAAATGAGTAATAATATTCAACTTCACAAAAACGATCTACCAAATGCTTTAGATTTATCTTCAGTTAAGTTTTCAACCAAAATGTCAATTATTCTATTTTGTAATTTTTTGTTCATTTGAATTTGATTTTCAGATAATAAATTTTGAATAAACTCCAACCTTTTCATTGAAATTTTTTTTTCAATTAAATCTAAACCCTCTGCTTTTGTCCCAGGTCTTGGACTAAAAATAAATGAATATGAATTTATAAAGTTAACTTCTTTAATTAAATCAACTGTATTTTGAAAATCCTCATCAGTTTCTCCTGGATAACCAATTATAAAATCACTTGAAAACTCAATTGATTGATTAATTTTTTTCAATTCATCATAAACTTTTAAATAATGATCTATTTTATGTTTTCTATTCATTAATTTTAAAATCTTATCAGATCCACTTTGAACGGGAAGATGAACTAAAGGCATTAGCTTTTTAGAAGCTTTATATGTTTCTATTAAATCTCCAGTCATATCTTTGGGGTGCGAGGTTGTATATCTAATCCTTTTTATCTGTTTAATTTTTTCAATTTCTAAAATTAAGTTAGACAATCTTTTGCCATTATCATTATATGCATTTACATTTTGTCCTAAAAGTATGATTTCTTTTGCTCCTTTGTCAGACAAATAATTTGCTTCCTCAATTATTTGACTGAATGGTCTAGAATATTCTGGTCCACGTGTATATGGAACTACACAAAAATGACAAAACTTATCGCACCCTTCTTGAATAGTTAAAAAAGACGAAACTTTACCTGCTTCATTCTTAATTTTACTAAAATATTGAAATTTTGAAACAGCATCAAAATCTGTTTGTTCAATTTTTTTTCTTTCTTGAGTATGATTTAAAATTGTTTCATTAATCTTATGATATGCTTGAGGGCCAATTACTAAATCTATATAAGGCTCACGTTTAAGCATCTCTTGATTTTCTGCTTGGGCAACACATCCCGCAATTATTACTAATGGTTTTTTTTTGAATCTAAAACTTTTTTTAACTCTTCCTATTTCAGAATAAACTTTTTCTTTTGCTTTATCTCTAATGTGACATGTATTTAATAGATAACAATCAGCTTCTTCTAAATTTTCACTTTTTTGATAACCAATCTTCTTCACAGAATCAAAAATTCTATTTGAGTCATATTCATTCATTTGACAACCAAAGGTTTTAATGAAAATTTTTTGCATTCTTATTTAGGGTTTTTTTTTATCCCATAAAGTTCAAGTTTGTGATCAACTAAAGTATATCCATATTTATCTGCTACTTTTTTTTGAAGTTTTTCAATTTCTTCATCAACAAATTCTATTATTTCACCTGACTTTACATCTATTAAATGATCATGATGTCCTTCGTTGAGCTCTTCATATCTAGCTTTTCCACCTTTAAACTCATGCTTGGCAAGTATTCCAGATTCTTCAAATAATTTTACTGTTCTATAGACAGTGGCAATACTTATTTTATTATCTATTTTTGAAACTCTATTATAAAGTTCATCAACATCAGGATGATCAGTAGACTGGGACATGACTTGAGCAATTATTTTTCTCTGATCTGTCAATTTAACACCTTTTGCTAAACATTTTTGTTCAATCGTTTCAGACATATTTTAATTTTAACTTATATAAATAGGTTTAATCAAATTTTTTTTAATTTTAAATTTATCGCATAAATAAGGAACATTTTCATATTTCACATCTTTTTCACCTTTAAAATCTTGTAAACTATAACAATAATAATCAATATTTTTTGCTAATTTTAGTGCCTTTACAACAGAAATAGAATTTCTTATCCCGCCAAAACTTCCTGGACCTCTGTTAATGTATATTTTGTCAATATCTTTCAATTCAAATTTATTTAATTCTAAGAAATCTTTTATTATCAAAGTTAATTTTTCATAATTTATTTTAGTATTCTCATGAGTAATATTGTAAATATGATTACTAGCTATGATCATTAAAAAAATTTTATCTCCAGCTAAATCAATTATAAGTTTATTCATTTTATCTCTGTTCTTTAGTTTTAGTTCTAAATCAGATGAAAATAATATCAAATTATATTCAGAAGATAATGGAATTTTATCAATAATGTATCATCGTTTTAATGAACATAAATACCCATCAACCAATATTAATATGGATATATTTAAAAAGCACATAGAAATTATTAAAAATTCAAAATATAATTTTCTTAATCCTAATAAGTTTGATTCAAAGTTTAAGACTTCAAAATCAGAAAAAGAAATTTTGATAACGATTGATGATGCATTTGTATCATTTTATAATGAAGCCTGGCCATATTTGAAAGGAAACAAAATTCCTTTCATACTTTTTGTGTCAACAGAACCAGTTGGAAACAAAGGTTACATGACCTGGGAGCAAATAAGAGAAATTGATGCTGCAGAATTTTCTTTAATAGGACATCATTCACATAGTCATGAATATCTAATAGAAGAAACTAAGGAAAATTTTATCTTAGATATCGAAACTGCAAATAAAATTTTTAAACAGGAACTTAATTATGTTCCAGATCTATTCTCTTACCCATTTGGTGAATATTCCAAATTTATGAGAGATTATATTTCCCAAAACTTTAAATACGCCTTTGGTCAACATTCTGGGGTTATTGATCTTAATAAAAATAGATTTGAATTGCCAAGATTTCCAATAAATGAAAAGTATGGAGAGCTAAAAAGATTTAAATCCATAATTAATTACTATCCTTTGGAATATAAAAACTTATCTCCAAATGATAAACAACTTACAAAAAATAATAATCCACCAAATTTTAAAGTTGAATTTTTTAAAGAACAAAAAAATTTAAAAAACATTACTTGTTATTCAAATGAAGGAGGTAACTGGGATAAATCTAAAACAAATTTTTCAAATCAAATCTTAACCATTAAATTTAGAGAACCTTTTAAACCTAGAAGAGGAAGAATAAACTGCTCTTTAAACGACAATGGTAAATGGAGATGGTTTGGGGTTCAATTTCCAATTAAAAAGAATTAAATCAAGCTCTCTAGATCCTTGCTAGATGGCAACAATCTTGCTTCGTCAAAATCTTTCAATTTATTTTGATTAATTATTTTCTGTAATACTTCAATGTACTGGCTTCCTGTTTCGGCATATTTATCTAAATGTTCAGATAAAACTAAACTATCAAGTGGTTTATCATCACTTCTCAATTGACTTCTAGCTTTTCTTAAATTTATATAGGATTTATGTGTATTTAAATTTCTCAAATATGCTCTCACAGATAATTGTAAACTATTAAATTTCATCACCTTGTGATTCTCGCCTTTCTCAGCTTCTTTAGGTTTTAAACCTTCACCAGACCACGTCCATTGACCAAATAATGCATTTCCTTTTCTAGCAAATCTAGAAGTTCCCCAACCTGTTTCTTTTGCTGCTTGTGCAATTGCTAAAGAAATTGGGATTTCATCCATTCTGACCTTCAAAGATGAAAAATCATTTTGTCTAACACCGTATTGCTTGAATTTTTTCTCAAGCCATTTTTTTTCAATATCTGTATTGCTACTTTTATTTAAAATCGTAAATAATCTTTTTCTATCTACTCTAATTTTAGTGTTTTCTTTAACAATCAATGGGAGAATTATTTTAATAAACATCTCCTTTTTTTGCTCTGAACTTGAAATTTTATTTATTTCGTTAGGAAGAAGACCAATACCGATAGGCTTAACCAACTTGTTTTCTCTTACATCTTTTAGGTTATAGTTTACCTCTTTAAATAATGTATTAATTTCTGACGTGGTATATCTTACTAAATTAATTTCTGAGTTATTTTCCTCCAAAATGTCATAAAGTAAATCCATTTCATCTGATTCCACTGAAACATCTTCTTCTATCAAATTATTTTTATAAAGTTTTTTTATTAAGAGATTTTTAGAATTGTTAGTAAATTCTTTATGATTAAAATTTTTTTCAGCGAAATTAATAAACATTGGGGTTACATAAAAGAATGAAATCAAAATAGCTCCACTTAACATAAATCTAGAAATAGAATTTATGCTTTTATTTTTACTAAATTTGAATTTAATAAAATTTTTTTTCATAAACTATTATATTGCAACAACTTCTTTAACTTCTGGAAGATAGTGACATAAAAGATTTTGCACTCCTTGCTTTAAAGTCATTGTTGAACTCGGACAACCTGAACAACTTCCTTGAAGTTGTACTTTTACTATTCCATCTTTAAATTCTTTAAATTTTATATCCCCACCATCTTTTGCAACTGCAGGTCTAATTTTTTGATCTAAAATTTTTACAATTTTTTCCTCAATCTCACTTAGATTGTCATTTTTTTTTTCTTCATTTTCATCGATGACGCATTCTTTACCACCTAAATAAAATTCATTTATTAATGAAATAACAATATGTTTAATTTCGTCCCATTTAATTTGGTCATTTTTATTTACAGAAATAAAGTCCTGTCCTAAAAAAATACCCTCAACGCCATTAACTGATAAAATATTCCTAACCAATTCATTATTAATTTGATCCTTATTTGTGATTTCATAAGGACCACTATTTGAAACTTTCTTACCAGGAAGAAATTTCAAAGAGTTAGGATTTGGCGTTATTTCAGTTTGTACGAACATATTCTAAATATATATAGAGCTTATTTCGAAAATTTAAACTTGATATTAAATTTATATTAAAATCCTAGTATTTCTTTAATTCTATCAATCTTTTTGGATGCAATTGAGTTTGCTTTTTCAACTCCTTCTAGAAGGATTTTATCCAAATAAGTCTGATCATCTAAAAGTTTTTTTATTTCCATAGATATAGGTTCAATTTTTTCAACCAGCAAATCAGAAAGTTGATCTTTGAATTCAGAAAAATTTTTACCTGAAAAGTTTTCAACTGTTTTTTGTAAACTTGAATTATTTAAGCTAGAATATATGCCAAGAAGATTTTTAGCTTCTAATCTTTTATTTAATTCTTCAACACTACTTGGCATCGGCAGTGGATCGGTTTTTGCTTTTTTTATTTTATTAACTATTGCATTTTTATCATCTGTTAAATTAATTCTACTTAAATCTGATAATTCAGATTTACTCATTTTTTTTGATCCATCTTTTAAACTCATGATTCTAGAAAATTCTTTTTGAATTAAAGGTTCAGGTACTTGCAAAAAATTCTCTTTATCAAAATCATTATTAAACTTTTGGGCAATATCTCTACATAACTCAAGATGTTGCTTTTGATCGTCACCAACAGGAACATGAGTTGCATCATACAAAAGAATATCTGCCGCCATCAAAACAGGATATGAGTACAAACCAACGCTTGCTTTTTCTTTATCTTTTCCTGCTTTTTCCTTAAATTGTGTCATTCTATTTAACCAACCCATCCTAGCAACGCAGCTCAAAATCCATGCTCCTTCTGAATGAGCTGCTACACCAGATTGATTAAAAATAATGCTTTTTCTAGGATCAATCCCGCTTGCTATAAAAGTAGCTACAGTCTCCCGAATATTGTTTTTTAGTTCTTTTGGATCTTGCTTAACTGTAATTGCGTGCAGATCAACTACACAGAATATACAATCATTCTCAGTGTCATTATTCAAGTCTACAAAATTTTTTATTGCACCTAAATAATTCCCTAAATGAAGATTACCAGTTGGTTGAACACCAGAAAAAATTTTTTTACTCATCTGTTTAATAGTTTAATTTAATATCACCAATTTTAAAAGCTTTGATCAAATAACAAATAAATAGGTAAAAAAATAGTCCTAATAACACACTTAAAATTAAATAAATTGATTTAAAAATATAATCAAATGAAAGCTGATTTTCAAAAAAGTTTAATAAAAGATTAAAAATTAATCCCATTAAAATTGATGCAAAAACTATTTTAAAAAAATTTAAAAAAAAATTATTTCTAAAATAAAATAAATTATTATTTTTCAAATACACAAAAAGTAATATAGCGTTGATCCAAGATGAAATAGAAGTTGCAATTGGAATTATAATAAAACCTATTTTATTAAAAAAATAAATACTAATCAAAACATTCAAAAGAACTGAAACAGATGAAATGTAAAATGGTATTTTTGTATTGTGATTAGCAAATAAAAAACTAGAAAAAACTTTTATCAATGCGAAAGCAGGTAAACCTAAAGCAAAATAAAATAAAGCAAGACTTGAGTTATGAACAGAATCTTGATTGAAATTACCATAACCAAATAATGCTGAGACTATTTCTTCTGAACCAATTACTAGAGCTATCGTTGCTGGAAAACTCAAAAATATACTTAACTCCAAGGCTTTATTTTGAATATGAGAAATTTTTTCTTTATTTTTAGAATTAACAAATTTTGAGAGCTGAGGAAGAATAACAACTCCAATGGCAATACCAGCTATTGCTAAATTAATCTGATAAATTCTATCTGCATAATAAAGATATGACACCGCACTTGCTTGAAAAGAAGCAATAATTGTTCCAACCAAAATATTAATTTGAGTTACACCAGATGAAAAAATACTAGGCAAAAGTTTTTTAAAAAAAAACTTTACTTTATCGTCTGCTCTAAATTTGAAACTTAATTTAAATGAAAAAAATTTTTTAACAAAATAATATAAAAAAATTAATTGTAAGAAACCTGCAAAAGATACACCATAGGATAAATAGTACACCAACTCATCTCCTAAGGCTTTGGAAAACAATAAAACAATAATTAAAATTATATTTAATAAAATTGGTGCTGCTGAAGCTGCAGCAAATTTATTATAAGAATTCAATATTGCAGAAAAAAAAGAAGCCAAACAAATAAATAATAAAAAAGGAAAAGTAATCCTCGTTAAACTAATTGCTAATTCCATTTTCTCAATATCATCTGTAAAACCTGGGGCAATAATTGATACAAATCCAGGCATCAAAATTTGAACAACAATTGTTAAAATTAAGAGACCTAAAAATAAAAGGTTGAAAATATTATTTGCAAATTCATTTGCTTTTTTTTTCCCTTTAATTATTTCAGATGTATAGCTAGGTACAAAGGCAGCATTAAAAGTTCCTTCAGCAAACAACCTTCTGAACGTATTTGGAATTCTAAATGCCACAAAAAAAGCATCTGCCAACAAACCTGTTCCAAGAAATATTGCAATTAATATATCTCTGATATATCCAAGCAATCTGCTGATGATGGTATAAAAGCCAAATGTGCCTGTTGACTTAATTAAGTTCATAAATCATATTAGTCTTAATTTTACCCTAATTGTATACTTATTATCAGAATATATAGATCAAATATTCCAAATAATAAAAAATATAAAATAGATAAGATTAGTATTCGGCTTAATAAAAATGAAAAATACAAAAATAGATCATTACACAGATAAAGAGGCTTTAGATTTTCATAAAGATAAAAAACCTGGCAAGATCGAAATAATCTCTTCAAAGAACATGACTACTAAAAGAGATCTTGCGCTTGCTTATTCTCCTGGAGTTGCTGCCCCAGTTAAAAAAATAAGTGAAAACCCAGAAGCTGCATATGATTATACTAGTAAAGGAAATCTGGTAGCAGTAATCAGTAATGGTTCAGCAATTTTAGGATTAGGCAACTTAGGTGCATTAGCCTCAAAACCAGTAATGGAAGGAAAAGCAGTTCTATTTAAAAGGTTTGCAGATATAGATTCAATTGACTTAGAAATAGACTGTAAGGATACAGATGAAATTATCAATTCAATTAAAAACTTTGCTCCAAGTTTTGGAGGAATAAATTTAGAAGATATAGCTGCACCAGATTGTTTTATTATTGAGCAAAAACTTAAAGAAATATTAGATATTCCAGTGTTTCATGATGATCAACATGGAACAGCAATTATAACGACAGCTGCTTTGCTTAATGCACTCGACATAAGTCAAAAATCAATAAACAATATAAAAGTTGTTGTTAATGGTGCTGGCGCTTCCGCTCAGGCATGTACAGAGTTATTTATTAACTCCGGTGTTAAATCTGAAAATGTAATAATGCTAGATCGAAAAGGTGTGATTTATAAAGGAAGAGCGGAGGGTATAGATCAATGGAAATCAAGATTTGCAGTTGACACAAAATTGAGAACTTTAAGTGATGCAATTAAAGGAGCTGATGTTTTTTTAGGATTGTCCTCAAAAGGTGTTTTAAAAAAAGAAATGGTTAAAAGTATGTCTAAAAATCCAATTATATTTGCGTGTGCAAATCCTGATCCAGAAATTACACCAGAAGAAATAAATGAAGTAAGAGAAGATGCAATTATTGCAACTGGAAGATCAGATTATCCCAATCAAGTAAATAATTTAATCGGGTTTCCTTATATATTCAGAGGTGCACTAGATGTAAGATCAAAAACAATTAATGAAGAAATGAAAGTTGCTGCTGCTGAAGCTATAGCAAAACTTGCTAGGGAAGATGTACCAGATGAAGTTGTGGCAGCTATGGGTGGTGAAAGACCTCATTATGGAAAAGATTATATAATCCCATCAACTTTTGATCCAAGATTAATTAGCGTAATTCCAGCTGCGGTAGCTAAAGCTGCAATAGAAAGTGGAGTTGCTAGAAAAGAAATTTATGATTTTGAAAATTATAAAGAGCAATTGAAACAAAGATTAGATCCAACAGTTACAATTATGCAAGGTATAAACTCATTTATTAAAAAAAATCAAAAAAGAATTGTTTTTGCTGATGGTGAAGATGAAAACACTTTAAAAGCTGCAATAGCTTTTAAAAATTCTAAACTTGGTATTCCAATTTTAGTTGGTAAAGAAAGTAAAATTAAAGACCAAATTAAAAATATTGGTTATAGTGAAAATTTTGACATTGAAATCACTAACTCAAAAGATGAAAAAAAAAGAAAAAAATACACAAATCATCTGTTTAAAAAACTTCAAAGAGAACAAGGTTTATTGGAACGTGATTGTGATAGAATGGTTAGGAACGATAGGGTTGTTTGGGCCACGAGTATGGTAGCATGTGGAGATGCAGATGGTGCCGTCACGGGAAACACTAGACGTTTTGGGGCTTCTCTTGAAAAAGTAAAACAGGTTGTAGATGTTCGAAAAGGTGAAATTATGTTTGGACTTAACATGATTGTTAATAAAGGAAAAACAATTTTTATTGCTGATACAAGCGTTCATGAATATCCAACTTCTGAAGAATTGGCTGAAATAGCAATTTCAGCCGCAAGAGTAGTAAGACTTTTTGGAATTGATCCTAAGATTGCATTTGTTTCACACTCTACATTTGGACAACCTTTAACGAGTAGAACAAAACATATCCGTACAGCAGTAGAAATTTTGAAAGATAGAGAAGTTAATTTTGAATTTGATGGGGATATGCAACCCGATGTTGCTCTTAATTCTGATTATGAGGAACTCTATCCTTTTGCAAAAATAGTGGGCAAAGCTAATATTTTAATAATGCCCGGTCAACATAGCGCAGCAATATCTTATAAACTAATGAAAACTTTAGGTGATACAAAAGTTATAGGTCCCTTATTGATTGGGCTTGGTTTACCTATTGAAATTGCTCCACTGAGATCTTCAACTTCTGAAATAATTAACTTAGCTTCAATTGCAGCTTATTCATCAGAAGTTATAGATTATTAAATTAATTAGTTTCTTTGAACTCTCAAATCTTCAAGTAGCAAAATACTTGCAACAACATCTTCAACATCTAAAATTTCTTTTGCTTCACTAATAACCATTTCTTTTTCTTCATCAGTTAAAGCAATTCCATAAACATAAATTTTTTTTTTATAAGTATCTATTTGATAATTTGTGGCTTTAATATTTTTATTTACTATTAAAGCAGTTCTTAATTGAGAAGTAATAAGCAAATCTTTTGCTGACTGTTTTAAATTAAATTTATCTTCTATTTTAATATCATTTCTCACTGATCTTGCACCTCTTGTTTCCCAAGCAATTTTCGTAATTTTTAATTTATCTTCAGGTTCATCTACTTTTCCAGTTATAAAAATTCTCCCATCTAAAACTTTTGTCTTAACTTTTAAGAAATGTTTTTTATTTAAAGTAAGTATTTTGGTTGAAATAGTTTTCTGCATAATTGAATCATCTATTTGAGTTCCAACAGTTCTTGGATCCATAGCAACTGATACTCCAGTTCCAAATAAACCAGATGATCCTACTCCTGCTGCACAACCAGTTAAAATGACTGATAAAAAAATAATTATTAAAGTTTTAATTTTCATTTTTTAGTTTTAAGCAAAAATTATAAATTATTTTTTTTGGAATATTTCTATTGCTGCTTATTAAATCTGTGATTTCTTTTGTGCTCAATTTGTTAATCATTTTCTTAATTAGACTAATATCTGATTCACTTAGCTTTTGTGAAGTATTTTCTTCTTTTTTTTCAGATATAACAATTGTTAATTCACCTTTTAGTTTATTATTAAATGTTTCTAATTCGTCAATATTCTTCCTAATATACTCTTCATATAATTTAGAAATTTCTCTGCAAAATACTATTTTTCTCCCAGTAAAATATTTTTTAAATCCTGGGATAATATTATTTATTTTTTTTGCTGATGAGAAAAAAACTATACTGTAATTAAAATTTGAGAGTTTTTTTAATTCATCTTCTATTTGATTTTTTTTTTCAGGTAAAAAACCATAAAAAAAATATTTATCGGAAAATCCACTTGCTGCAACAGCAGTCGTAACTGCTGATGGTCCAGGTATTGAAAATATATTAATATTATTTTTTATACATTCATTTACTAAAACTAATCCTGGATCTGAAATAATTGGTGTTCCCGCATCGGATATAAGTGAAATTAATTTACCAGATTTTAGATATTCAATTATCTTTATTGTATTTTTTTTCTCATTAAATTTATGATTTGAAATCAATTTTGATTTAATTTGATATTTTTCTAATAAATTTTTCGACACACGTGTATCTTCACAAAGTATATAATCTGATTTTTCTAGAACCTCTAATGATCTAAATGATATATCTTTTAAATTACCTATTGGTGTTGCTACTAAATAAAGCCCATTTTTATAATCATTTAATTTAAATTGTGGTTTTGTGATCATAATTCAGCTTAGAAAATTATATAATAACATCAAAATGAAAAAGATTATCAAAATTATTTCTATTTCTTTACTTCTTTTATTCTTAAACTTCTTAAATTTAGTTAATGCCAATGAAAAAATAAAAATTGGACTGTTGGTCCCGATGACTGGTGAAAATAAAGATCTGGGGTCATCTATTATTAAGGCTGTAAGTTTAGCTGTCAAAGATATTAATAATGATTTAATTGAAATTTATCCAAAAGATACTGCGACAAGAGCTAACCAAACTCTTAAGTCTGCTTTTGAATTAAAACAAATGGGAATAAAAATTATTATTGGACCAATATTCCATCAAAGCTTAACTTATTTAGATGAGATGAAAGATTTAACTTTTTTATCATTAACAAATAAAACTTTAGATTTACCTGAAAATGTAATTTCTGCTGGAATAAATTCCACTTCGCAGTTTAAAACTATAAAAAAATTTTTAGATACTAATAATATAAAGAAAACTCTTTTTTTAACTCCAATTCAGAATTTTGAGTTTGAAGTTAAGGATGGTTTAAGAAACTCTAAAATAAAAATTTTTAAAAATTTTGAATATAATACTGAACCAACTAAGCTTACAAAACAAATAGAGGAAATAACTAAATATAAAATTAGAAAACAAAATCTAGCAGATGAAATTCAAAGAATTAAAGAATCAAATGAATCAAATAAAGAAAGAAAAATAAAAAACTTAGAAAAAAAATATACGATTGGAAATGTTAATTTTGATGCGGTTGTTATATCTGATTTTGATGAAAGTCTTAAAAGTGTTGCAACATCTTTACTTTACACTGATGTGTCTCCTAAAAATAAATACTTTATAACTCTAAACCAATGGTTTGACGAAAGCTTAATGGAAGAAGAAAACATTCAACCAATTTATTATCCCTCAATTAATAAAGAAAATTTTGATGATTATAAAATTAAGTATTTTAATGCTTTTAGTGAAAATCCATCTCATCTCTCATTGTTAAGTTATGATTTAGTTGGTTTGGTGTATTATCTCTCTTTGAAAGAAGATCTTTCAAAAATAAACAAAATATTTAAGAAAAAAAATTCATTTAAAGGAAAAATTGGAATTTTTGATATTAAAGATAACAAAATTAATCACAGATTAAATTTTTATAAAATAGAAGACAAAAAACTTACAGAAATTTTTTAAGTTTTTTGAAGGCTTGATAGCGGTGATCCATTTTATATTTTTGAGAAGGTTTCATTTCACCAAATGTTTTGGTTTTTTTGAGTGGGATAAAAATTGGATCATAACCAAATCCTTTTTTCCCCTTTGGCTCATTTGATATTCGTCCCTCAACTTTACCTACTACACAAGCAATTTTTTTACTTAAAAAAGAGATTGATAGAGCACAAACAAATCTTGCTTTAATTTTTTTATTTTTCCAGTTCTTATCTTTTTTATCTAGCTCTCTAAATACTTTTTTAATAGCTTTTTTAAAATCTCCAGATTTTCCTCCCCATCGTGCAGAATAAATTCCAGGTCTTTTGTCTAAATTATCTATCTCTAAACCAGAGTCATCAGCCAAACATATTAGGCCAGTTTTTCTAGAGAAATGTTTTGATTTAATTAAAGAGTTTTCCTCAAAAGATTTTCCATTTTCAGCAGGACTTTTAAGTTTAAAGTTAGAAGTAGAGTAAATTTTGATATAATTTGGTAATAAATTCTTAATTTCTCTTAATTTACCCTTGTTGTTAGTACCAATAACTAATTCTTTAATTTTTTGCTTAGACATCTAGAAATAATTAAAATCCTTACCATATATGTGACTATGGAAAAAGAAGAAAACCAAAATAACAATCCAACAGACGAAAATCAGAATTTAGATAAAGAAACAGAAAAACCTGAGGAAAGCTCAGCAGAAGAAAATAAACAAGAAACAAATCAAGAAACTAAAGAAGAGATTAAAGAGCCAACTCCAGAGGAAAAGATTGCAGAACTAGAGGATAAACTGGCACGAACTTTTGCTGAAATGGAAAATCAAAGAAGAAGGTTTGAAAAAGAAAAAGAGGATGCCTTTGAATATGGTGGTTTTAGTTTTGCGAAAGAAGCATTAAATTTAGTTGATAACTTAGATCGTTCTAAACATGTTTTGGAAAGCGATGATAGCTTAAAAGAAACAGAAGCCTTAAAAAAAACACTGGAGCATTTAGATATAATAAAGAGAGACTTAATTTCTATTTTTGAAAAAAACAATATTAAACCAATTGATTGCCTTAATAAAAAACTAGATCCTAACTTTCATCAAGCAATGATGGAAATTGAGGATGATTCAAAGGAGATTGGAACAATCGTCCAGGAAGTTCAAAAAGGATTTACAATTAAAGATAGACTTTTAAGACCCTCATTAGTTGGTGTATCAAAAAAAAGTCCGAAAAAAGACGATAAAACCCAACAAAATGAGGAAATTTCAAAAGATAAATAATGAGATCAACTTGTAGTTTCAAATTTAAACCCTATATGACGAAAGAGAGACATTAATATTATGAGCAAAATAATTGGAATAGACTTAGGAACAACCAACTCTTGTGTTGCAGTAATGGAAGGAACACAAGCTAAAGTTTTAGAAAATGCAGAAGGAGCAAGAACAACTCCTTCGGTAGTTGCGTTTACTGATGAAAATGAAAAATTAATAGGTCAACCTGCCAAAAGACAAGCAGTAACAAATCCTGAAAACACAATTTTTGCAGTTAAAAGATTAATTGGAAGAAATTTTGATGATCCAACAGTAAAAAAGGATGTTGAAGCTGCTCCATTTAAAATAATTAACTCTGAAAAAGGTGATGCTTGGATTGAAGCAAAAGGAGAAAAATATTCTCCCTCGCAAATCTCTGCTTTCATTTTACAAAAAATGAAAGAGACAGCTGAAAAATATTTAGGATCTGAAGTAACAAAAGCAGTAATAACAGTACCAGCATATTTTAACGATGCACAAAGACAAGCAACAAAAGACGCAGGTAAAATTGCAGGACTTGAAGTTTTAAGAATTATAAATGAACCAACTGCTGCATCGCTTGCTTATGGTTTAGATAAAAAACAAAATAAAAAAATTGCTGTATACGATTTAGGTGGTGGAACATTTGATGTCTCTATTCTTGAGTTAGGTGATGGTGTGTTTGAGGTTAAATCAACTAATGGTGATACTTTTTTAGGTGGTGAAGATTTTGATAACGCTATTGTTGATTATTTAGTTTCCGAGTTTAAGAAAGATAATGGTATTGATCTTAAATCAGATAAACTTGCTTTACAAAGACTTAAGGAAGCAGCTGAAAAAGCAAAAATAGAATTATCGTCTGCGGAACAAACAGATATAAACTTGCCATTTATAACTGCAGATAAAACTGGTCCAAAACATATAAATTTAAAAATGACTAGAGCAAAACTTGAAGCTTTAGTAGAAGACCTAATTGCGAGAACAATGCCTCCATGTAAAACTGCTCTAAAAGATGCAGGAATTACTGCAAGCGAAATAGACGAAGTAGTTATGGTAGGTGGTATGACTAGAATGCCTAAAGTTTTAGCAGAAGTTAAAAACTTTTTTGGAAAAGACCCTAACAAGAGTGTAAATCCTGATGAGGTAGTTGCAATGGGTGCTGCTATACAAGCAGGAGTACTACAGGGAGATGTAAAAGATGTTCTTCTATTAGATGTTACACCATTATCACTTGGTATCGAAACTCTTGGTGGAGTCTCTACAAAACTAATTGATAAAAATACAACAATACCAACTAAAAAAAGCCAAGTTTTCTCAACAGCAGAAGATAATCAACCGGCTGTTTCAATAAGAGTATTACAAGGTGAAAGAGAGATGGCTACTGACAATAAGTTATTAGGTAATTTTGAATTAATAGGTATTGCGCCAGCTCCAAGAGGAGTGCCTCAAATTGAAGTTACATTTGATATTGACGCTAATGGTATCGTAAATGTTTCCGCAAAAGATAAGGGAACTGGTAAAGAACAAAAGATCCAAATTCAAGCTTCTGGTGGTTTAAGTGATGAGGAAATTGAAAAAATGGTTAAAGATGCTGAAGCTAACAAAGAAGCTGACAAAAAGAAAAGAGAGTCAGTTGATGTTAGAAACCAAGCAGACACTTTAATCCATTCAACAGAGAAAAACTTAAAAGAGCATGGGTCAAAAATTTCAGACGCTGAGAAAAAAGCAATTGAAGATGCGTCATCAGCTGTAAAAGAAGCTTTAAAAAGTGAAGATATTGAAAATATTAAGAAAAAAACAGAAGCTTTAGTTCAAGCTTCTATGAAACTTGGTGAAGCAATCTATAAATCGCAACAAGGTACAAAACCTGAGTCCAAAAAAGATGATGGTGGAGATGATACAGATAAAAAAGACGAGAATGTTGTTGATGCTGATTTCGAAGAAGTAAAAGACGAGAATAAAGAAAAAAGCGCATAAACTGACATTTAATTGTCTGGGGTAATTTGATGGCTAAAAGAGACTATTATGATGTCCTAGGCGTTAACAAAAGCGCAAGCCCTGACGAATTAAAATCTGCATACAGAAAACTAGCTGTTAAATATCATCCTGATAAAAATCCGGGCGACACAAAAGCTGAAGAAAAATTTAAAGAAGCTAGCGAAGCTTACGGTATTCTTTCAGACAAAGAAAAAAAACAAAATTACGATAACTTTGGACATGCTGCTTTTGAAAATGGTGGTGGTAGACCAGGTGGCGGTTTTGGTGGTTTTAGTGGAGCAGATTTTTCAGATATTTTTGAAGATTTTTTTGGAGATTTTGGAGGAGGTGGAAGATCGAGAAACAGAAGATCAAATAATAGGGGCTCAGATTTAAGATACGACTTATCTATTTCATTGGAAGAAGCTTATCATGGAAAAAAGCAGGATATAAAATTTGCAACTACTGAACAATGTGGAACTTGTAAAGGTAATGGTTCAGAACCAGGTTACTCTCCTGACAGGTGCTCTTACTGTGGGGGAAATGGAAAAATAAGATCTAACCAAGGTTTCTTTACAGTCCAACAAACGTGCCCACAATGTAATGGGAATGGTGAAGAAATTACTAATCCATGTAATGATTGCAATGGTCAGGGTAAAAAACAAGCATCTAAGAAAATATCTGTAACAATTCCAAAAGGTGTTGATGATGGAACAAGAATTAGACTAGCAGGAAAAGGTGAGGCGGGAAGTAGGGGTGGAGCAGCAGGTGACTTGTATTTATTTATTAATATCCACTCACATAATTTATTTAAGAGATCAGATGAAAATTTATTTTTTGAATTCCCACTTTCTCTTGCTGATGCTGCATTGGGTACAAATATTGAAATTCCAACTATTGATGGTGGAAAAGCAAAAATAAAAATTCCTGATGGTACTCAAAATGGTAAACAGTTCAGACTGAAAGGTAAAGGTATGCCATTTATGAGAAGAGGTGATTTTGGAGATTTGTATGTTCAGGTAAAAACAGAAGTTCCTGTCTATTTAAATAAAAAACAAAAAGAATTATTAGAGCAATTTAGAGAAATTGAAAATGATAAGTCAAATCCAAGTATCAAAAAGTTTTTCCAAAAAGCAAAAGACTTTTGGAAAAATTAAAATATGGGACTTGAAGAAATTATTCCATCTATAGCTTTAATATTAGTATTAATTCTTGTTCTACCTAGCTTCATAAAATCAAACTTAAAGAAAAAAGTATTTTTTAAAAACTTTAGTATTTGGGGTATTATTGTTTTAGTTCTTATGGTATTTCTGTATTTTATCTTTTAATGAAAAAAATTAAGTTAGCTATTTCTGGTTGCATGGGTAGGATGGGTAAACAACTCATCAAATCTTCAAAGAAAAATAAAAGTTTCAAATTAGTTACACTTACAGAAAATAGATTGATAGGTAAAAAATTTAATGGAATTAAACCCGAATTAAATTCTGCTGATGCGTTTAAAAAAACTGATATAATTATTGATTTCACATTACCAAATTGCACACTTGAAATACTTAAAATAGCATCAGAACTTAGGAAGAAAGTAGTAATTGGTACTACAGGATTTAGTAGGAGCCAAGAAAACCAAATTAAAAAATATTCAAAAAAGATAGCTATTTTAAAAGCTGGTAATATGAGCTTAGGTGTAAATTTGTTAATGTATTTAACTGAGATTACCTCAAAATCACTTAATGATGAATACTTAAGTAAAATATTTGAAGTACACCACAAACATAAAAAAGACTATCCATCTGGTACTGCCTTAATGCTTGGCAAAGGAATTGCCAATGGAAAAAATAAAAATTTATATAATTTAATTGGAAAAAAATTCTTAAATAAAAAATCTTTTCCTTATGGAAAAAAAATAAATTTTAACTCAATTAGAAAAGGTGAGATCATTGGTGAGCATGAAGTAAAATTCTCAAGTGGAAAAGAAATAATCACATTAAACCATGAGGCTTTTGACAGAGCGCTTTACTCAGATGGTGCTTTAACTGCCTCTAAATGGTTAATGAAAAAAAAACCTGGTCTATATTCTATGAGAGATTTGCTTAATTTTTCATAATGAATGAAAAACAAAAAGCTAAAATTATCATTAAAACTCTAAATAAAATATATCCAAAAGCACTTGTTCCCTTAAAAAGTAAAAATACTTTCACTCTATTAATTTCTGTTCTTCTCTCGGCACAATGTACTGATGTAAATGTTAACAACGTAACTAAGGATATATATCCTAAATACTATAAGCCAGAACACTTTGTAAAATTAGGAAGAAAAAAAATTGAGAAATTAATTAAGAGAATTGGTATTTTTCGAGTTAAAGCCAAAAGTATTTACTTAATGTCAAAACAAATATTGGAAAAACACAAAGGTAAAGTACCTAAATCTTATGAAGAACTTGAAAAACTGCCTGGTGTAGGACATAAAACAGCAAGTGTAGTGATGTCCCAAGGTTTTGGATACCCAGCTTTTGCTGTTGATACTCATATTCACAGACTTGCACAACGTTGGGGTTTAACAAATGGAAATAATGTAGTTCAAACTGAAAAAGATTTGAAAAGAATTTTTCCAAAAAAAAACTGGTCTAAACTTCATCTCCAAATAATATTTTATGGCAGAGAATATTGTAAAGCCAGAGATTGTTATGGGGTAAGTTGTAAAATATGTACTACTTGCTACCCAAATAGAAAAAAACCTGTTATTACCAAAAAAGCTTAGTATGAAAATTTTAGGAATAGGCAATGCAATTGTAGACGTCATTTGTAAAGTGGATGATAATTTTATTAAGCAAAATAATCTCACAAAAAGCACAATGAAATTATTTTTTGATGAAAATGCATTCCAGAATTTATTAAAAAATCTTAAAATTGAAAAAACAGTTTCTGGAGGTTCAGTTGCAAACTCAATAGTTGGTATATCTCAGCTTGGTGATAAAGCTGGTTTTATAGGAAAAATTTCAGATGATGAATTTGGTAGTAATTATGAAGAAGGATTAAAAAATGAAAATGTAGAATATTTTTATTCTAAAAAGAAAGAGGAGTTACCAACCGGGACATGCTTAATCCTCGTAACTCCAGACTCAGAAAGGACAATGTGTACTTTCTTGGGTACTGCAGGAAGAATTAGTGAGAATGATATTAGTTCTGAAGCTGTTAAAAAAAGTGAAATAATATTACTGGAAGGTTATTTATGGGACGAAGGAGAACCTAAAAAAGCATTTGATAAAGCTATAAATAATGCAAATAAGATTGCAATGTCACTATCTGATCTATTTTGTGTAGATAGACATAAACCTCACTTTTTAAAATTAGTTAAAAACAAAATTGATATAACTTTTGCTAACGAACAAGAAATTTGTTCATTGATTGATGCAAAAAATTTTGAAGAAGTAATAAATTTTTCAAAACAACTTAACAAATTAGTCATTGTAACTAGAGGAGAGAAAGGAGCTGTTGCGATTAATGGAAGTGAAGTTGTTGAAAATAATGTACAAAAAAATCTGAAAATTGTTGACCTCACAGGTGCAGGTGATCTATTTGCAGCTGGATTTTTACATGGATACATCAATAAATTAAATACAAAAGAATGTCTAAAAAAAGGTACAGAAATGTCATCTAAAGTAATACAGCAATTCGGTGCAAGACTTTAATTCAATTTTTTTTTCTTTTAAAACTCCCCTTACCTTTTTTAGGCTTTATTGTTTTTGGTTTGTACTTTTTAGTAAATAAGTCTTTAGCAATTGGATTTTTCTTATTTAATTTGATAACCATTTTTTTTACTGATTATAAATTCATTATCATTAAAAGTTTTTAAAATTTTTTTTCTAAGTCGATATATATGAGTCTCAACAGTATGTGTTTCTATATCAGATTGATAGCTCCATACTTTGTCTTGTAACTCATCAACACTGACAGGTTTATTTGATTTAGATAAAAATATTATTGTATTAATTTCCTTTTCTGTCAATTTGAGCTTAATATTTTTTGCCAGCATTTCTCTTGAATTTAAATCAATGATATAATTATTTACTTTAACTTCTGATTGACTGTTGAATTGTATTTTTAAAAATTCAATATTAATTTTTTCTACTAATTTGAAAATATTGATAGGTGTATTATTTAAAACAAATTTATGACCAATATTTGGATATTCTCTATTTGTTATAATCAAATAATTTTTAAGATTTTTAACTTTATCATTTAGAATATTTTCATTATCTGCAATTAAAATGTTAAAATTTAAATCTAATCCAAGTTCATCAAGAATATGATATAATTCATTAAACTTATATATTATTAAATTATAAGATATCACTAATATAGAATATGACAATTTTAGTAAAAAATAAACATACTCTTCAAATAGATGAATTTACATTTAAGTGTTGTATAGGAAAAAATGGATCAACAAAGAACAAGAAAGAAGGAGATAAAAAAACTCCAAAAGGTAGCTTCCAAATTGAAAATCTTTATTTCAGAGAAGATCGTATAAAAAAACCATTTACTTTATTAAAATGCATTAAAATAAAAAAAGATATGGGTTGGTGTAATGATATTAATTATCCTAAAAAATATAATAAATTAATCAAAACTAAAAAAAAAATTAGTCATGAAAAATTATCTAGAAAAGATCACAAATATAATCTCCTAATACCAATTAAATACAATTTTAAAAAACCTAGTATTGGTCTAGGCAGTTGCATTTTTATCCATTTAACCAAAGATTACAAGCCTAGTGCTGGATGTGTTGCTTTAAAAGAGAAAGATTTTTTAATTATGCTTAAGTTAATTAAAAAAAATTCGAAAATAAAAATTCTTTAAGACCTATAACCAAAAATACTAGACCCAACCCTAACATATGTAGCAAAATATTTAACAGCTATCAGGTAATCTGAGGACATTCCCATACTTAAATGATTGAAACCAAAAGAGTGATTAAGTTTATTCATCTCTTCAAAATAATTGCTGGGATCAATATTAACTGGAGGGATGCACATCAAACCAATTAAATCTAATCCAATTTCTTTGCAATAAGTAACAAGCTGATTTATTTCTGTTTTATTAATACCAGATTTCTGGTTTTCATGGCCAATATTTATCTGCAAAAAAACTTTAATTTTTTTATTTATTTTTTTCTGTTCATCAGCAATTTTTTTTGCAAGTTTGGTACTATCAACAGAGTGGATATAATCGAATATTCTAACTGCGTATTTCACTTTATTAGTCTGTAATTTACCAATCATATGTAATTTTAAGTGCAAATTTGTTTTTTTTATCTCTGTCCATTTTTCAATTGCCTCTTGGACTTTGTTTTCTCCAAATTCCGTATGACCATATTCTATAAGTGGTAAAATTTTATCAATTTTAAAAGTTTTAGATACTGCTATAATTTTA
This sequence comes from uncultured Pelagibacteraceae bacterium, assembly GCA_902578175.1. The sequence continues at coordinate 27,479 of CACHBY010000001.1, forward strand.
GGTTTACTATTTATATTTAATTTGTTGAGATGAACATCAATATTATTTTCAATATCTAATAAATTTTTTACAGTATTATGCATAAAAAAATAAAATATTACTTTATAAATAAACTTGAAACAAACAATATCGATAAACAAGACAAACAAACAATTATTATTTACAGAAATTATTCCTCAAAAACACCAAATGATAACCTTATTTTAAAAATTAAAAAATATTGTAAAAAAAAAGGAATAAAATTTTATTTATCTAATAATATTCAACTTGCAATAAGATTTGGTTTGGATGGCGCTTATATTCCATCTTTTAATAAAAATACAAAACATTTAGCTTATTCTCTTAAAAAAAATTTTAAAATAATCGGATCTGCACACAATCTGAGGGAAATAAGAATTAAAGAAGCACAAAGAGTTGAAAAAATTTTTTTATCCTCCTTATTTAAAAAAAATAAAAATTATTTAGGGATAAATAAATTTAAACTACTTTCAAAACTGACACGGAAAAAAGTTGTTATTTTGGGCGGTATTTCTAAAAATAATATTAACAAACTGGCTCTTTTAAATAATTCTGGTTTTGCTGGTATATCTTATTTTGAATAAAAAAAAGGCCCCTAAAAAGGGGCCTTTTAAAAAATTATTCTAAATTAAATTAGAATGCAAATGATACATCGATTTCGAAACCATCGATATCATCTTGTGCTGAAGTTGAACCACCTGTGTTATCCATAGACACGTGAGCAACAGCTATAGTCATACCACCTGTAGTGTATGAAGCTGATAAGTTTGCTGACTCTTGGTCTTGCGTCTGATCACCAAATTGTCTTTCAGATGTGTGGTAACCAATTGTTAAGTCATCAGATACTTGGTAAGTAATACCCATAGCTGAAAACTCATCATCAGATGTAGTTGCACCACTTTGATCTTGCTCAGATTCTTGAGCACCAATAGTGAATGAACCAAATGCATACTTAGCATACATTGTTTCAGTTTCTAATTTAGCTGATCCTGATGCTCCATTATCATCTGCAGCATAACCAAGTGTTAAACCTTCAATACCAGTATAAGCTAATGCATACGATACTGTACCGTCTGGTCTACCAGCACCTGATGGAACGTATGATAAATCAATTGATAAACCATCAACCATCTCTGGTGCAGCATATTTGAAAGAATTGTTAGTTCCAAAACCACCAATTGCACCTTGTTTTGCTGTTCTTGTTGCAGTTACTAATGCAGCTGAAGTAGAAGTATGACCAATTACATCCCAAGACTCACCGTATGCAGTCGGCATTACATCATCAACAGATGACATTGCAGTTCCACCACCGTGTGCATGGAAAGTTAAAGTACCAGCATCTGGTAATTCTAAAACAACACTTCTGTCATCTAGAATACCACCGTCGATCTCTTGTTTTGTAGTTACTACAATACCATTGTCTAACTCTCCAGAACCTGAAAAGTTCAAAGAGTCACCAGAAGAGAAGCTGTTACCAGCATCGTGGTTTGATTGGTTGTTTAAAGTTATACCTGCAGAACCAGTAACACTCATTGAACCAGCAAATGCTGATGTAGCAATAAGTGAACCAGCTAAAGCAGTTAAACCTACTTTTTTAAATGTGTTCATATTAATTACTCCTTTTATTTTTTGTTATTATTAATAATAAACAAGAGCTAACTAGCATTTAAACCAGTCTTAAAGGTTAATTTTATTGGCAAAATCATTAAAATTATATAAATGTGATATTTTTACAACACTTTTACTTGATTTTTTTGGGATTTTTCTGATTAAAATTATATATTTTTTAAAATAAACACTTAAAACCAATAATTTAAGTTTATGTCTAAAATCAAACTATTTCTGATTTATATAACCTTACCATTAATTTTATATGGTTGTAACGGAAAACTTCCTGGAGCAGATGCTCGTAAAGTTCCTTATGATCCTAAAGAGAGAGTTAAAAAAAACCTCGAACAAGGAAAAGGTTTTAGATTAGACGATGCTTTTGGAAATGATGGAAAAGGTGGAAATTTCGAATTTGCTAGTGCAAATCCCTTGTGGAGAGCATCTTTAGATACTATTGATTTCATGCCTCTGACTCTAGCAAACTATAGTGGGGGAATTCTTTCGACTGATTGGTATTCAGAAAATCAGAGTGATAATGAGTCAATTAAAATTACTATAAGATTTTTAACCAATGAAGTTAGATCAGACGCATTAGCAATAAGAATTTTTTATAAAAAATGCAAAACAATAAACAGCTGTTCTATATCAGAACAAAAAGGTGATCTTACAACTCAATTAACTAAAGAAATTTTAAAAAAAGCAGCCATTTATGCAAAACAAATGGAAGACAAAGACTTTAAGCCTTATGAGGGTGGTAGCGACAGAGATAATGCTTCTTAAAATTTAATTTGCACTTTCGTGAATAGGTATAACTTTAAAGCAGTAGAAAAAAAATGGCAGAGCTATTGGGAAAAAAATAATTCATTTTCAACAAAAATAGACAAAAATAAAAAAAAATTTTATTGTTTAGAAATGTTCCCATATCCTTCAGGAAAAATACATATGGGACATGTGAGAAATTATACAATCGGCGACGTGTTGGCTAGATTTAAATCATTACAAGGATTTAATGTTTTGCATCCTATGGGTTGGGACTCATTTGGTATGCCAGCTGAAAATGCAGCAAGACAAAATAATTTAGATCCAAAAACTTGGACAGAAACCAATATTTTGAATATGAAAACTCAATTAAAAAAATTGGGACTATCAATAGACTGGGATAAAGAAATTTCAACCTGTTCTCCTGAGTATTATAAACATCAACAGAAATTTTTTTTAGAACTTTTTGACAAAGGGCTTGTTTATAGAAAAGAGGAATATGTTAATTGGGATCCTGTAGACCACACGGTTTTAGCCAATGAACAAGTGATAGACGGTAAAGGATGGAGATCAGGAGCTATAGTTGAGAGAAAAAAACTTAATCAATGGTTCTTTAATATAAAAAAATTTTCTGAAAAACTTTTACAAAATTTAGACCATTTAGAAGAATGGCCAAACAAAGTAAAGATAATGCAAAAAAACTGGATTGGTAAATCATATGGATGTGAAGTTAAATTTAAAATAGAAAACTCAAGTGAAATAAATGAAATCAAATGTTTTACTACAAGACCAGATACTTTATTTGGTATGTCTTTTCTAGCACTATCTGTAGATCATCCTATTTCAAAATATTATAAAAAAAATAAAGACTTTATAGAATTTAAAAAAAAATGCTCATCAGTTGGTACAACCGAAGAAGCTATAGCCAATGCAGAAAAATTGGGTTTTAGAACAGATTTAGTTGCTATTAATCCTTTAAATAATGAAATTAAGGTACCAGTATATTTTGCTAATTTTGTTTTGATGGATTATGGGTTAGGTGCAGTTTTCGGATGTCCTGCTCATGATCAAAGAGATTTGGATTTTGCAATAAAATATAATCTTGATGTTAAGACAGTTGTAAAACCTGAAAAAAATCTTAAAAATTTTAAAGTAATTGACCAAGCATATACTGGATCAGGTTATATTTTCAATTCTTCATTTTTAAATGATTTAAAATGTCCAGAAGATTCAATTACTAAAACAATTGAGTATCTAGAAGAAAAAAAACTGGGTGAAAGAAAAATTAATTTTAGACTTAAAGATTGGGGTGTATCACGTCAGAGATACTGGGGATGTCCAATTCCAATAATGTATGATGAAAATGGAATTCCAAAAAAAATCCCAGAAAAAATGTTACCAGTTAAACTTCCAGAAATAAAAAGATTATCATTAGTTGGCAATCCTCTAGATGAATTAAATGAATGGAAAAATATTGAGATTGAGGGTAAAAAATATGTTAGAGAGACCGACACTCTTGATACATTTGTTGATTCATCTTGGTATTTTTTAAGATTCTGTTCTCCGAAGAAACATGATTATGGTTTTGATGAAGATGAAATAAAATATTGGATGCCTGTAGACCAATATATAGGTGGAGTAGAGCATGCAATTTTACATTTACTTTACTCTAGGTTTTTTATGATTGCTATTTCTGAAGGGAATAACAAAATAAACATAGAAGAACCATTCAAAGGATTATTTACTCAGGGAATGGTATGTCACGAAACTTATAAAAACGAAAACAATGAATGGCTAAGTCCTGATGAAATTGAGACAGTTAATGGACATACTTTTGAGAAAAAAAATAAAAATGTAAAAGTTATAGTGGGACCCTCCGAGTCGATGTCGAAATCTAAAAAAAATACAATTGACCCAGAAAAAATAATAGAAAATTATGGTGCAGACGCAGCAAGATTATTTATTCTATCAGATAGTCCTCCTGAGAAAGATATTCAGTGGTCAGATGAAGGTATAAATTCATCTTACAAATTTATTCAAAAATTATGGTTGTTAAATCAAAAAATTGTCCAAGAGATATCAAAAAATCATTTAAAAGATTCAAGTATAAATTTATCAAAATATACGAATCGATATATAAAAAAAATGACGGATAATTTATCCTGTTTTAGCTATAATGTTTTAATCGCTAATTTACACGAAATGTATTCTTATTTTTATAAAGAACTTGATAATCAGTATAGCAAAGAAACAATCCGTGAAAATTATAATAAAATATTAGTAACTATGATTCCAATCATCCCTCACTTTGCCTCGGAATGTTTAATGATCAATGAATTTAAGTTAAATCAAAATTGGCCTAAATATGATGAAAAATTGCTTATTGAAGAAAATGTAAAACTTGTTGTTCAATTTAATGGAAGAAAAAGAGAAGTGTTCGAGTTTAAAAGGGACTCGAATAAAGATGAAGTATTTTCAAGGGTTATAAAAGATGAAAAATTATCTAAATATTTTAAAGAAAATGAGAAACCAAAAAAGATAATATTTATTAAAAATAAAATCATAAATATAATAACATGATGATCAAAGTTAAATTTCTTCAACTTAGTTTAATTATACTATTAATAAGCAATTGCGGATACACGCCACTCTACACAAACGTTGATAATATTAATTTTAAAATAAATATTCTAAAAATGAATGGGGTAAGAGAAATAAATAACATTATAAAAAATAATTTAGAAAGCTATTCTCTTAAAAATTCAAAAAAAGAATTTAATATTTCAATCGAATCAAAGTATTTTAAAAATATAGTCACAAAGGATACTACGGGTGCTGCTACTGAGTATAAAATAATAATAGAAACAACCTATAATATAGAGAATGAAAATTATAATGATGAGTTGAGATATTCTGAAAGTATAAATATGCAAGCTATGTCTAATAAATTAGATGAAAAAAAATATGAAGAAACCTTACGTGCAAACTTAATAAAAATTACCACTCAAAAATTAATATTGCAATTATCAAGAATAAAATGATTTTAAAATCATTTCAACTGAGAAAGATAAATTTTAGAATAAATAGGTTAATACTTTTCTACGGTAAAAATGAGGGATACAAAGATCAAGAAATTGAAAATTTAACTAAAAATTTTTCAAATATTTCAAATTATGAACAAAAAGAAATAATTGAAAATTCAACAGAATTCTTAGAAAATATATTTACCAATTCTCTTTTTGATGAAAAAAGATTTATAATAATTAATAGAGTTAATGATAAAATTCTTAAGTTAATTGAAGAAATTGGTCATAAAGATATTGGGGAAAATATTATACTTATAAATTCTAATAATTTAGATAAAAAATCCAAATTACGTAGTTTTTTTGAGAAAGATAAAAATGCTGTTTGCACAGCATTTTACCCTGACAATAACGAAACTTTGTTAAAAATTGCTAACTCGTATTTAAAAGAAAAGAAAATTAATATTTCTTATTCTAATTTAAATTTAATTGTTAACAGATGCAATGAAGATAGGGGTATTTTGTTAGAAGAACTAAATAAATTAATTTTATTTAGTGCTGGTGGAAAACCAATAAATGAAAATACAATTAAAAAATTAACTAATATTAGTGAAAATCACGACATAACTTCATTAATTGATCAATGTTTAGCAAAAAATAAAAAAAATATAATAAGAATAATAAATGAAAATAACTTTTCTAATGAAGACTGTATACAAATAACTAGAATTTTTTTATTGAAAACAAAAAAAATTTATTCTCTTTCATCACTTTTTGAAAAAAATAATAATATTGAACTTACTATTTCAAGTTCAAAACCACCAATATTTTGGAAAGACAAAGAAATTACTAAACAGCAAATCTATAATTGGAATTCAAATAATTTGAGACAACTAATATACAATCTGGGTGAATTAGAACTATTAATTAAGAAAAATGTTAATAACTCTATTAATATAGTAACCAACTTTTTGCTTGAGCAAGCATCTTGAACTAATAATTCGATTTAATAATTTCAATAATTTTATTCAATTGACTCAGGTCTTTATACTCAAAACTTATTTTTCCCTTATTTCTTTTACTATTTTGTATATCAACATTTAGACCTATTTTATTTGAGATCGATAATTCAAGTGCAATAATATTTGTATCTTTAGATGTCTTTGATTTTTGTTTTTTATTTTTAAAAATTTTTACAAAATTTTCTGCTTGCCTAACTGAAAGTTTTTTTTCAATAATTTTCAATGCTACAAAACTAGCATTTTCAAGACCTACTAAAATTTTAGCATGACCAGCAGTTAATTTTTGATCTTCAATTAATTTAATTACATCATTTGGTAAAGTTAGAAGTCTCAAAGAGTTTGTAATATGACTCCTACTTTTCCCTATAAATTTTGATACTTTATCTTGATCGTAAGAAAATTCTTCAATCAATCTTTTATAACCTTGTGCTTCTTCAAGAGGATTTAAATCATGCCTTTGAACATTTTCTACAATTGCAAATTCTAAAGACTTTAAATCATCAGCTTCTGTAATTACTACAGGTACATTATGGAGGCCTGCTCTTTGAGCTGCCAGCCACCTTCTCTCTCCTGCTATTATTTCAAATTTTGATTTATCATTATTTGATTTTCTGACGATGATTGGCTGAATCATTCCTCTTGCTTTAATAGAATTGGTTAAATCTTCTAAATTATTTTCATCAAATATTTTTCTTGGTTGAAACTTATTTGGAATAAGATCGCTAACTTGCAATTGGTTAGTTTGAGCTTCTACTTTTGCTTCGCCTATCAATGATGATAAACCTCTTCCTAGACCTTTTTTTATCTTATCCATTAAGCTGCGCTCCCTATTGTTGGTTCTTGACTCATAAACTCATCTGTAAAACTGAAATATGATTTACTACCCGGACAGGTCTTGTCATAAATCAAAACTGGCATACCATGGGATGGGGCTTCTGATAGCCTGACATTTCTTGGAATAACAGTTGAGTAAACTTTTTCACTAAAATAATCTCTCGCTTCTTTCTCGACTTGAGAGGAAAGCTTATTTCTTTTGTCATACATTGTTAGAAGTATACCTCTTATTTTCAAATCTGGATTTAAGCTTACTTTTATTCTTTCAATTGTTTTCATGAGCTGGGTTAGACCCTCTAGTGCAAAAAATTCAGTTTGCAAAGGAACTAAAAGTGAATTTGAGCTTACTAAGGCCATGACGGTTAGTAAGCTTAATGAAGGAGGACAGTCAATCAAGACGTAGTCATAGGATCCTCTAGAATTGTTTAAATATGCGGTTAATTTAGTCTTTAATAAAAAGGCCCTATTACTATCATCAGCTGTCTCTACCTCAAGACCCGAGAGATCAACATTAGATGTGACGATATCTAAATTTTCAAACTGTGTCTTTCTAATTACGTCATCAATTTCTTTGCTTCCATTCAATACTCCATAAATTGTGTCGCTAGAGTTATCCGTATTAGATAATCCTAGACCAGTCGTAGCATTTCCCTGTGGGTCAAGGTCAATTACTAAAATTTTTTTATTTAGTTTAGATAATCCTGCAGCAAGATTTATCACTGTAGTTGTTTTTCCGACCCCACCCTTTTGATTTATGACTGAAATAATTTGCATTTAATATTTTATATAAATTTTATTTTTTTTTTTTATTTTTTTAATATTTATTAAAAATGAATCCTTACTTGTTAAACTTTTCTTTTCTATATACTCCATTTCCCAATTTTTTTTAGAATTTTCAAAAATTTTTTTTCCACTCTTCCCCATAAAAAAAATTAAATTTTTATATTTTGAAAAATTTTCATATACTAAATCTAAAACCACTGGCATTGGTTTGAATGCTCTTGACATTATTGTTCCCGTTTCTAAATTTTTTATTTCAAAAATATTTTTTTGAAAAACTTTTGTGTTTAAATTTAATTTGTCTGAAACTTCCTTTAAAAAATGGCTTTTATGGTAGCTTTTTTCATAAAGGTGCACATTCATATTATTTTTCATATTTTTTAGTATAATCGCTACGATTATACCTGGCATACCCCCTCCTGAACCTATATCTGTAGTTGTAGTACAATTTAAATCAACAAAATCAATTATTTGTGCTGAATCTATAATATGGCGCTCAATTATAGCTTTTTTTGATGCTGTATTTTGGCTAATTATGTTGATTTTTTTATTTTTTTCAAGAATCATCGATATATAGTTTTCAAAGTCCAAAAATGTTTCACGTGAAACATTTAAGTGATCGATTCTAGAATAAGAATTTAAAATTTCTTGATCCATTAAGCTATATGCTTAATAGACTTTCTTTTGACATGTGACAACAAAATATATACAGCTGCTGGAGTAATTCCATCTATTCTTAAAGCTTGTCCCATTGTTTTTGGCTTTATTTCTTTAAATTTAGCTTTTACCTCATTAGACAAACCTGAAAGTCCATCATAATTAATTTTATCAGGAATAATTAGATTTTCATCCCTCTTAAATGCTAAAATATCGGCTTTTTGCTTCTTTAAATACCCTCTATAATGAGCATTTATTTCTACCTGTTCATCAATTTCTTTACTAAAAAAAGGTATATCAGACCATATTTTCCTAATTTTGCTCATATTAACCCCTTTTTGGGTTAAAACTTCGCTAGATGATCTCAATATTCCGTCTTTTGCTATTTTAATTCCAAATTTCTCCGCTTTAGATGGTGAAATCTTAAATTCACTCATTTTTTGGTTTATTTGTTTGATTTGTTCGAATTTACGCAAATATACGTCTTTTCTTTTGTCACCTATTAAACCAATATCGATCCCCTTTGCAGTTAATCTTTGATCAGCATTATCAGATCTTAAACTTAATCGATATTCTGCTCTTGATGTAAACATTCTATATGGCTCAGCTACTCCTTTAGTAACCAAATCATCAATCATTACTCCAATGTAAGCGTCAGATCTATCAAGTATGAATGGTTCTAATTTTTTAACAGACAAGGCAGCATTTACTCCTGCTATAAGTCCTTGTGCAGCAGCTTCCTCATATCCTGTTGTTCCGTTAATTTGGCCAGCAAGATAGAGATTGCTTATCTTCTTTGTTTCGAGGGTTAAGAATAGTTCTCGTGGATCTATATAATCATATTCAATTGCATATCCTGGTCTTAATATAGTAACATTCTCTAAACCATTGATATTATTACATATTTCATGTTGTACCTCAGCTGGAAGTGATGTCGAGATACCATTTGGGTAAATTGTGTAATCATTTAGACCTTCTGGTTCTAAAAATATCTGGTGACGAGCTTTATCTGCAAATTTTACTATCTTATCTTCTATAGAAGGACAATATCTCGGGCCAACTCCTTTTATACTACCTAAGTACATAGCGCTTTTAGATAAATTCTTTTCTATAATTTTATGAACCTTCTCATTGGTATACGTCATTCGGCATGACACTTGTTTATTAAAATTTTTTTTTGTTAAGAATGAAAAAAAATAAGGATCGTTATCTGCTAACTGTTCCTCTAAGTTTTCAAAATTAATTGTTCTTGCATCCAACCTTGGTGGTGTTCCAGTTTTTAATCTTCCAAATTTAAAATCATATTTAGCCAATTGTTCACTTAAACCTGTAGAGGGTTTTTCATCGTATCTACCAGCAGGAGTTCTTTCATCACCTATATGTATCAAACCATTCAAAAAAGTCCCTGTTGTGAGTATTATCTTGTTAGACAGAACTTTCTTACCTTCTTTAGTTTCAAATCCACTTATTGAATTTTTATTAAAAATAAACTTTATAACTGGATCAGAAAAAACAGTTAAATTACAATAGTTTAGCAATTTTTCTTGCATATATTTACGATAAAGTGATCTATCTGATTGAGTTCTTGGTCCCCTGACTGCTGGCCCTCTACTTCTATTTAACAATCTAAATTGTATACCTGATTTGTCCGCTACATCTCCCATAACTCCATCAAGGGCATCTATCTCTCTAACTAAATGACCTTTACCCAAGCCTCCTATTGCCGGGTTACAAGACATCTCACCAATAGTTTCTATTTTATGAGTAAATAGGGCAGTGTTAACTCCTAGACGAGCAGATGCTGCTGCAGCTTCACATCCAGCATGACCACCTCCAATTACAACTACATCAAACGCCAAATCGTTTCTCATAAGCCAAATCTATAGGTGATTAAATAATTTACAAGATAGGCTTAATTTTTTGTAAATAAGCCATATTTATCAACGTTTTTTGAAAGAAAGAGTCCAAAAAAACAGCAAACTAGGGTATTACTTGCCGATACAAAAATCGTTGAAAATACTACCTAATATCTCCTCTACATCAACTTTTCCGACTATCATACCTAAATGTCTAGTAGCTAATCTTAAATCTTCTGCAGCCTTATCGAAATCTTCTATTTCTTTTTTTTGATTAAAATTATTTAAATGATCAAAACACTGTTGCAAATGTTGTCGATGTCTTTCCCTAGTAATTAAAATATCATCACTTGTAATAAATTTATTTTTTAAATTATTTTTTATTTTTATAATTAATTCATCAATATTTTTATTTTCTTTAATTGAAATTAAAACATGATTTATTTTTTTAATTTCTGGATCAATATCTCTTTCTAAAAGATCAGACTTATTTATAACTAAAATTGCATTTTCATCTAGCAAACCCTTCAAAACATCAGTAAAATCAAGGCTTTTTGCTTCAATTACAACAAGCTTTAAATCTGCTTCTTCAGCTCTATTTAGAGATAATTTAATACCTTTCTTTTCTATTTCATCTATAGAGTCTCTTATTCCAGCTGTGTCAGATATTATAACTGGATAACCATCTATATTGAGGTGAGTTTCAATCACATCTCTAGTTGTACCAGCAATTTCGGAGACGATTGCAACGTCACGATTAGATAAGTGATTCATCAAGCTAGATTTACCGGCATTAGTTGGTCCTAGGATAGCAATTTTAAAACCTTCTCTTATTCTTTCTCCAACTTTTTGATCGTTTAATATTTTTTTAATTTTATTTATTACTTCATCAGAACTGCTTTTGATTTCATCTAAAATATTATTAGGCAAATCTTCTTCTGGAAAATCAATTTTTGCCTCAACATGTGATAAAATTTTTAAAAGTTTTTCTCTTAAAAAATTTAATTGGTCTGCTGATTTTCCATTCATGATTTTAATTGCTTGTTGTCTTTGGATTTCGGTTTCTGATGAAATTAAATCAGCAATACTTTCTGCTTTAAGTAAATTTATTTTTCCATTTTGAAATGCAAGTTTAGTAAATTCACCAGGCTCAGCTAATCTACAATTTTCTATGTCTGAAAGGGTAGAGTGCAAGGCATCCACAACTGCTTTACTACCATGAACTTGGATTTCAGCCATATCTTCCCCTGTGTAGCTCTGAGGGCCAGGAAACCACAATAAAATACCTTCATCAATTAGCTCAGAAGTATTGATTTTATTGAATTTTCTGAGTGTTGCTATTCTTGGTTTGGGTAAATCAACATTAGTTAATAATTTTATTATTTTAATTGTTTGTGAACCAGATATTCTAATTACTGCAATACCTGAAATACCAGGCCCTGTCGAAAGAGCATAAATTGTCATATTCTTAATATAACTTTGTATTAAAAAAAAACATTCAATATTTTAACAGGCTGTACATTTTTTCTAAATGAGTAGAGTAATTATTGCTAATATTTTTTGATGTTTGATATATTGGTTTCCTAGCCTGATTAATACTTGCAGTTTTTATAGCTGATTTGTTCTTATGGGGTCGTAAGCAATTTGGATCCCATGTCAAACCACAAAAATCAATTAGATTTTTTATTTGAACTTCAGGATTATTTGTTAAGTTTTCATAATTGTTTATAAAGATGTCATCTTTAAATAGACTTTTCCAAAAATTTATTAAGTCAACATAATTATTATAGAAATTTGCAATCTCATTTTCATTATAAGCAAAATTCATAAAACCATTTTTAAAATTTATTTTATATATAGATAAACAAACATCACGAGGGTTTCTATCTGTTATAATAATTTTTGAATTAGGAAAAAAAATTTTTATAAAACCAATCCATAAAAAATTTTGAATTGATTTATCTGTTAAAACACTAGATGAAAATTTATATTCATTGAGTAAATTTAAATAGTATTGTTGAATTTTGTTCTCTTTTGAAAAAATATCTTTGATAACTTTTTTACCATCTAGTGAAAATTTATATAAATAATTTTTTTTAATGAAGGGGCTTAATAAATTATTTTCTCCAGTGGGTAAAACTTCTTTATGAGATGATATTATTTGTTCAACAAGAGAGGTTCCTGACCGTGGCATACCACATATAAAAATAATTTTTTTTTCAAAAATATCCTTCTTTGCATCATAAATATCGGTGTTTTGAAAGATTCTTTTAATGCTTCTAATTAAAGCTTCAAAGTCTCTATAATTATAATGAATTTTCTTTCTTTTTAATTCGTTGCCCTTTGAAAAGTATGCATGTGCTTTATCAAATTTTTTTAGATAATCATAAAACTTTCCAAGAGGAAAAGATAAATTTATTACATCGTCATCTGCAAGATTTTTATTTTGATAAAGATTTTCCATCTCAGAAATTATTTTTTTTTCATTAAGAAAATCGTCTGTGTCTGACAACAAAGCATACGCAGAAGTGTCATTTGGATCTTTTCTTAATATTTCAAGTGCATAACTTTTAGCTGCTTTTGAATTACCCTTTGACATATAAAGTCGACTCAATTTAGAAAAAATATAATTTTTATTAAACTCAGGATTTAGTCGTAGAGCAGATAAATATAAATCTATCGATTTTTGAACTTCATTTTTCTGCTCTTTTAAATCAGCATAATTTAAGATAGCCATCAGATAATCAGGTTTAATTTTTAAGCAATTTTCGTAAGTTTTTTCTGAAAGTTGAATTTTATCTAAATACTTAAAAGATAAAGCAAGATTATTTAAGGCTGAATAATTTTTTTTTTCAAGTTGAATAGATTTTTGAAAGTTAATAATAGATTTCTCATATAACCCTAAATTCTGGCAAGCAAGTCCACATAAATTATAAACTTCGGTATTTTTTACTTTTTTATTAATTAATTTTTCAGATAAGTTGATAACTTTTTTGAATTCTCTTTTATTCAATAGATAAAGAATTCTGTTAATTTCATTGGTTAAATTCATTATATTCAAGATATAAAATTATTAATATTTAAAAATAAAAAAGTAATCAAATGATTATTTGGCTAGCATCTTATCCGAAAAGTGGAAATACTTGGATAAGAATATTTATTAATTCTTTGTTGTATTCTGAAAAAAATGAAACAAGTATAAATGATATCAGAATAGAACAATTTCCGAATAAAAAACATTTTACAAGTATTTTGAATGATTTTTCTAAAATAAAAAATATATTAGAAAATTCTTTAAATGCTCAAGATTTAATTAATTTAAATGAAGATATAAAATTTTTTAAAACTCATAGTGCAAATTGGAAAACTGATGATACAAGTTTTACAAATTTAACAAACACGCTTGGTGTTATTCATATAGTAAGAGATCCAAGGAATATAATTACCTCTTTAAAAAACCATTTCAATAAAAATTCTTATGAAGAAACTTTAGACTTTATGACAAATGAAAAAAAATTTATTGGTACAAAGGAAATAGAAACTGAGTTTGAAGTTCCAACACTAATTTCATCATGGTCTAATCATTACAAATCTTGGAAAAAATTAACTAAAAACTATTTGCTAATTAAATATGAGGATTTATTAAACAATGAAAATGCTGAGTTTTTGAGATTAATTAATTTTCTTGAAAAAAATACAAATAAAAAATTTGATAATGATAATATACAAAAAGCAATTAAAGATTGTAAATTTGATAACTTAAAAAAACAAGAAAACGAAAAAGGTTTCGTTGAGGCGCCTAAGCAAAAAAATCAAAATTTTTTTTATCTCGGACCCAAAAATAATTGGAAAAAAATTTTAAAATCAAATATCAAAAACAAGATCGAAAATAGTTTTAAAAAAGAAATGAAAGAATTAAACTATTTATAACTAGGCTGGTTTATTCATTGAATTAAAAAACTCAGCATTATTTTTAGTATCTTTTAATTTTGAATTTATAAACTCAATGGCATCCATGGTCCCCATTGGGGCAATTATTCTTCTTAGCACGTTCATTTTTTGTAAATCATTTTTGTCAAATAACAATTCTTCTCTCCTCGTGCCCGATTTTGTTATATCAATTGCTGGGTATATTCTTTTGTCTGCGATTTTTCTATCTAGTATTGTTTCACTATTACCTGTTCCTTTAAATTCTTCAAAAATTACTTCATCCATCCTGCTTCCTGTATCAATAAGGGCTGTAGAAATAATAGTTAATGAACCACCTTCTTCAATATTTCTTGCTGCACCAAAAAATCTTTTGGGTCTCTGAAGTGCATTTGCATCAACACCTCCTGTTAGAACTTTACCTGAACTTGGAATAACTGCATTATATGCTCTTCCTAATCTAGTTATAGAATCTAGCAATATTATTACATCTTTTTTATGTTCAGTTAATCTTTTAGCTTTTTCAATAACCATTTCAGCTACTGCTACGTGCCTTTGAGCTGGTTCATCAAAAGTAGAGCTAATTACTTCGCCTTTTACAGTTCTTTGCATGTCTGTCACTTCTTCTGGACGTTCGTCAATGAGCAAAACCATAAGGTAACATTCAGGATAATTTTTAGCTATTGAGTTTGCAATGCTTTGCAGAATCATAGTTTTTCCAGCTTTAGGTGGTGAAATAATTATAGATCTTTGTCCTTTGCCGATTGGGCTAACTAGATCAATAAGTCTTGGGGTTAAATCTTGTTTTTTTTCAACTTTTGTGGTTTCAACTTCCATCACCAACTGTTTATCTGGATAAAGTGGGGTTAAGTTATCAAATGCGATTTTATGTCTTGCTTTTTCTGGTTCTTCAAAATTTATTTTGCTTACTTGTAATAATGCAAAATATCTTTCTCCCTCTTTAGGCGCTCTAACTGGCCCCTCAACAGTATCTCCAGTTCTAAGTCCAAATTTTCTAATTTGACTTGGGCTCACATATATATCATCAGGTCCTGGTAAATAGTTTGACTCCATTGCTCTTAAGAAACCAAAGCCGTCTTGTAATAATTGCAAAACACCCACGCCAGTAATTTCCTCTTTTTCAGCAACTTTTTTAAGAATTGCAAAAAGTATTTCTTGTTTTCTTAATGTGCTTGCATTTTCTATACCAAGCTCTTCTGCTTGCGCAATAAGCTGTTCAGATGATTTTAGTTTTAGTTCTTGAATGTTCATGATTAGTTTTTTGATAAGGGCTTATCAGATGATCATAATATATATACTGCTGTTATTATTTCAACCCTAGATTGGCTTAAAAATAGACAAAAATACAACGATAATTAAGATAACCGTCGGTATTTCATTAATAATCCTATAAAATTTTGAAGATTTTGTATTTGTAGAATTTTTTAGAGCAACAAGACATTTTCCTAAATAATCATTGTAAGCTGACAACAATATTACTAAGACAATCTTTATTTGAAACCATAATTGAGAGAAGATGTCAATTCCATTGAGATAAATTAATACCAATCCAAAAACCCAAGTGAAAATCATTGCGGGTCGCATAATGTAAAAAAATAATCTTTTTTCCATTACCTCAAAAATATCTGTTGCTTCTTTTTTCTCTTTATTTTCAACATGGTAAACAAAAATTCTAGGAAGATACAAAAGACCAGCCATCCAAGAAACAACAGCAATTAAATGTAAAGATTTAAATAATAAATACAAATTCATATATCAGATATTTCTTTCAATTAAGGACTTTAGTAAAATTATATGATCAGCATTATCATTTAAACAGGGGACCATATCAAAATTTTCTCCGCCTGAATTTAAAAAACTTTCTTTGGCTTGAATTTTTATTTCTTCTAAAGTCTCTACACAATCAGATGCAAAGCCTGGGCAAATTGTAAGAACTTTTTTGACGCCCTCTAAGGGTAAATTTTCTAAAGTCTTATCAGTATATGGTTTAAGCCATTCTTGTGGACCAAATCTTGACTGAAAAGTAGTTTTAATTTCAATTGAAGTAAATTTTTCTGAAATAAGCCTTGTCGTTTTATGACAATAACAATGATAAGGATCGCCTTTATCAAAATATTTTTTAGGTATTCCGTGATAAGAGGCTATAATTAGGTCTGGTTTCCAATTAATTTCTTTTATTTTCTTATTAATCGAATTAACTAAAGCATCAATGTAAAATGAATCGGATTCATAGTGAGGAATTATTTTTAATGAAGGTTGCCACCTCATTTTCATTAAAGTTCTGTATACCTCATCACAAACTGTTGCCGTTGTAGCTGCTGCATATTGTGGGTATAAAGGAAGTATCACTAAGTTTTCACAACCCATCTTATGTAATTTATGAATTTTGCTCTTAATGCTTGGATTTCCATACCTCATAGCAAAATCTGTAATTATGTTTTCTTTAGATAATGAGTTTGAAATTTTCTCGCTTTGTTTTTTTGTATAATAAAGAAGCGGGGACATATTTTCATTTTTCATCCAAATTTCTTTATAAGCTTTAGCGGTTTTTGAGGGTCTAAAAGTTAAAATAAATAAATTAAGAATTAACTGCCAAACTATAGGATTTACTTCTATTACTCTTCTATCTGAGAGAAATTCTCTCAAGTATTTTCTTATATCAAACCAACTAGTTGAGTCGGGTGTCCCCAGATTAATTATAAGCACTCCTGTTTTTCCATATTTTATTGGTGGATGATTTTTATTCATTGATTAATTGTCTTTTACTATTTTTATTAAATTTGTGACCATTTCAGGATTAGTGTCGGGAAGAATGCCGTGTCCCAAATTAAATATATATGGATGATCTTTAAAAATTTCTAAATATCTAGAAGTTTCTTTTTTGACATTTTCATAATCAGTTAATAGAACTTTAGGGTCCAAACCACCTTGTATGGGAATTTTTATATCTTTTAATATTTTCGATGGATCAACATTATAATCAATACTTATTGCATCGGGTTTAACAATTTCACAAAATTCCTTGTAATTTTTAATTTTTCTTGGAAAACATATTACTGGTACATTTAAAGATTTAACATATTCCACTAGTTTTAAAGTGGGTGTGTAAACATAATTTGGTAAGTCTTTTTCTTCTAATAAACCGGCCCAACTGTCAAAAATTTGAATGATGTTTGCTCCATTTTCTATTTGGTTTTTAATGTGTACCTTTAAAAAGTTTTCGATAATTAATAAAATCCTATTTATTAAAAATTCATCTTGAAAAAAATTTTTATTTAAATCTTTTTTGGGAGATTTTAAATTAATCATATAAACCAACAATGTCCATGGAGCACCCACAAATCCTATGGTGTTTTTATTATTTAAGATTGAGTCAGAGCTTACTTTTTTTATTGCTTTATAAACAGGATATATTTTTTCAACAAAATCTATTTCATCTATTTTTGCTATATTGCTTAAATCTAATTTATCCAACTTAGGGCCGAAATTTTTCTCAAATTTTACTTTTTGACCCAAACCATAAGGCAACATTAAAATATCTGAAAAAATTATTGCAGCATCAATATCAAATCTTTTTAATGGTTGTAATGTTATTTCAGATGATAAATTTTCATTCAAGCATAAATTGATAAAATCTGGATTGTTTTTTCTAATTTCTCTAAACTCAGGCAAGTATCGTCCAGCTTGTCTCATTATCCAAATGGGATTAAATGAAGTATCTTTATTGACTATTACTTTATTTAAAGGTTTCATATAAAAGTCTTTTAATTTATTGTAGTATTATTATATCTTGTGAATAAAGGTGATTATTTTTTTCAAACATTATATTCACAATTTACCAACACAGTTGATGATTAAAATTGTTTAAAATGAAGCTTTTTTGATTATTTTAATTTTTGTGGATTGTTTTTGCTTATTTATTATTATTGTTAATAAAAATCAGGTTTTACAAGCATTATTTGGAAAATTTAAAATTGTATAATTTAATTAAAATAATACAAGTTTGTTAACTATTTATTCATGAGCAATACATACCAAATTTATTTAATATCTGACTCAACTGGAGAAACTTTAGATAGAATATTCTTAGCTCTTAAAGCACAATTTTTAAATATAGAATATAAAGTTCATTCTTACTCCTTTACAAGAACAGAAAATCAAATTTTAAAAATTTTGGAAGATGCTGAAAGAAATACAAATTCAATAATTTTATATACTATTGTGGATAATAATCTGGCCAAATATTTAGCTAATGTTAGTGAAAAAAAAAAGATTCCTTGTTTTGGAGTATTGGGTAATTTAATTTTAAATTTTTCTAAAATTCTTAACCAAAAGGCCTCACATGAACCTAGTGGGCAACACGTCTTAAACGATGAATATTATGACAGGATTGAAGCTATTCAATTTACTATGAACCATGATGATGGTAATTTAATAAGCGAAGTTGAAAAATCTGATATTATACTTGTTGGCGTTAGTAGAACTAGCAAAACACCAACCTCTATATATCTTGCTAACAAAGGCTTTAAAACTTCAAACATACCTTTAGTAAATGAAAATTCTTTACCGGAAAATCTTAAACAAAATCCTCATATGACATGTGTAGTTGGGTTGAGCACAGAACCCGAGAGACTCGCAGATTTAAGAAAAAATAGAATAAATTCATTAAAAGAAACTGAAATATTGGATTACACTAATTTGGAGAGCATTAAGGAAGAAGTTCTTCAAGCAAAAAAAACATTTCAGAAATATAAATGGCCCTTAATAGACGTAACAAGAAAATCTGTTGAAGAAACCGCTGCTTCTATTATTAAAATACACGAAATATATTTAAACAATGTTAAATAGAATTATCCTGGCATCTAAAAGCAAGGTTAGAAAAAATATTTTAGATAAAAATAATATTGAAAGTATTGTAGAACATTCAAATGTAGATGAAGATGTTGTGAAATTAGCTTTACTTAAAGAAAATGCTACTCCAGAGATTATCTCAAAAAACTTAGCAGAATTAAAAGCAAATAAAGTTAGTTCCAAAAAGCATGATGAAATAGTGCTTGGCGCAGATAGCGTAATTGATTTGAATGGGGAATTAATATCGAAACCCGTGAGTAGAGAGGATGCAATGTCAATATTAAAAAAACTTAATGGCAAACCACATTTTCTAATAAGCTCGGTTTGTATTTCAAAAAATGGTTCGATGATTTGGAATTACACCGATAAAGCTACTTTAAAAATGAAAAATTTATCAGACATAGAATTGGAGGAATATTTATCAAAAATAACAGATGAGAATCTTTATGCTTACAATGTTTATCAAATAGAGGGGGACGGTAGGAGTTTATTTAGTAGTATAGAAGGAGACCAAGATACAATAATGGGCCTGCCAATTAAAAAAATCAAAGAATATTTAAATTTACAAAAATGAAAAAATATTTTGTAATTGGAAATCCAATTAACCATTCTTTGTCTCCAAAACTCCATAACTACTGGTTAAAAGAAAACAATATCAATGCAATTTATGATAAAATTAAACTTGAAGAAAATGAAATTGAAAATTTTATTTTTAAAGTAAAAAATCAAGAAATAAATGGTTGCAATGTTACTGTTCCGTTTAAAAAGGCTGTAATTCCTTTCTTAGACAAGTTAAGTTCTGAAGCAGAGCAAACACAATCAGTTAATACAATTAGTTTGCATAATGGTAAATTAATCGGTCACAATACAGATATTAGAGGTTTTCAAAAAGCTATAAATAATTTGAACTATGATGTTAAAGATAAAAAAATTTTAATTTTAGGGGCTGGCGGAGTAGTCCCATCAATAATTTTTGCTTTAAATAAAATGGAAGTATCTAAAATAACTGTAAGCAATAGGACTTTCAAAAAAGCTGAAAATTTAAAAACTCAATTTAATAAAATTGATATTGCAAATTGGGGCGACGTACCAGATTTTGATATCATAATAAATGCAACCAGCTTAGGTTTAAATAATGAGACTATTAATTTAGACAGTTCTAATATAAGTGATGGTAAGTTGTTTTATGATGTAATTTATAATCCTAGCGAAACTAAATTTTTAAAAGAGGGAAAAAAATTAGGAAACCAAGCAGAAAATGGTAAATTTATGTTTATTTATCAAGCTTTTGAAACATTTAAATTGTGGCACGACATTGAACCAAAAGTAAATAATGAAGTTCTTAATTTATTAAATAATGACTAGAATTGGCATAGTTGGAGATATTGGGTCTGGAAAAACATTTGTAGCAAATAACTTTGGATATCCAGTTTTTAATGCCGATTATGAAGTATCAAAATTATATAAACGAGATAGGAATATTTATATAAAATTAAAAAAAAAATTACCCAAATATATCTTTACCTTTCCTATAGATAAGAATGAAATTACAAAAGCAATATTAGCCAGTCGAAATAATTTTAAAGAAATAATTAAAATTGTTCATAAAGAAATCAGAAAAAAATTAAATCTTTTTTTAAAAAATAATAAGAGTAAAAAATTTGTTGTTTTAGATATACCGTTACTTATTGAAAATAAAATTTTCAATAAAAATGATATATTAGTTTTTGTTGACTCTAAAAAAAAAGATATTAATAAAAAATTAAAAAAAAGATTTAATTTTAATAATAAGCTTATAAATATGTTTAAAAAAATTCAATTAGATCCAAAATATAAAAAGAAAAAATCGCATTTTATAATTAAAAATACATTCAAAAGAGACCAAGTGAAAAAACAAATTAAAGAAATTTTAAATTTAATCGAATAAATGAAAGAAATAGTATTAGACACCGAGACAACCGGAATATCTGTTAAAGATGGTCATAGAATAGTTGAAATTGGATGCATTGAGTTAGACAATTTGCTTCCAACAAACAAGAAATTTCATTGTTACCTTAATCCAGAGAGAAAAGTTTCGGAAAAAGCCTTTGAAATTCATGGCTATTCTGATGAATTTTTGTCAACACAAAAAAAATTTAGTGAAGTAGTTAATGATTTTTTGGAATTTATTGATAACAAAAGGCTCATTATACATAATGCAGAATTTGATATAGCTCATTTGAACAACGAGCTTAATTTATTTGGTAAGAATAAAATTCAGAATGAAATTATTGATACATTAACTTTAGCAAGAGAAAAGTATCCAGGATCTCAAGTTAGTTTAGATGCTTTGTGCAAAAGATTTAGAATAGATAATTCTCGCAGGACTCATCATACCGCACTGATTGACTGTGATTTATTAGCAAAAGTTTATATTAATTTAATTGACCAAAAAGAACCAACTTTAAATTTTAAACAAAATTTAGAAGTAGAAAAAAATATAAATTTAAAAACAGAATATTTCAAAAAAGTAATTTCACCATCCCCTGAAGAAATTAAAAAACACAAGAAATACTTGAATGAAAGTTTAAAAAAGAATTATTTTAATTAAACTTCTCATTATATAAAACTTCAAAATCTACTTTTTTTTCAAATTTTACACCTGGAAATCCTGAGTTATGTAAAAGATCTAAAAGAGCTTTTTCCATGTAAGGATATATTTTGATCTGAACATCACATAAAATTATTTTTTCTAATTCTTTTTTATCTTTTAATTCATCATCTATTTTTACAATTGTTGTATATACTATTTCAAAATACGATTTTTTTTTTATTTCTTTTTTATCTTCAAATTTAAAAGTAGTATTTATTTCTACCATTTTATTTTTTAATGCTTTTGAGTTTATGTCAATTCCCAGTTGATATTTTGCTATTCTGTCTTTTACGAACAAATATGTTTCAATGTCAGGCGTTTCACACGATAGGTCTTTGATAAATTTACTTAAGATTTTATATTTTTCTGTTTTCATCGTCATCTCCTATATCTTCAAATTCTCCATCAATAAAATTATTTTTTGCTTTTTTCTGCTTGGTAAACTTTTTTGAAAATTTGTTAAAAATAAATTTTCTGGTAATTGGAAATATTAATAAAAATCCAAAAAAATCTGTTGCAAATCCTGGGATAATTAGTAGCAAAGCCGCAAAAGCAATAGCTGCACCAGAAATAACTTCATAAGCCGGTGTTTCATTTTTGCTTAATTGTAAAAAACCAGATTTTAAAGTATTTAATCCCTCATATTTAGCGTAATAAACCCCTAGAATTGCTGTAGAAAATATAAGCAAAATAGTTGTTAATGCTCCAATTTGAGCTCCTATTTTAATAAAAAGATAAATTTCAATAGCAGGAACAACAATAATTAAAAATAGTATTGGGTTCATTTGTCTTTAGTCTAAATTGCTGGTTGAAATTAATCAATAGAGTAATTACTATCAGAATATGAATTACAGTTTCCAGTATATAGATATCATTTTATTAGCAATGATTGCAGGTTTCATTTTTCTTAGACTTAGAGGCATACTTGGTCGAAGATCAGGCTTTGAGGGTAAATCTCCGGCTCAATTCAAAGAGGTTTTAAAAAATATTAAAGCTGAACAAACAGTAAAACCTAAAGAAAATTTTGACAATGAGGCTCAAAAAGAGTTTCTTAAAGGAGCAAGAATTGCCTATGAAACAATTATTACAGATTTTAGTGATAATGATAATAAAATAACAAATGCAAAACCTTTGCTAAATAAAGATATATATAATCAGTTTGATGATGCGCTAAAAGAAAGAGCTAAAAGAGGACACTTTGCCGAAATAACATTTATAGGGGTTAATAAAGCAGAAATAAAAGAGCATAAAAAAATTGGAAATATCTTAAATGTAACAGTAGATTTTATAGCAGAGGTTATTACTTGCATAAAAGATAAAGATAAAAAAATTGTATCTGGAGACCCTGAAAAAATTAAAAAAATTTATGATACATGGGTTTTTTCTCGAGACACTACTTCAGTTAATCCTAATTGGCAGTTAGTTAATATTTTAACTTAATTGAACGATAATATTTCAGATAAAGACAAAAAAGACTGGCAAACTTTTATTACAAGTAAAGAAAAAATTATAGATAAAGATTTTAAAGAACAAAAAAAAAATCTTTTAAAAATAAGATCAATAGATCTTCATGGATATACCCTTGAACAAGCAAATATTGCTATAGAGCAATTTATACTAAAAGCATTTAATGAAAGGGTTAGTAAATTAATTGTTGTTACTGGAAAAGGTATTCATTCAGATGTTGAAAAAGATCCTTATGTTTCAAAAGATCTAAGTATTCTGAAATATTCTGTACCTGAATTTATTAATAATAATCAAAATTTAATGAGAGTTATAAATGATATACAAGATGCTACAATTGAAGACGGTGGTAGTGGTGCTTTTTACATTTTTTTAAGAAAAAATAGATCTACAGAATAAATTTTGACAGATCAGTGTCTTTTACTAAGTTATCAAGATTTTTATTAATATATTCTTTATTTATTATAATTTTTTCTCCAGACCTATCTGTTGCTGTGAAACTTATATCATCTAATATTTTTTCAATAATTGTATGTAGTCTTCTTGCTCCAATATTCTCTACAGTTGCATTTACTTCAGATGCAATATTTGCAATTGTATCAATACCATCTTCAGAAAATTCAAGCTCTACATTTTCAGTTTTTAAAAGAGCTATATATTGTTTTATTAAACTATAGTCAGGTTCTTTTAAAATTCTTTTAAAATCTTCACTTGTTAAAGCTTCGAGCTCAACTCTTATCGGTAATCTTCCTTGTAATTCAGGTAACAAATCAGATGGTTTTGCGAGCTGGAAAGCTCCTGAGGCAATAAATAAAATATGATCAGTTTTAATTGGACCATGCTTAGTATTCACAGTTGTTCCTTCTATAAGAGGTAATAAATCTCTTTGCACACCCTCTCTAGAAACATCACCACCAACTCGATCAGTTCTGGCTGAAATTTTATCTATTTCATCTAAAAATACTATACCATTATTTTCTGTTGATAATTTAGCTGCTTTAACAATTTTATCTTGCTCAATGAGTTTGTCTGACTCATCGTTAATTAAAATTTCATGAGATTCTTTAACTGTCATTTTTTTCTTTTTCTCTTTGTTGCCCATAGATTTGCCAATCATTTCACCGATGTTTATCATTCCAACATTAGCACCTGGCATTCCTGGTATTTCAAAAGATGCACCATTTGAACCCGTGTCGCTTACAGCTATCTCTATTTCATTGTCATCTAAGTCACCATTTCTGAGTCTTTTTCTAAAGCTTTCTCTTGTCGCAAGGCTTGCTTTTTTACCCACCAATGCATCTAATACTTTTTCCTCAGCAGCTTTTTGAGCTTTTGCATGAACTTCTTTTCTTTTTTTCACTTTTTCCATTGCAATTGCAATTTCAATTAAATCTCTAACAATTTGTTCAACATCTCTCCCCACGTAACCAACTTCTGTAAATCTGGTTGCTTCAACTTTCACAAAAGGGGCTTCTGCTAATTTAGAGAGTCTTCTAGAAATTTCTGTTTTTCCAACTCCTGTTGGCCCAATCATTAGAATATTTTTTGGCAAAACTTCATTTTTCATTTCACCTTTTAAAGCTTGTCTTCTCCATCTATTTCTTAATGCAACAGCAACAGCTTTTTTTGCTTTATTTTGCCCAACAACAAAACGATCTAACTCTGAAACTATTTCTCTCGGCGAAAGAGCGCTTACTAAAGAAGCTTCTTCTTTTTGAGATTTTTCTTTAGGATGCAAAGGTGTTACGTTTGAATTATCCATTATATTTTTTCAATTTTAACATTTTCATTTGTAAAAACACAAATATCTGCTGCAACTTTAATTGCCTTTTTGGCAACTTCTTCTGCAGATAAATCACCTTCCATCAAAACTTTTCCTGCTGCTAAAGCATAATTTCCACCAGAACCTATACCTATTACATCACCTTCAGGTTCTAGAACATCTCCAGTTCCAGAAATTATATAACTATTATTTTTGTCACCTACAGCCATTAATGCTTCTAATCTTCTTAAATATTTATCAGTTCGCCAATCTTTTGCTAATTCAACAGCAGCTCTGGATAAATTACCTGCGTGTTTTTCTAATTTTCCCTCTAATCTTTCAAATAAAGTTAATGCATCGGCAGTTGATCCTGCAAATCCAGCAACCACTTCTCTTTTTTCAATTTTTCTAACTTTAGATGCTGTACTTTTGACAACAGTATTCCCCATACTTACTTGCCCATCTCCAGCAACTACAACTTCATTATTTTTTCTTACTAATACAATTGTTGTCATGACTAATAAATGGTAACTATTTTTGATACTTCAAGTCTTTATACTGATATTGATATAGTTGGATTAAGTATGTATACCATTTAAAATATATGGCTAGAAAAGGAAAAGTTTCTCGAAAAACAAAAGAAACCAGTATCAATGTTGAACTAAATATTGATGGCAAAGGTAAATACCAAATTGACACTGGAATAGGTTTTTTAGATCACATGCTTGAACAATTATCAAAGCATTCTCTAATTGATCTGAAAGTAAAAGCAAAAGGTGACACTCATATTGATCTTCACCACACAACAGAAGATACAGGAATTGCAATTGGTGAAGCTTTAAAAAAAGCTGCAAAGAAATTTGTAGGTATTAAAAGATATGCACATAGAGTTATTCCAATGGACGAAACATTAACTAGAGTTGCTATAGATGTTTCAAACAGACCTTATTTAATTTGGAAAGTAAAATTAAAAGTTGAGAAACTTGGTGAAATGGATACTGAACTATTTAAAGAATGGTTCCAGGCATTTTCACAGGCCGCAGGTATTACAATGCACGTCGAAAATATTTATGGTGATAACAGTCACCACATTATTGAGTCTTGCTATAAAGCATTAGCAAGATCATTAAGAGAGGCATTAGAAATGGACCCTAGAAGTAAAAAAAGTATTCCATCAACTAAAGGCTCATTATAAGTTTAATGAACGTCACTATTGTTGATTATAATTCGGGCAACATAAGTTCCGTAATAAACTCATTTAACGAAGTTGCTAAAGATAAAGTAAATATTGAAGTAACTTCGGATTTAAACAAGATTAAATACTCTGATAAAGTAGTTTTGCCAGGGCAGGGTTCGTTTAAAAGTTGTATTGATGCACTTAATAATATTAATGGTTTAGTAGATACATTAAACGAATTTGCAATAAGTAATAAAAAACCACTTCTAGGAATTTGTGTTGGTTTACAAATGTTTGCAGATATAGGTTATGAAGAAACAGAAACAAAAGGACTTGGTTGGGTATCTGGAAAGGTATCAAAAATAGATAATCAAAATGGAAAATACAAACTACCACACATCGGCTGGAACGAAATTAATATAACGGAAAATAGTAAAATTTTTAAAGGTATTGAAAATAAATCTCACATGTATTTTGTTCACAGTTATGAATTTGTTCCAGAAGATAAAAATGTAATTTCAGCAACAACAGATTATTCTTCAAATATCGTTTGCTCAGTTGAAAAAGAAAATATTTTTGGTACCCAATTTCACCCTGAAAAAAGTGATAAAATCGGGCTTAAAATAATTGATAATTTTTTAAATTTATAATGAAAATATTCCCGGCGATTGATATCAAGGATAAAAAGTGCGTGAGGTTAGTCAAAGGGGACTTTGATAACAAAACTGAATATGAAATGTCACCAGTGGAACAAGCTGGCAGTTATAAAGATCATGGTTTTAAAAATTTACACATAGTTGATTTAGATGGAGCTTTGACTGGTGAAACAGTTAATTTAGATATTATTGAAGAAATAGTTACTAAATTTGATCTTAAAATTGAGATTGGGGGCGGTGTAAGAAATTTTGAAAGTATTAAGAAATATACAGATGCCGGCGTAGAAAAAGTAATTTTAGGAAGCGCTGCTATAAAAGATAAAAATTTTTTAAAAGAAGCTTGTGAAAATTTTCCAAATAAAATTGCATTAGGTTTAGATGCTAAAGATGGCTATTTATCTGTTTCTGGTTGGAAAGAAAATTCTAATAAATTAACTTTAGATTACTTGAGAGAAGTTAATGAATATGGTGCAAGTAGATTAATTTATACCGATATCAATAGGGATGGAATGAAGCAAAGCCCTAATTTTGAAGAAACAGTTAAGGTTGCTAATACATCTAAGTGTCCTGTTATTATATCAGGTGGGGTTTCATCAATAAATGATGTTAAAAAAGCTAAAGAATTAAATAATAAAAATATTGAAGGTATCATAGTTGGAAAAGCTATATATGATGGCGATATTAAATTGGATGAATTAGCCAAGGAAGTAAATGCTTAAAAATAGAATAATACCTTGTTTAGATGTTAAAAATGGACGTGTTGTTAAGGGAATTAATTTTGTTGGTCTAAAAGATGCCGGAGATCCAGTCGAACAGGCTAAAATTTATTCTGACGGCGGAGCAGACGAAATTTGTTTTTTAGATATAACTGCATCAAATGAAAATAGAGATACGATTTATGATGTCGTAAAGAAAACTTCAAAAAAATGCTTTGTTCCATTAACAGTTGGAGGAGGCGTTAGAAGTGTTGATGATATAAATAAATTACTTAATTGTGGAGCAGATAAAGTTTCTATTAATACTGCAGCAGTCCAAAATTCAGAAGTGGTAGTTGAAAGTTCAAAAAAATTTGGTTCACAATGTATTGTTGTAGCTATTGACGCTAAAAAAAATGGGAATAAATGGGAAATTTTTACACATGGTGGAAGAAACAATACGGGAATTGATGCAATAGAATTTTCATCAAAAATGGAAAGTAGCGGAGCAGGTGAGTTGCTTGTTACCTCTATGGATAGGGATGGTACTGAAGTAGGCTATGATATTGAGTTGATGTCTCAAATATCTTCTAAAGTAAATATTCCAGTGATTGCATCAGGTGGAGTAGGAAATCTGGATCATTTAGTTGACGGAATTAAATTGGGAAATGCTAGTGCAGTCTTAGCAGCATCAATATTTCATTATGGTAAACACTCTGTAAAAGAAGCGAAGGAATATTTGGATTCAAAAGGAATACCTGTTAGAATTTAATATGCTTAACACATTAGAAAATTTAATCAAACTTGCAAGAGAGAGAAAAACTAATCCAGTTGAAGGTTCTTATACAAATAAATTACTTACAGACAAATCTTTTAGTAAAGCAAAGGTCTTAGAAGAGGTTGATGAATTAATTGAAGCTATAGAGGAAAATACAAACAAAATACACGAAGCTGCCGATGTATTTTACCATTTATTAATGTATTTAGAAGCTAATGATGTGAAAATTGAGGAAGTAATGGAAGAATTAGAAAAAAGGAAAAAATGAGCTACGATGACAATAATATTTTTGCTAAAATTTTACGTGGAGAGATACCTTGTAATAAAATTTATGAAGATGATTATGTTTTGTCATTTCATGATATCAACCCACAAAAGAAAGTTCATGCTTTAGTAATTCCTAAAGGAAAATATATAGATCTTGATGATTTTAGTATGAACGCATCATCAGAAGAAATGGTGGGTCTTTTGAAAGGTATTAATATAGTCGCAAAAAAGCTAGGTAT
This sequence comes from uncultured Pelagibacteraceae bacterium, assembly GCA_902578175.1. Next base: position 56,505 of record CACHBY010000001.1, read on the forward strand.
TTCAACAGAAGTAGGCCAAGGTTATAGGGCATTAGCTAATATTAGTGAACATGGTGGTCAAGAGGTCCCTCATTTGCATTTTCATTTATTTGGTGGTGAACGTGTTGGAAAAATGGTCGAGTGACAGAAGAAGTTAAAAGAAATTATCTAGAAATAAACTCACTTCATGATTTAAAAGAAGGCAAAAAACCTTCAGAAGATTATAAAGTTAATTTAATTGAACCGACTGATTTTCAGCTAAATAAATTTTTTTATAAAAATATTGGCAAAAAACATAAGTGGATTGATAGATTGATATGGAACGAAGAGCAGTGGATCAAATATGTATCCAATAAAAACGTTAAAACATTTGTATTAATGAATAAAAAAGATTTGGTAGGTTTTTTTGAATTAATTATTCATTCCGAAAAGAAAGAAGTAGAAATAGCATATTTTGGAATATTAGAAGAATTTCAAAATAAAAAATTAGGATCATTTTTGTTATCAGATGCCATTAAAAAATCATTCCAAGAAAATATAGATAGAGTTTGGCTTCATACATGTTCTTTGGATCACAAAAATGCACTTTATAATTATTTAGCTAGAGGTATGAAAATATTTAAATCAGAAATTGTCAAAATTTAATTTTGAAGGGGAACTTTAAATATTTTTTCGTTAACTACTTGATTTGATTTAACTGAATAAAGTAGTGTTACAGCAGTATTTTGATAAATATCTTTAGTTTGCCAGCCAATTAAATTGAAATCATTTATATCAAAAAAAATCTCTATAGATTGATTATCTTCTTTTATTGTAAATTTTATTAGAGAATTATTAATATTTTCTTCTTTCAATTCTGAAATTTTTTTTAACAAGAAATTTTTATCTAAAATAAAATTCAAAGGTGTTTTATCTAATGGGTACCTATAATAGCTTGAAGTAGATTTAATAACTAAAGATTTCCCATTTGAAACTATAACTTTATTTTTTTTATCATACGCGCAAAACATTTTTTTTGGATATTGAATTGTACAGTTTCCAAACTCAATTTTCCCATTTATATTTTGCTCAAAATCAAAATTTAAATTTAAAGTATCTTTTAATTTATTAATTATTTGATCTTTATTATTTGCATTTACTTGGTTAGATAAACTAATAAGAAAAACTAAAAATAGAACTCTCAACATTAAAGAACGTCTCTTTTACCTACATGATTTGCTTTACTAACAACTCCATTAGCTTCCATCATGTCAATTATTCTTGCAGCCCTGTTGTAACCAATTTGAAGTTTTCTTTGTAAAAATGAGGTAGAAGCTTTTCCTTCAGATCTAATTATTTCAACGGCTTGTTGATATAATTCATCCTTTTCTCCTTGTTCTGTATTTGATCCTAACTCTTTCTCGTCTGCAAAATTCAAGATTTCATCAATATAGTCTGGTTCTGCTTGTGATCTTAAAAAATTGTTTATCTTCTCTATTTCATTATCTGAAACAAATGGAGCATGAATTCTTACTATTCGGTTAGCAGATGACATATAAAGCATATCTCCCTTTCCTAATAACTGTTCTGCTCCTTGTTCACCTAGTATTGTCCTACTATCTATTTTTGAAGTTACTTGAAAAGATATTCTTGTTGGAAAATTAGCTTTGATTGTACCTGTTATTACGTCAACACTAGGTCTTTGCGTAGCCATAATAATATGAATCCCAGCAGCTCTAGCCATTTGAGATAATTTTTGAATATAGTTCTCTATCTCTTTACCTGCTACTAACATTAAATCCGACATTTCATCTACCACCACCACTATGTAGGGCATAGGAAGTTTATGCTTGGCGTTGTAACCATCAATATTTCTAACCCCTTCTTTTGTCATCAGCCTGTATCTACTCTCCATTTCTTTTACTACCCAACCAAGAACTGATGCAGCTTTTTTAGCTTCAGTTATTACAGGGCAAAGTAAGTGAGGTATGCCTTCATATGTTGATAGCTCAAGCATTTTAGGATCAATTAATATAAACTTACATCTTTCAGGTGTGTGACGGTAAAGAAGTGATAAAATAATTGTATTAATACAAACAGATTTTCCTGAACCCGTAGTACCAGCAATTAGTAAATGAGGCATAGAAGATAGATCTCCAACAATAGGTTTTCCAGAAATATTTTTACCAAGAGCTATTGGTAATTTTATTTCCTTCTTTTTAAAATCAGCATTATTTAGAATTTCACTGAGATAAACGTTTTCTCTTGAATTGTTTGGTAATTCAATTCCTACTGTATTGCTACCTGGTATAGTTGAGATTCTAGCAGATTCAGAACTGGTATTTCTAGCAATATCATCTGATAAATTTATAATTTTAGAAACTTTTACTCCAGCAGCTGGTTCAAATTCATTGAGTGTTACAACTGGACCATGACTTACTTTCTGAATTTCTCCTTTAACTCCAAAGTCCATTAGAATTTTTTCTAAAAATTTAGGGTCATTTGTTTCATTTTTGTTTGAGTTTTCTCTTTCTTTCTTAGTTGGAACTTTTAGCAATTCTATTTTAGGTAATAGAAACTTATTTTTAGCATTTGATTTATTCTCTGCTTTAATAAATGGCAAGTCTTCTTGTATTAAGTTTTTGATTTCCTCTTGAGGAATATATTCACTTATAAGTTCACTTTTATCTGTATATGATTTATTTTTTCTTTTAGAAAAAAAATTAATAATTTTTATTGATGAATTATAAAATTTAATAGGGTGAAAATTTATACTTAATAAAAATAAAGTAATTATCAGTATAATTAAAACATAATAGATTAATGTTTCATTTATAAGGATTATTGAGTTTAAAAAAGTTTGTCCAAAATAGTCTCCAACAAAACCTCCATTTCCATTTATGTAAAGTGTAAAAGCATCAGAATAAAAATGGTTTAAAAATAAAGTTCCAATTATAGTATATAATATTGCTATAAAAGTATTCTCAATTACTAAAAAAAACTCTTTTAATCGAAATATATTGATTCCAGTAATCATGTATGTGAAAGAAATTAGAAAAGCAATGAATCCAAAGGATTGAAAAAACAGATCAGAAATAAAACTTCCTTGAAAACCTAATAAATTATTAATTTCAGTATCTTTAGGAAAAATAAAATTAGGGTCCTCAGGTGAATATGAAAAAAGTGCAATAAACAAGAGAATACCAGCAGAGAAAATTATGACCCCAAATATCTCTGCTAATCGCTTTAAAGTAAAATTAAGTAATAAATTAGCTATTTTTTTAATGTCCATTTATACAAATCAATTATACCACTTTGTATCATCTAATTTTTGTTGTTAAAATTAAAAATAATATGAGGATATGTATAATAGGAAGTGGACTTACTAGTTTAGCTTTAGCAAAAGCTTTAGTTAATCAGCATATACATGTAGATATTTTTAAAGATAAAAAAAAACAATCAATAGATCAATCTAGAACTATAGGTATTACAAAAAGTAATGTTGAATATTTTAATAATAATATAGTTAATATTGATAAAATAATCTGGCAATTAAATAAAATACAAATTCTCTCTGATAAACTAAATAAAGAAAAATTATTGGAGTTTCAAAATTATAATCAAGAACTTTTTTCAATGGTTAGAAGTTTTGATCTTTATAATATTTTAGAAAAAAGTCTCAAAAAAAATAAATTTTTTAAAATACAAAATCAAATAAATTTAGAAAACATTCAGAACAAATATAATCTTTTAATTAATTTAAATTTTTCAAATTTAATTACAAAAAAATTTTTTAGTAAAAAAATTATTAAAAAGTATAAAAGCTTAGCTTATACTTTAATACTAGAACATGAAAAAATTGATAATAAAATTGCTAGACAAATATTTACAAATATTGGACCTCTAGCATTTCTACCTATTTCTGATAAAGAAACCTCTATTGTTTATTCTATAAAAAATACTGCTAAAATTAAAAAAGAAAATTTAATAGAACTTATTAACTTACACAATCCAGCCTATAAAATAAAAAAAATTAAAGAAATTTCTTCATTTGAATTATTGTCTGCAAATTTAAGAAATTATTATCATAAAAATATCCTAGCTTTTGGTGAATTAACTCACAGAATACATCCTTTAGCCGGACAAGGTTTTAACATGACTATTAGAGATATAAAAATATTATTAGAGATAATTCAAAATAAAATAGATCTTGGATTACCAATAAATAGTTCTGTCAATCAAGAATTTCAAAAAAGTACAAAACATAGAAATTTTATTTTTTCAAACGGTATTGATTTTATTTATGAATTTTTTAACTTTGAAAGTAAGACTAAGAATAATTTTCTTTTAAATTCTGTAAAATATATAGGAAGCAAAAATTCTATAAATAATATGCTAAAAAAAATAGCAGATACTGGTTTGAATTATTGATTATTGAATAGTGTTATTTTCATAGATATCGTGAGTATATGTTCTTAATATCTCAGCAATTTTGTTTTTTCTAATATCTAAATTTTGAGCCTCTAACAAAACTTGTTTTTCTTCTAAAGAAAAAGGTGACGCCATAGCTAGAGCATTTATTGTTTCATCTAAACTTTGTTTTTCTAGGGCTTTCCAGTTAATTATAAAACCTTTTTTTTCAAATAAAGACTTTAAATCTTTAAAGATTAATTCCAAATCTGAAAATTTGAGATCTTCTTTTTTGTTTTCTAAATCTTGAATATAATCATCATAGTTTACTTGCAAAATTCTGTACTTAGTTACAGTTTCTAATTCTTTAATAGATTTAAATCTTGTAACACCCTTCAATTCGATTAAATATCTTCCATCTTCTGTTTCTTTAAAACTTGTTATTTTACCAATACAACCCACTTCATGAAGTTCAGGTTGAACTTTTTGATAACTGGACGATTTAGGTTGTATCATTCCTATTATTTTGTTTGCTTTCATACTATCGTTAACCATGTCGATATAACGCGGTTCAAAAATATTTAATGGAACTGTAGTCTTGGGAAAAATAATAAAATTACTTAACGGAAATACTGGAATATTACTTGGTAAGTCTTCTTTTTTCATAATTAAATTAAATATAACACATAAAATTTAAATTAGTATTGATTGAATTAAAAAAAGTGTTTAGTTATAATATTTCTTATGCGGGCATAGCTCAGTGGTAGAGCGTCTCGTTGCCAACGAGAAGGTCGAGGGTTCGACCCCCTTTGCCCGCTCCAAAAATGACAAAAAAAATTACTCTAAATATTAAACAGGTTTTTGATTTAGCTTTAAAAAATCAAAATGAAAAAAATTTTAATGAAGCAAAAAAACTTTATAAAAAATTAATTGGAATTGAACCAAGATTAATAGAAGCCCAATATAATTTAGGTGTAATTTATGAAGAGACTCAAAATTATAATGAGGCAATTAAGTATTATAAAAAAACAATATATTTAAATCCATCGTTTATATATTCTTATAACAACTTAGGATTAATTTATAATAAATTGGGTAAATATAAAGATTCCATAGAGTATTTAACAAAACTTAAAAAATTAAATCCTCAATATATTAATGCTTATAATAATCTTGGAATAGCTCATATTTCTCTAGGTCAATACAAAGAGGCAATAGAAAACTTTATTTTTGCACTAAATATTGATGAAAAAAATTCAAATTCACTTTACAATCTAATTCAGGCGTTAAGATTTTGTATACCAAAAATTAAAAATCCAATTATAGAAATAAGTAAAGATCTTAAAAAATTATATAAAAATATTAATTTCGAAGAATTACTGATTAACAATAAGGATTTATCAAGTTATTTAAATTCTGCTTATACTTATAAAAATAAGATTAAAAATTTAAATTTTACAAATTTTTTTGAAACACAAGTTTACAGACAGAACACTACTGATTTAAATTGTAATAGACATCATGATATATTTAACAAAAGAAAAATTATTCCAAAATTTTGCTTCGGATGCTTTAAAGTTCAAATTGAACCAATTAATGTTTTAAATTTAATTAAATTATATTTAATTTTTGACAATTTTAAATTTCCTCAAAACAATATAAGAAAATGTTTAATTGAGCTAAGACCTGATGTTAAAGGTCTTTACAAGGGAATAATTTATTGCTCAAGTATACATGAAGCTGAAAAAGTTCTAAAAGATCTTTCTCCACTGCTTAATAAATATTTAAAATATAAATCTGTAATTAGAAGAGGATGTTCTGAATTTTATAGTGTGTTTCCTAAGTTTAAAACAGCTAAAAATGAGGATAATTTAATGAAATATAATGATGAGTGGAAAAAAATTGAACTTTATGAAGATGAAAATAAACATTATAAAAAACCAGCTTTATTAAGTTCATTAGAAGGTGTTTCCATATCAGACTTAATGATAATTGATAAATGGCTATATTATGCGAGCATAATTGGAGATAAATCTTTTAAGGATTTAAAATTAGAAATTACTGAGTCAAAATATATTGATTATAAAATGACAAATCAAAAATTATCTCGTATAAACCAGTTTCAAGAGTAAATATTTATGACTGACCTTTATAATAAAAAATGTTTGCCATGCGAAGGTGGTGTAATTCCTTTTGATATATCTGAAATTCATAAATATCAAAAGAAAGTTGATGGTTGGGATATTACAGAAGATAGAAATAAAATATTCTTTTTGTATAAAAAATTCAAATTTAAAAATTTTATAAAAAGTCAAGATTTTGTTAATGAGGTTGGTAAAATTTCTGAAGAAGAGGGACATCATCCAGATATAAGTTTTGGTTGGGGTTATGCAGAAATTAAAATTACGACCCATGCTATTAAAGGTCTTTCAGAAAATGATTTTATATTAGCTGCTAAGATAGATAAAGCTACTAATGTCTAAAATGTCTTGTCTTAGAAAAGACTAGAATAGTATCCGTATCGTTCGCAAATTTAATAATTTCTTTGTCTCTAACAGATCCAGAGGGTTGAATTACAGCTTGAACGCCTGATTGAACTAATTTTTCAATCCCATCTACAAATGGAAAGAAAGCGTCTGATGCTGCAACTAAATTATTTCCAAATAAATTAAATTTTCTCATTTTATTAATTGCTATTTCACAGCTATCCAATCTACTTGGTTGACCTGATCCAATACCAACAATCGCATCATCTTTTGCAAGAACAATTGCATTTGATTTTACATATCTACAAACATTGAATGCAAAAATTAGATTTTTTAACTGCTTAGAATTTGGTTTTCTTTTAGACACAACTTTAAAATCTTTATTTTTAAATATTTTTAAATCCTCAGATTGGACCAAAACTGCTTCATTTGAGGAAGTGAATTTTATAATTTCACTAAGTGAATAATTTGTTGCATCAATTACACGTAAATCTTTTTTATTTTCAAATATTTTTAGGGCATTATTATCAAAACCATTAGCTATTATTACTTCTAAAAAAAGTTTATTTAGCTCTACTGCAAGATTTTTCTTTATTTTAAAGTTACAAGAAACAATTCCTCCAAAAGCACTTACGGGATCACATGCTAATGCAGAATTATAACTATCTACTGGATTTGATTTTATTGAAACACCACATGGGTTTGCATGTTTTACTATTACAGTACCTTTGTTTTTTGGTAAAGATTTTGAAATAGTTAAGGCAGCAAATATATCGTTGTAGTTGTTATAGCTTAATTGTTTTCCTTGAATCTGCTTTAGATTAGTTGTTAAATTTTTTGAATAGTATCCACTAAATTGATGTGGATTTTCTCCATACCTAAGTTTTTCAATTAAATTTGCAGAAAAAACTTTTTTATCTGGCAAGTGTATATTCACTTTTTTATTAAAATAACTTGAAATTGCAGAGTCATAGTAAGCAGTTTCTGTAAAAGCTGTTCTAGATAGTTTCTCTCTAAATTTTAACGATGTAGTTCCATTATTTTTATTCATTTCATCTATTAACTCTTGATATTGATCTGTAGAAGTAATTACCGTTACATCATTATAATTTTTAGCAGCAGACCTAACCATTGTGGGGCCTCCCACATCTATATTCTCAATTATTTTTTTGTGATTATTTGTACTTTCTAAAGTTTTTTCAAATGGATAAAAATTTACAATTACAAGATCAATATTTTCAAAATTATTTTTCTTTAAGTCATTTAAATGTGTTTTATTATTTCTTTTATTCAGGATTCCCGCATGTATTTTTGGATGTAAGGTTTTAACTCTTCCCTCTAAAATTTCAGGAGAATCTGTAAAGTCAGATACTTCTAAACAATTAAATTTTAATTTTTTAATTTCTTTATATGTTCCACCAGAACTAATAATTTTAATGTGATATTTTTTTAAAATTTCTAAAATTGGTTTTAAATTATTTTTATCTGATACAGAAATAAGAGCTGTCTTTATTTTTTTCATTATATTTTATTTATTTCCCATCTGATTATTTGTTCACTTTCATTATTCATGCCTGAAATATATATATTTTGGTTTTCTTGATATGAATTTTTATTACCGAAATATAAACCATTATCAATATTTATATCATAGTTATCACAACTAAATTTCCAACCTTCATCTTCTAATTGTATTAATATAAACTTACTATTTTGTGTTTTCATAACTTTAGATTCAGGATGAAGGTGAAACCTAATATCGAATTTAATTTGCTTATCAGGATCTTTTCTTACTATTTTATCATGACCAATAAATTTAAATTGTTCAGGATAGAATTCTATTTCTCTATGATGATCTAATTTAAATTTTTTGAAGTAACCATTATGACTAGCTGAAATTTTCCAATAATTTTTTTCAAAAACTATATTTTTATTTTCAATTTTTAGATCTTTTTGTATCAAAAAATTATTACTAGATTTAATAAAATCACTTGAAGAGTAATCTTCAATTGAAAGTGTATTTTGTAAAGCACTGCTTTTAGATAATTTATTTAGTCTGTTTTTTGTATCTGGATAGTACCCGGAATTTGAAATTAATTTTTTATCATTAGAAAAAATTTCAAAAGATAGGGCACCTGCTTGATAATCTTTCGTGTATATTTTATCTGGATTTGATCCAATATCTGCTGCTAGAATAAATTTTTTATTCTTTAGTATTGCATATCCTGCTAATTCATTGATTTGATTTTTAAAAGTATATCCAAATCGTTTTAAATATTGGTCGAATTCATGATTACTAGATGAATAATTTCCATTAAAAAAAATATCTTGCTTTATGTTTTGCCATATAAAAGCATAACTGGAACCTAAATAATATATAGTCTCATCAACATATTCTGGAATTGGATTTTGCGATTCTTTAAACCACTCTCTAATAATTATGAGATATTTAAGATAAAAAACTAAGTTTTGTATGCTTCTTGATCTAGGAAATCCTTGTTTATCAATAGACTGTTTAATTATATTTTTTAATATATTTAAACCGCTGTCTAAATAATTTTTTTGATCTTTATACGCTAAACCTGTTAAAATTATTGCAGCACAGCCAATTAGTTTTTCTTCTATTTCACTTAAATTTTTGATCTCATTCAACAAATGGTTAGTTTGTTTCTGAAGCATGTGATTAAAAAATAATCTATATTCCTCATTACTATCCTCATAAGTTAACTGATGATTGGAAAGCCAAGCAATAATTCTTTTTGCAGTAATATTGAATTCCCATATATTCTCATCAAATCTTTCATTCTTATTAATCCAATTGAGAATAATTGATTGCGTGGTTTCTTTAGATGATTTTAAATCCAAACTAAAAAACCAAAAAAAATTGTTTAGTTTTTTAAAGTCCTTAGAGGAAATATTGTTTTTCCAGATAGCTTCTGTTGCAAAATCTTCAATTTTATATTTTTTTTTCTGATACCTTATAATTGAAGATAAAAGATGAGGACTTGGTTTATATTCAAAATTGTTATCAAAGGTTTTTGAAATTCGCTTTTCATAAAAATTTGAATTTTTATATAATTTTTTAAATGAAGATTTTAATTTAAAAAATATTCCATTAGAAAGATTTAAGGAATTTTGAGATTGCATTAACTTATTTTGTTTTTAATAAATTAATATTCTTTTTAATATCTCCATCATTGCTTTTAAAAACCGTTGTACCAGATACAAGAATATTAGCACCAGCTTCAATTGCTATTTTGCAATTATCAAAATTTATCCCACCGTCTATTTCAATATCAAAGTTAAGTTTTTCTATTTCTCTAATTTTTTTTAATTCTTTAATTTTTTCTAAAACTTCCGGCATGAATTTTTGTCCACCAAATCCAGGATTTACACTCATTATTAAAACTAAATCAATTTTATTTAATAGATTTTTAATTAAATCTATACTTGTTTCAGGATTGAGGGAAACTCCTACCTTTTTCTTTAGTTCTTTTATTTTATTTATTGAGTCCTCTAAATTATCAGTTGCTTCAGGATGTACAGTAATTATATCTGCTCCCGCATCAGCATAAGCTTCTATGTATTTATGCACAGGAGAAATCATTAAATGAACATCAAATTTTAATGAGCAATGTTTTCTAAGAGCTTTAATTACTGGAGGACCTATTGTTAAGTTTGGAACAAAGTGGCCATCCATTACATCTACGTGAATCATATCAGCCCCACCTTCTTCAAGTCTTTTTATTTCTTTACCTAATTGGCTAAAATCAGCTGATAAAATTGACGGAGATATTTGTATATTTTTCATTGATATCTAGACTTACTAGTACCAATTTTTAAAATTTAATTGAATTAAAAAATTGATAAATCTGCCTAGAAATTTCACTTTCAAGAGGAAATGACAACATACCCATTACTGAATATCCTAAAATCCAAGGCATCAAATAAAATCTAATCATGAAAAAGAACCAAGCCACATAAAGTGGTACCAATGGTTGAATTATGAAAGAAGGAGTTACAGGTCTAAAAATTCTTAATAAAGGATTAGTAAATTTTACAAAAGCTTTCATAAAGAAAAATCCAGAGTCTTCTTTTTGAAAGATGTTCATTGCTACTCTTCCAACTAAAGTCCACATGATAATTCCAAGAATATAGTCAATTATATAAACTAAAGGATGAAAGTTAGCAGACATTAAGGAATTTATATTTGATCTTAAAAAGAAATAAAAGGGGCGAAATTAATCGCCCCTTAAAAAGATTATTTATTTTTGGCCGCCGATTACAGATGCACCCGCAGGTACCCTAGAATCATCAACCATTTTTTGTGTTGCAGCGCTAGGTGCTGAAGTCATTAAACTTACAACAACCATAGCTACTAAGCTAACAGTAGATCCGAAGATACCAAATGTTAACTGAGTAATACCTAAGAATCCGCTTCCACCACTTCGTACCCAAACTAGATACGCAAATCCAGAAACTAATCCTAAGACCATACCAGCTATAGCACCTTCTTTATTAGCTCTCTTCCACCACACACCAAGTACAAGTGGCCAGAACAATCCAGACATCGCAAAGTCAAAAGCCCAGATAACTGAACCCAAAATACCTTGGATCTCCATTGCTGCAATAGTTGCTCCTGCAAAACCAATCACTACAAGTAATACCCTTGCAACAACTAGTCTCTTAGCTGTCTCTGCTTTAGGGTCTACCATTTTGTAGTAAACGTCATGCGAGATTGCATTTGCGATTGCAAGAATCAAACCATCTGCAGTTGACATCGCGGCTGCTAAACCTCCAGCAGCAACTAGACCTGAGATTACATAAGGTAATCCCGCAATTTCTGGTGTTGCTAATACTACGGCTTTACCTCCCATGAAGAACTCGTTTAATTCAACAGTTCCATTTCCGTTAAAGTCGCTTACAAACATCAGATTTGCTTGGTTCCAGTTTTGATACCAATCGATTGCTTGAACTTCTGCAATTGATTTACCAATAATACCTGTTGGTAAGTTTGGATCAATCAAAGCAAGTTTAGATAGTGTCGCTAACATTGGTGCAGAAGAATAAAGTAGGAAAATAAAGAATACTGACCAACCTACTGATTTTCTAGCTGCTTTTACACTTGGAGTAGTAAAGAACCTCATCATTACGTGTGGTAATGAAGCAGTTCCCATCATCATTGCTAGTGCTAATGAGATGAAAGCCCAAGGTGTTGCGTTTACTTCAGAGTGAGCCTTAGTAATACCAGCTAACCCTTTAGGCACTGTAGCTAAATCAGCAGCAGAGTTTTTAACAAAACCAAACTGTTGTTCTAACTCACCAATTCTAGCAACTTCATCAGCTAACATGAAGTGAGGGAAGAAACCTGCACCTATGTTGTTACTGATCCAGAATACTGGAAGTAGGTAAGCTATAATTAGTACAATGTATTGCGCAACCTGTGTCCAAGTTACCCCTCTCATACCACCAAGCATTGAACATAGTAAAATACTTACTAGTCCAACATATACTGCGTATTGGAATGGGATATCTAAAGCAACAGCTGCAATAGTACCTGTAGCGTTAATTTGTGCAGTCACGTAAGTGAATGATGCAACAGTTAAAACTATTACTGCCATCAGTCTTGCAGTATTACCACCGTATCTTGTACCTACGAAATCTGGAACTGTGTAACAGCCAAATTTTCTTAAGTATGGTGCTAATAAAGTTGCAACTAACACATAACCACCTGTCCAACCTACAAGCAAAGCCATATATCCATAACCTTTGAAGTAAATACCACCCGCCATTGCAACGAATGAAGCACCAGACATCCAGTCGGCTGCTGTTGCCATTCCGTTGAACACAGTTGGAACTGTTCTTCCAGCTACGTAATAGTTACTTGCTTGAGCTGTTCGAGATAGCCAGCCAATTAGTGCGTAGATGAAAATGGTAAAACCTACAAAGCAAATACCAATTGCTTTTGCAGTCATACCCATCTGCTCACCAATTGCCATCAAGATTATGAAACCTATAAATCCACCGGTGTAGATTCCATAAACTTTAGGCAAGTTATCTATAAAATTACCTTTAATCATTAGTCGTCTCCTTTTTCACTGAAGCCGAACTCTTCATCAATTTTTTCTTGTCTACCTGCAAACCAGAAAATAAGGATCACAAATATCGCAAGAGAACCCTGACATGTGAACCAATAAGTTAATGGATACCCAAAAGGCCCTGTAACTTCGTTCATTTCAGCTCCGAAAAGGAATATACCCATTGAGAATATAGCCCAGATTGCTAGTGTTACAAATAGCAAACCTCTGGTCTTTTCCCAGTGTTGAGCGTTTTTCGCCATGTATACCTCTCTTTTTTAGTTATAACTGATAAAACCATAACCATTATGAAAGAGAATAAAAGTGTAAAAATAGCCTTATTAGGTTAATTTTTTCATATATTTTCAATAAAATTAACTTTTTTATGGATAAAAAAAATTTAAGTTGGAAAGATTTATCTTTAAGTGATTTCAAAGTTTATTTCTTATCTTTATTTAAAGCTTTGATTCCAAAATCAAAAATTAAAACTTTAGATGAGTTAGAAGAATTTATTCAAACAAAATCTGCGTGGGTATCACAAGTTACACTTTATAGTTATTTAAAAACAAGAATGGGAACAAGATATGTTCTCCATTTTGATAATGATGAATTTATGAAATCTGTAAATGAAGCTAAATGGAATATCTATTCCGTTGCTCTTCAAGATTTAACTTTCTTCACTTTTTCTTATCTAAAAGTTAATTCTAGTTTCATTGAATTAAATAAATCTAAGGAAATTTTTTTAAAAATTTTAGATGACGAAACAACAAATAACATGCCTTTAAATATCATCGAAGAAGCGAAAAAAGAATTTGATGAAAGATTGATTAAAATTGATTGGGAAAAGTATCATGATGATCGTCCCTTCAACCCGAGTGCATTATCATTATATAAATGGGCACCAATAGCTGACGAATTAAAAACTCTTGATAGAAAAATAGTTTTAAATTCTGTTATTTTAAAATGGGATGTTATTAAAAAAGAATTTAAAGACAGAATACAGTTTTAAATATTTTTTCTGTTTTCAACCAAACTTTCTACAACGCTAGGATCAGCTAATGTGGTTGTATCTCCCAATTGACCGTGTTCATTTGCAGCAATTTTTCTTAAAATTCTTCTCATAATTTTTCCAGATCTTGTTTTTGGAAGTCCTGGAGTGAAATGAATTAAATCAGGTGTAGCAAGTGGACCAATTTGCTTTCTAACCCAAAGTTTTAAATCTCTTTCGAGTTCACCAGTTTCTCTTTCACCAGCATTTAAAGTTACATAACAATACAATCCATTACCTTTAATATCATGTGGATAACCTACGACTGCTGCTTCTGCTACCTTTGGATGAGCTACGAATGCACTTTCAATTTCGGCAGTACCTAGGTTGTGGCCTGAAACAATAATTACATCATCTACCCGACCTGTAATCCAGTAATATCCATCTTTATCTCTTCGACATCCATCACCAGTAAAATATTTACCCTCGAACTGAGAAAAATAAGTATCAATAAATCTTTGATGATCACCATATACTGTTCTCATTTGTCCAGGCCATGATTGTGCTATACAAAGCCTTCCTTCCCCGGGTCCTTTTATTTCTTTGCCTGATTTATCAACTAACATAGGTTTTATTCCATAAAAGGGCTTTGTTGCAGAACCAGGTTTTAGTGGAATGGCGCCTGTTTGAGGGGCAATTAATATCCCTCCTGTTTCTGTCTGCCACCACGTATCTACAACTGGGCATTTAGAATTTCCAACTGTTTTGTAATACCACATCCAAGCTTCAGGGTTTATTGGTTCACCAACAGTTCCAAGTAATTTTAAAGATTTTCTAGAAGTTTTTTTGACAGGCTTATCACCTTCTCTCATTAGGGCTCTAATTGCAGTAGGTGCAGTATAAAAGGTATTTACTTTATATTTATCTACTATTTGCCACCATCTAGAACTATCAGGATAGTTAGGTATTCCCTCAAACATTATAGTTGTTGCACCGTTTGAAAGGGGACCATAGATAATATAACTGTGACCTGTTACCCAACCAATATCAGCAGTACACCAATAAATATCTTTTGGTTTGTAATTAAAAATATATTGATGAGTCATTGATGCATACACCATGTAACCACCTGTTGTATGCAAAACGCCCTTTGGTTTTCCGGTTGAACCTGATGTGTATAAAATAAATAGAGGATCTTCGGCGTTCATTTCTTCAGGCTCACACTGAGAAGAAACATCCTTAATTAAATCATGATACCAAACATCTCTATCATAATTCCAACTAATTGAATTACCAGTACGTTTAACAACGATACATTTTTTTATATTAGGACAGTTTTCTAATGCTTCATCAGTTGTTTCTTTTAAAGGAATAGTTTTTCCACCTCTAACACCTTCATCAGCTGTGATTATATATTCAGACTCACAGTCATTCACTCGTCCCGAAATAGAGTCTGCTGAAAAACCTCCAAAAATAATTGAGTGGACCGCACCTATTCTAACACACGCTAACATTAAAATAGCAAGTTCTGGTATCATTGTAAGATAAATCGTAACTCTATCTCCTTTTTTAATACCTAATTTTTTTAAACCATTTGCAGCTTTAGAAACTTTTTGGTGAAGTTGTTTGTAAGTAATTTTTTGACTATCTTTTGGATCATCACCAACCCAAATTATTGCTGTTTTATCTTTTTTATCTTTTAGATGTCTATCGATACAGTTTGCAGACGCATTCAGTGTCCCATCTTCAAACCATTTAATTTTTACTTCCTTAGAACTATATTTAAAATCTTTAATTTTTTTATACGGTTTTATCCAAGTAATTCTTTTTCCTTCTTTTTTCCAAAATTCATCGTTATTTTTTATAGATTGAGAATATTTTTGCTCGTATTTACTTTTGTTGGCTAAACTGCTTTTAATCCATTCAGGTTTAGTTTTTATAATTAATTCTGGAGTAGGTTTTTCACTTTGTTTTAAAATTTTTTTTGATTTTTTTCTTTTAACTTTAGTTTTTTTCTTAACTGCAGTTTTCTTTCTTACTTTAGTTTTTTTTTTAGATTTTGCTTTTTTCTTTTTTTTTGGCATGGATTATTTTTTTTTAAATTTTACTCATGTTATTTATAATTTTCCAGCTTTTATCATCAATTGGCATTACTGAAAGTCTACTTTGTTTTATGAGCGCTAAATCCCTTAAATCCTTATTTTTTTTAATATTTTCAAGAGTCACTGGTTTAGAGAACTTGCTTTTAAATTGGACTGTTACAGCAACAAATCTTCCAGTCTTGTCAGTTTTATCTAAATAGTGTTCTTTTATTACTTTTACTATCCCAACTACTTCTTTGCCAATATTAGAGTGATAAAAAAAACATAGATCACCCTTCTTCATGCTTTTGAGATTATTTGCTGCTTGATAATTTCTAACACCATCCCACGGCGCACCTTTTTTGCTAGCTTTTATTTGTTGATCAATTGACCAAACATCTGGTTCAGATTTTAATAACCAGTATTTCATTACAGTTGTACTCCTGCTCCTTTTAAAAAAGCAGCTTTCTCATCTAATGGCCATCTTGGTTTTGCTGGATAATCTAAATTATTAAATTCATTTAATTTATATTTTTCCAGACCTACCATTGCAATCATTGCAGCATTGTCCCCACAAAGTTCTATTGGTGGAAATATACTTTTGTAATTATTAGCTTCACATAAATTAATTAACATAGATCTAATTTTCTTGTTAGCAGCAACTCCACCAGCTACTACAAAAACTTTTTCTTTTAATTCATTATCTTTTTCAAACTCTTCAAATGCTATTTTAGTTTTCTTATAAAGAATTTCTTCAACAGTTTTTTGAAAAGAAGCTGCCAAGTCAAATTTTTCTTGTTCTGTTTTTATAGATTTTGCAATTTTTAAAATTGCAGTTTTTAATCCTGCAAAAGATAAATTACATCCACCCTTATTAAAAATTGGTTTAGGTAAATCATATTTTTTTGGATCTCCTTTTTTCGCCAAAACTTCAATTTGTGGTCCACCAGGAAATTCAATTCCTAAAAGTTTAGCTGTTTTGTCAAAGGCTTCACCTAATGCATCATCAATAGTTGTTCCTAGTCTTTTATATTTTCCAAGACCTTGAACACTTAAATATTGTGAATGACCTCCTGAAATTAGCAATAATAGATAGGGATAATTTAATTGAGAATTTAATTTAGGACTTAATGCATGACCCTCAAGGTGATTAACTGCTATAAAAGGTTTTTTGATTGCGCTTGCAAAAGCTTTTCCGAAACTTAAACCAACCGATAAACAAACAATTAAACCAGGGCCAGCAGTTGAAGCAACTGCATCAATTTCCTCAATTTTTTTACCACTATCAGCAATTGCTTTTTTAACAATCCAATCTATTTTTTCGATATGTGATCTTGCGGCTAGTTCAGGAACTACTCCTCCAAATTCTTTGTGAACATCGACTTGACTAGAAACGATATTAGATAAAACTGTTGGAAATCCTTTGTCATTTTCAGTTATTATAGATGCTGCCGTCTCATCACAGCTAGTTTCTATTCCAAGAATTAAGGGTTTTTTACTCATTCAAATAGTTTTTATTAATTGTACAATCTCAATACAAGTAAGAAATAAATTTTTAATGAATAGAAAAATTATAATAGGCTCAAGAGGAAGTAAATTGGCTTTGCTTTATGCGCAAAAAGCTAAAGATAAAATTATTAAAGCTTTAAATTTACGGAATGATCAGATCATTATTCAAACTATTACGACAAAAGGTGATCAAATACAGGATCGAAGATTATCGGAAGTTGGTGGTAAAGGTCTATTTTCGAGTACAATCGAAAAAGAACTTAAAGAAAAAAAAATTGATATAGCCGTTCATGCATTGAAAGATATGCCAGCAATTGAAACTAAAGGACTAAAAACAGACTCATTTTTAGAGAGAACAGATCCAAGAGAAATTTTAATAACAAATGATAAGAAAAATATTAAAGAATTAAAGCAAAACGCAATAGTAGGAACTTCTTCTTATAGACGAGAATTTCAAATTAAAAAAATAAGATCAGATGTTAGCTGTAAATTAATAAGAGGAAATGTAGATACTAGAATCAAAAAGTTGAAGGAAGGCATTTATGATGCAATAATTTTGTCTTATACGGGTATTAAATATTTAAATCTTGATAATGAGATTTCAGAAATTTTTTCGACTGATCAGATTATTCCAAGTGTAGGCCAAGGTATTATTGCTTTACAGTGTAGAGACGAAGACAGTGAAATCATATCAGTTTTAGAAAAAATAAATCACAAAGATACATATAAGAGAGCTCACTTAGAAAGAAATATTTTAAAAGTATTGGAAGGTGATTGCGAAACGGCAATAGGTGCTCATTCAATTATAGAAAAGAACAAAATTACTGTTGAAGCTGAACTATTTTCATTAGATGGTTCTCAAATATTTTATGAAAAAAAATCTGGTAATGTTGATATGTTTAAAGAAATTGGAACTGAAGTTGGTAATGCTTTAAAAATTAAATCAAATAATTCATATAAAAAGTAAAATGCATATTTTGTTAACTAGACCTTTAGAAGATTGTTCAGAAATGATAGTAAAGTTTCAATCTTTAGATCATAAAGTTTCTCACCTTCCATTAATAAATGTTGAAAAAGTTCATCATGATGAAATTAACTTTGCTGACTATGGTGGTGTAATTTTCACAAGTTCTAATGCTGTAAAAAATTTAAATGTGAAAAATTTGAATAAAAAACTACTTTGTTTTTGTGTTGGTAGTACAACAGAAAAAAAAGCTAGAAGTTTGGGATTTCAAAACACAATTGCTGCAGAAGGAAATGTTTCAAACCTTAAAGAACTAATCTTGCAAAATTATGAATTAAAAGAAACTCCTCTCCTTTATGTAAGTGGTGAGATCATATCAACTGATTTAGATCAACAATTATTAAAAGAAGGCTATGCAGTTAAAAGAATTATAAATTATAAGGTAAATCATACTGAAAAATTTGATGAAAATTTTGTTAACGAATTAAAGCAAAATATGCCAGATATTGTTTATATTTATTCTCAAAACAGTGCCTCCAGTTTCTTAAATTTTATAAAAATCTATCAAACCGAAAACTTTTGGATGAATACAAACTTGATGTGTATAGGTGAAAAAACCTCGTCAATATTGAATGAAATTAAATGGAAAAAGATATTTCTTTTTAATCCTGGAGAAGAAGAGTTTTTGTTATATAAAATTTAGGTATGGAATTAATAAAAAATTTTTCTGAAATATTTTTATCTGTTTGGAGTAAAGGAATACTTGGTGTCGATATTTTTCAAATTTTAATTGGAATAGGTATATTTTTAATTTTTTTAGTCTTTAGAGGACTAATTAGTAAACTAATTATAAAAAAATTAGAAATTATATCAAAAAGAACAACAAATAAATTAGACGATACTTTTGTTCAGTCATTAATTGGTCCAGCTAGATTTTTACCGATTGTATTGGGTTTCTTTATTGCAAGTTATTATATGACATTTTCAACAGAGGGAAGAGAAGTAGTTGATACAATTAATAGAACGTTAATTACGATATTAATATTTTGGGTTATTCATCAAATTATTGAACCCATTTCATATATCTTAAGTGGGCTAGATAAACTTTTAACCAGAGAACTTATTGGCTGGATTATTAAATCTCTTAAGATCTTAATATTTATTTTAGGATTAGCTGCGGTACTAGAATTATGGGGAATTAAGATAGGTCCTATTATTGCCGGTCTTGGTTTGTTTGGGGTTGCGGTTGCACTTGGAGCACAAGATTTATTTAAAAATTTAATTTCTGGAATTTTAGTATTAGTTGAAAAAAGATTTAAGATTGGAGACTGGATTGCAGTTGATGGAATAATTGAAGGTACAGTTGAAAAAATTGGTTTTAGATCCACAACAATCAGAAAGTTTGACAAATCTCTAGCTATTATTCCTAATTTTCAATTTGCAGAAAATGCTGTTGTCAATGTGAGTGAAACATCCAATTGGAGAATTAGATGGATAATTACTTTGCAGTACGATTCCACAATTGATCAATTGAAAAAAATAAGAGAGGAAATTGAAAGTTATATTAATAACAGTAAAGATTTTAATCAATCAACTGGGGTCGCAGTTAGAATTGAGAAGTTTTCTGATAGCTCAATAGATTTGCTGGTAAGATGTTTTACAGACTCAAATAGTTGGAGTAATTCACTGGAAGTTAAGGAGAGATTGGCAATTCAAATTAAGCAGATTGTAGAAAATAATAATGCTTCTTTTGCCTTCCCAAGTCAGTCAATTTATGTTGAGAAAAAATGATAGCAATTTTTTATTTAGTTTTACAGATATTGAAACTGTATTCTTATGTTGTCATAGCAAATGTAATCATAAGTTGGTTGATAGCTTTTAATGTTTTAAATACTCAAAACAGATTTGTTTATTCAATTTTAGAGCTTACATATAAATTAACTGAGCCAATACTTAATAGAATTAGACGTTTTTTGCCTAATTTAGGATCGCTAGATATCTCACCAATCGTTCTTCTTTTATTGATTTGGTTTATTGAAATGTGTATGAAGCTCTACATTGCACCAATAATATTTTAGAAAGTAAAATGATTTTAATTGACGGAAAAAAAGCTGCAGCTGAACTGAGAGAAGAATTAAAACAAGAAGTATCAGAGCTTAAATCCAAATATAATAAAGTCCCTGGTTTAACTGTAATATTAATTGGGGATCTTACTCCAAGTCAAATTTATGTTCGTAATAAAGAAAAATCAGCAAATGAAGTAGGTTTAAAATCAGATGTAATTAAGTACCCAGATAGCGTTGAAGAAAAAACTGTTTTAGAAAAAATTGAAGAATTAAACAAAGATGAAACAGTTTCAGGAATTTTAGTTCAATTACCATTACCAAAACATATAGATAAGCAGAAAGTTATTGAAGCAATTGATCCTTCTAAAGATGTAGATGGTTTTCATCCAATGAATGTTGGAAACCTTTCATCAGGTTATGAAAGTTCAGTTCCTTGTACACCTCTCGGCTGTTATTTGTTAATAAAAAAAATTGAACCAAATTTAAGTGGAAAAAAAGCAGTTGTGGTTGGCAGATCAAATTTAAATGGAAAACCAATGACACAATTACTTTTGAAAGAAAATTGTACTGTAACAATTACCCATTCAAAAACTAAAGATTTAAAAGCTGAATGTTTAGAGGCTGATATAATTGTTGCAGCAGTTGGAATACCTGAGCTCGTAAAAGGTGATTGGGTTAAGAAAGATGCAATAGTAATTGACGTAGGTATTAACAAAACTGATAAAGGTATTGTTGGAGATGTTGATTTTGAGGATGTTTCAAAAAATGCAAAAGCTTTAACTCCAGTACCAGGTGGTGTGGGACCAATGACCATAGCTTGTTTACTTAAAAATACTATAGACTGTTTCAAAAGAACGCAAATTTAGCATTTAAATCACTTGCTTTAATCTGTTAGTTTAAGAGGATGAAAAAGCCTAAACGTCCTTACAGATTTGGTATAATATTTCTTCTACTTACTGTTCCACCAATTGGTGCCACACAACTTGGTTGGTATTTACATGACAAGCAAACTGGTTTTGACTATGGTATGATTGTAGGTACAGTATCAGTAATATACGCTGCATACTTAATGTATGAAAAAAAATGGAGAGAAGAAGATGAGGATTAGTTTATGGAAAAAATAATATTTTTTGGCTTTGCAATTCCTATTTTAGCGTATGTCTTGTATCTAGGTGGTACTGCAATTATGAAAGGATTTTCAGCAAAGGAGGCAAATAGAGTAGAAAAAGAGGAGTCTGAAGGTCAGACTAATCTAGAAACCACCGACCAAAGTATAAATTTAAGTGAAGAGCTATCAAAGCTAAATGATTTAAAAGAAAAAGGAATTATCTCTCAAGAAGAGTTTGAAAAGGCAAAAAACAAACTATTAAATAATTAATAGTTAATCATGTTTATTGGATTTAAAAAAAAATTTATAAAAGTAAATAAAGGAAAAATTTTTTGTAGATTTAAAGGAAACGGTCCTCCCTTATTATTACTTCACGGATACCCTCAAACACATGTAATGTGGCACAAAACTGCCCCAGAGCTTAGCAAGTATTTTACAGTAATTGTTGCTGATCTTAGAGGGTACGGAGATAGTTTTGTTTTACCCGGTGGAATTAATCATAAAAATTACTCTAAAAGAGAAATGGCTAAAGATATGGTTCAGCTAATGAGTAAACTAAAATTTAAAAAGTTTTATGTTGCAGGCCACGACAGGGGTGGAAGAGTTGCACACAGAATGGCGAGAGATTTTAGAGACAAAATTTTAGCTATGAGCGTTTTAGATATTTGTCCAACTCTGGATATGTATGAACATACAGATATGAAATTTGCATCAGGATATTTTCATTGGTTTTATTTAACACAGCCAGCACCTTTACCGGAAAAAATGATCATGGCAGATCCTCAAAGATGGCTAAAAAGTCGTTTTAACAGGTCATCTAAACTTGCGGTCGGAAAAGTTGAGGTTGAGTATTTAAAAGCCTTTAAACAAAAAAAAAGAATTTATGCAACCTGTGAAGATTACAGGGCCGCGGCCACTATTGATTTAGAGCATGATAAAAAAGATCGGAAAAAAAAATTAAACATTCCTATACAAGTTTTGTGGGGAAAAAAGGGAGTTGTTGGAACGCAATTTAAATCAGTTAAAATTTGGCAAAAATACACAAACAAAAAAGTTTATGGAGCAGAAATTAATTCAGATCATTTCATTCCAGAGGAAAGTCCTAAACAAACGATTAATCACTTTAAAAAATTTTTCTTAAAAAATGTTAAAAATAATTCCAAATAAAAAAAATATTGGCGCAGAAATAATTGTAAATTTAAAAGAAATTACAAATAAAGATATTTTTCAAATTAAAAAAGCACTTAACAAATATGGAATGTTATATTTTAAACAACAAGAATTAACTTCTAAACTTTATATACAGTTTGCGAAATATTTTGGAAATTTAGCCAACTATCCAAGACTAAAAGGTTTAAATAAAAAATTTCCTCAAATTACTGTAGTGCAAAGAAAATCAACTGATAAAGGACCAAGTTTTGGTGAGCAATTTCATACTGACTCAATATATACAAAAAAGCCACCAAGATTTACAATGTTGCTTTCAAAACTTGTTCCGAAAAAAGGAAAGGCTAATACAGAATTTTGTTCTCAATATCTTGCTTATAAAGAATTACCAAATTCAATAAAAAGAAAATTTAAAAATATTAAAGCTAAATATTCCTCTGAGGGTCCTATTTCGGTTACAACTAAAGAAAGAGTAAAAGAAAAAGGAAAAAATATTAAAGAACTTAAATCTTCACATAAAATATTTAGAAAAATTAGTAAAAATTATTCGATTTATTGTAGTCCAGGACATTTTGTTGGTTTTAGTTCAATGATAAAA
Organism: uncultured Pelagibacteraceae bacterium; assembly: GCA_902578175.1. Next base: position 79,917 of record CACHBY010000001.1, read on the forward strand.
AATCAAGAAAAGTTAAAAAAATTTTTATTTAACCATCAAATTAAGAAGAAGTTTCAGTTTTCTTTGCCTTGGGAAAAAAATCAATTGGCTATATGGGATAACAGATCTATGCTTCATCAAGCAACACCTTTCAAAGGAAATAGAATAATGCATAGAATAACAATTAAATAATTTATGTTCACAATTTTTTTAGGACTAACTCCATTTATATTTATTACCTTTTTAGGGTTTGTATTCGGTAAGTTAAAAGTCTTAGACCTTAGTCATGCTAAAATTTTAAATCTTTTCTTGTTCTATATTGCAGTCCCAGCATTGATAATTAGGCTAATAGCACAAAATGAAATTGGACAAGTAGATTTTAAACAAATTTTCTCTTATTTAATTATGCAATCGATATGTGGAATTTTCGCTTATTTAATTACTTCAAAATATTTTAAAAGATCAATCCCAGAGTCAATTATTTGGGCTTTAACAGTGGCTTTATCAAACCATGTGACTTTGCTTTTGCCAATAACAGAAATTTATTTTCAACAAAATGTGATTACACAAGTTGCAAGTATAATATTAATGGATGGGATAATTTTATTATCTATAATTGCTTTTTTTCTCGAATTATCTACAAAAAAAAATGTAAATTTATTTAATTTTATTAAAAATTTATTTTTAAACCCATTTATTCTTTCAATAATTATAGGTCTATTATTTTTATTATTAAATTTTAATATTGATCAAACACCGATTGAATACACTTTGTCTAAACTTGCAGCATGTGTTTCACCAGTTGGATTGTTTGCAATTGGTATAATTCTTTCGTTTTATACTAAAAATGTAATTAATAAATTATCTGTTTCTATTTCAGTTTTAAAATTAGTTATTTCCCCAATAATTTTATTGTTAATTGGATTAGCGATCTTTAATGCAGGATTGCCAGCTGAAATACCAGGTGCTTTCTTTGTGAGTGTTGCGCCTTGCGGTGTTACTTCTATAGTTTTATGTGCTGCCTATAATGTAAGTCCTGAAAATATAATTAAAGCAATTTTTGTTTCTACTATTGCTTCTATAGGGACTATATTTTTTGCAATTAAGTATTTAACTCTATAAAAATTTATCTAGAGGACTAACTTCTCCAATTTTAAAAATAATAGCATCTTCTTTACTAAAACCATATTTTTTAGCACTATCTTTAAATCTAATTGGGGGTTCCATAATTGGCTCTAATGACAAAACAAATGTTCCCCAATGCATTCCTAATACTTTTTTACTTTTTAGGTCTTGTGCAACATTCAGGGCTTCCTCTGGCGTAGTATGATATATAGTTTTATCAAACATTGGTTTGAAATTATAAGCCCCAATATTAATCATTGTCAGATCTATAGGACCATATTTTTTACCCAGTTCTTTGTAGATTTCCCCATATCCAGTATCACATGCAAATAAAATTTTTTTATTTTTATGCTCTATTAAAAAATTACCCCACAAAGTTTTATTAGTGTCTGTTAAACTTCTTTTTGACCAATGAACTGCAGGAAGTAAAGAAATTTTCAAATCCTCATTTATAATTATTTGATCATACCAATCCATTTCATTTACATCTTTATATCCTTTAAAATATTTACCGAGGTTTAATGGCGTTAATACTTTTACCCCCTTAAAAGGAAAATTTCTAATTGTTGACATATCCTGATGATCATAATGATTATGAGTAAGTAAAAATATATCTGTTTTAGGTATCTCATTTAATTTTATTGCGGGATTAGTAAATCTTTTTGGACCAAAGATTAGTGGTCCAGCGTTCTTAGAAAATACAGGATCTGTTATAATTGTAGTTTCACCTAATTTTATAAGGTATGTTGCGTGACCTATCCAAGCAATATAATCATTATCTTTATATTTTTCTAAATCAGCTAATACTTTTTCTTTTTCAATCACATGTTCTTTTGGATAAGATAAATCAACTTTCTTTCTCAATTTACTGAAAGTTCTATAAGAAAATTTTCCTGATCTGGATATTATTACTGGAGATCCTTTTGGATTCCTGAAAGTACCATCAGGTAAATGATGATAAGGTCTTTCTTTCATATTATTTTTTTTTCTCCATTAACCATAAACTGTTTCCCGCAAGAAAATATATTTTTCCATTAACTGGGTGAACTTGTATATCTCTTATTCTCCCAATTTTATCTTTGAAAATAATTGTTTCTTCAATCTTAGATGAATTTTTAAAGTTTAATTTTCTCATTGATTTATCTTTTAAAGAAGTAATTAACGCTTCGCCATTCCATTCACTAAATTCTTTCCCCTTATAAATAGTTATAGCACTTGCTGCTATTGAAGGTACCCAGTATTGGATTGCCTTGGTAAAACCCTGTTTCCATTTAGGTCCAATCTTTGAGCCTGAATAATTTGTTCCACCCCAACCTAAAATTTTCCAACCATAATTTTCTCCTTTTTTTACTTCACCAAACCAATCACCACCTTTTGCACCATGGTTGCTTGCATAAATTTTTCCATCAAAAGAGGAATAGGTTAGGCCTTGAGGATTACGAACACCAATTTGATAAATTTCTGGTAACCAATTTGATTTACCTTCAAACTTCGGGTTATCTTTTGGAATACTACCATCTAAATAAATTCTGATAATACTTCCAGGATGACTTGTCGGATCTTGAGCAATCATACCACCACCTCTTTCACCAGCAGAAGCAAAAAGATAATTGTCTTTTATAGCTAGTCTTGAACCGAAATGATAACCAGATTCTATTGGTGGTTCAGCTTGAAATATATTTTTAAAATCTAAATTTTTTTTATTTAATTCAGCTTTTGCAATCGAGGTACTTGTTTTCCAATCCCCTCTATTTTCTGAATAAGAAATCCATAAGTTATTATTTTGGTAAATAATATCTAATAAACCTCCCTGTCCGTGAACAAAATAATTTAAGTTATGTTCAACTTCATAAACTTCTTCAGAAATAATATTTACTATTTTTATTTTTCCAGTTTTTTCAGTAATAATAAGCTCTTCATTATTTATAAAAGACGATCCCCATGGCTCGTTTAAATTTGCCAATTTTTTAAAAGTAAAATTTTCAGAAAAACTTTTTGATGAAAATAAAAAAAAGAAAAATATAGAAAAAAAATATTTGATCACTTTATGAAAGTTTAGATCTACCACCATCAACAGCAATTATTTGGCCTGTAACCCAAGAACTATCTTCTGTTAGTAAGAATTTAGCGAGTGCAGCAGAGTCTTTACCTTCTCCTAATCTTTTAAGAGGATGTGCTTTTGCAATACCTTCAGCTATAGCAGTATTTTTTAACATTGGTTCTGCTATTTTAGATTTTGTTAAACTTGGTGCCACACAATTTACTCTTATGTTTGGAGCAAATTCTGCTGCAAGAGAAACCGTTAGTCCTTCAACAGCTGCTTTTGCAGATGCTATAATTGCATGATTGGTAAAACCTCTTTGAGCAGCAACGGTTGAAAACAATACTATCGAACCTTTATTTTTTTTTAAACTTTCTTGAAATCCTTTAATAGCTTCTACAGCAGAATAAAGATTAAGTTTCATGCATTTTTGAAAGTCTTGTTCATTTACCATTCTTAATGGTTTTAAATCGATTGAACCCACGCAATAAGCTAGGCCATTAATTTCAGAAATATCCGATTTAACTTTTTCAATAAACCCTTCCTCTAAAACATCTGCAACAGTATGTGAGCATCCAAGTTTTTCTGAGATAGAATTAAGTTCACTTTCATTTCTTGCAACTAAATGAATATCGTTTCCGGAGTTTTTTAATTGTTCCGCTAAACTTGATCCAATAGAACCTGTCGCACCAAAAATTACATATTTTTCTGACATAAAAAATTTTATTAGTTATATTTAACTATGAAGTTATTTTTTATACTTGGTAATCAATTATTTCCAACAAAATACCTAGACCGCTTCAAAAAAGACCACCTATTTTTTATGGCTGAAGATAAGGGTTTATGTACATATGAAAAGCATCATAAACAAAAAATTTTATTATTTTTATCTTCAATGCGTTCTTATGCTGATGGGCTAAGAAAAAACAAATTTAAATTAGATTATTTTAAAATTGAAGATAAAGAATTTAGTGATGATTATTTGAAAAAATTGAAAAAAATTATCACTAAGAAAAAAATAAAAGAAATTTCTAGTTTTGAAATAGAGGATAAATTTTTTGAGAAAAAAATCTCAAAATTTTTTAAAAAAGAAAAAATAAAATGGAATATTATTCAAACTCCCATGTTTTTAAATTCAAGAGCTGAATTTAAAAATTATTTATCAAAATCAAACAAACCCTTTATGGCAACTTTCTATAAAGATGTTAGAAAAAAATCAGGAATATTGATGGGTTCAGATGGTAATCCAATCGGTGGCAAATGGAGCTTTGATGAAGATAATAGAAATAAATTACCTAAAACTATTTCAATTCCTAAATTTCCAAAAATAAATGAAACCATTCACACAAAAAAATTAAAGCCTATTATTGAAAAGGAATTTAAAAATCACCCAGGAAGTATAAATAATTTTTGGTTTGCAACAGAATATGAAGATGTAGTTAAACTTTTAAATTTTTTTATAAAAGAAAAATCAAACTTATTTGGTGATTATGAGGATGCAGTTGATCAAAAAGATAATATTTTATTCCATAGCGCATTAAGTCCTTATTTAAATCTAGGTTTAATTACTCCTGAATTTGTTATCCAAAAAATTTTAGATTTTCACAAAACAAACAAAATTAGAATGAATTCTTTAGAGGGTTACATACGTCAGGTGATTGGTTGGCGTGAATTTATGCGTGGAATTTATCAGTCCTATTCTCAAGAAATGGAAACTGGAAATTTTTTTAAACAAAATAGAAAAATGAAAAGTTCTTGGTACGATGGGAGCACTGGTCTTCCACCTTTGGATTATGCAATCAAAAATGCAGTTAATAACGGGTGGTCACATCACATAGAAAGATTAATGATCTTGTCAAACATAATGAACCTTTGTGAGATAAAGCCCACAATTGTTTACAAGTGGTTTATGGAAATGTTTGTCGATTCATCAGATTGGGTTATGGTTCCGAATGTTTATGGAATGGGATTGTTTAGTGATGGAGGAATTTTTGCAACCAAACCTTATATTTGTGGATCTAGTTATTTTATGAAAATGATGGATTTTAAAAAAGGTGATTGGTGCAATATTATGGACGGTCTTTATTGGAGATTTATTGATAGAAATAGAAAATTTTTTTTAAAAAATCCAAGACTATCAATGATGGTTAGAATTTTTGATAAAATGAAAGATGAGAGAAAAAAACTGATTTTATCAGAGGCTGATAAATTTATTAAAGAAAACACAATTTGATGAAAAAAGAAAATCTACCTAAAAAAATTTGCCCAGTATGTAAAAGAGAATTTGCATGGAGGAAAAAATGGAAAATAAATTGGGAAAAAGTAAAATATTGTTCAAAGAAGTGCTCAGGATTAAGATAGAAATATGAAATATAACATCTCAATAATATCTCCAAAAACTTGGATACATCATTCAGCTGTAAATGAAGTTGTTTTATATTTTTACTTCATGATCAAAAAAAAATATGATGTTAAAATAAGTTTTAACAATATAGACTTTGACAGAATAAATATTTTCTTTTTTGCATGGAATTTACCTAAAGATGCAATTGTTCCTGAAAATTCAATTATATTTCAATCGGAAGATTTAGATAAATCTACTGGCTGGATGCTGGAGGGTGAAAGAGGTTCAAGATATATTGAATTACTGAATAAGTATAAAGTTATCGACTATGCTGAGTTTAATTTGCAAAGCGATATCATAAAGCATCAAAATAAAAAATTTTTACCACTTTTATATTGTGATGAATTAAAATTTATTTTTAAAAGAGAAAAAAAAGATTACTTTTTATTTTATGGTATTTTAACAGAGCATAGAAAAAATTTTTTAAATAAATTTACTAAATATAATATTAAAATATTAGATGGTAGTGAATGTTGGAATTATGGTTTCAATCGTGATTTATTAATTGCCCAGTCGATAGCTACTCTTAATATCCACAAAACAGATAAAATCAGTAAATTTCAGTCAGTAAGATGTTTTTATTCTTTAATTAATAAAGTGCCTGTAATTACACAAAAATTTCAAATTAGTGATAGTCAAGATTTTTATAAAGAAAGTGTAAATATTTTAGATGATTTAACTCAAGATAGTATAAAAAAAATAATTGATCAGACCAATGATGAAAAAAAACAAAAAGAAAAATTTGAATTATTTGAAAGCTATGATTCAGAAAAAATTTTTTTTGAAATTTTAAATAGTTTAAACGATTTAAATTAAAGTTTAGTTTTGTGAATATAATAATATTACAGCATATAAAAATAGAGGACCCAGGTTATATTAAAGATTTAATGTTAGCTGATGGAATTAATTTAACTACTATACAGTTAGATAAAGGTGAAAAAATACCACAAAATTTAAATTATTTTGATGGAATGTTTTGTATGGGAGGACCGATGGATACCTATATGGAAAAGGAGTATCCATGGCTAATTGAAGAAAAGAAAAATATCAAAAAGTTTGTTGTAGATTTAAAAAAACCTTATTTAGGTTTTTGTTTAGGTTGTCAGCTTTTAGGAGAAGTAGTTGGTGGAAAAGTGGTTAAATCTAAATCAGCAGAAATTGGGATTATGGATATCAATTTTTCTAAAAAAAAAGAAAACGATAATTTGTTTTCACAGTTTCCTGATAAAATAAAAAGCTTACAATGGCATTCTTATGAGGTTCAGGGAATTGAAAACAATAATGATATAACTTTACTGGCTTCCTCACCGATTACTAAATATCAAATTTTTAAATATAAAAACCACGCTTATGGAATTCAATTTCACATAGAAATAAAAGATACTACAGTAAATGAATGGGGATGTGTTCCTGAATATAAGAATGCTTTGGAAGATCAGCTAGGTAATGGTGCATTAGAAAAGTTTGATCAATCAGCAAAAGATAATATGAAAGACATGAATAATTATTCTACAATTCTTTATAATAATTTTAAAAAACTTCTATGATTTGCATAAAGGCTGAAATACCCAAAGAGTTAAATGATATAGATGATGAACTAAAAGCAATCTATCACAGCAAAGATACAGTTTGTTTTTACATATTTAAATCAAGAGATCTAAGAAATGAATTTGTAGAAAAAACAAAGGGTATGAATAAAAGTGAGCGTGAAGAAATACATAAAAATTATGAATAATAAAATTTTTGAATGGGCAGGGGTTATAACTGCAATATTATATTCTTTGTTTGTGGCTTTAAATATAGGAATAGAATTTTTTGGTTTTTGTTTGTTGTTATTGTCAGCAATTTTAATCGGAATTTGGGCTTATAGAGGTGGCCATAAAGGAATTTTATTTTTGCAATTTTTTTATGCAACCGCTGGAATTATTGGGATGGTTCGTTGGTTTTAATTAAAGCTTGAAACTATTTTGGGAATATAATTTTTAAAATTAAAAAAACCTTTATTGCAGTATTGCCAAGATAATTGGTCAAGGTTCCTATATAAGAAATTTATTTTTAAATTATTTGAATTTATAAAGTCTAAATTTTCGCCTACAGTAGGGTACAAACCGTAATAATTTTCAATATTTTTTAATTCACTTATATCTATAATTTGACAATCAATTGATTGATTTTTTAATCTTTGTTCCTGGTCTTCTATTAAATGAGATTTAAATTTTACTAATTTTTCACTGAGTTTTATAAACCTATTTTCATTGTTGTTAGAAATTAAGTAAATTTTCTTAAAGTTATTTTTTTTAAAGTCAGTGATTTCAAACGAGAGATTATTTTCAAAAATCAAAAGATTATTTTCTTCAATAATTTTTGGGTTATTAAATTCTTGTTTAATTATTTGGTAAGATTTTTCAGATATTTTTGGAGGTGCATTTTCATTCAATTTTATATTTTGAAATCTATTGTTAGTGAATTTTTTAATATTCCATTCACTAGCAAGATAATGCTTACCTTGAGTTTGAACACCTGCAACCCATCGCCATCCAAGAGTATTTGATGAAGCATCTCCATCAAAAAGATGTTGCATGAAAAATTCTGCACCTAATTGCCAAGGTAATTCTAGAGTAAAAATCCAAATACTAGCAAACCACATTCTTGTGTGATTGTGCAAATAATTGTTTTCTTTCAGTTCATTAACCCAAGCATTAAAACACTCAATGTCCGTTTTCCCATCAATTGCAGAAAGATAGTTTTGATTATTTTGAAATTCATTTTTTATTTGATTTAATTCAGCAAGATAATCTGTCCAAACATTTGGTCTTAGTTCCAACCAGCCTTTCCAATAAGTTCGCCATAGAACTTCTTGAATAAACTTTTCATTTTTTGAAAAAGAAAATTTATTCAGCGCTTTCTGAATGACTTCTTTTTCATTAATTATTCCATGAGTTATGTATGGTGATAAGCAAGATACATTAGATCTTTTTTCAGGCCCAAAATCAAAATTTCTTAATTTTGAATACTCTGCAAGATTATTATCAACAAAATTATTTAATTGATTTAAGGCCTTAGCCCTTGAAGCTTCAAATATCATTTAAAATTATTTTGATTTTTTTTTCTTAAGACCCAATTTGTCACTATGTCTTAATCTTAAAACAACAATTGCTCCAGCAATTAACAAAATAGCTACTGCTTCATAAACAAGTGCAGTAGGATCCATTTCTTTACCTTGCAAAATAATAAATCTCGCAAGTGCTGTAATTGCAATAAGAAGTGGAAGTGTAATACTAATAGATTGTTGGTTCCAAAAAACTCTAACCATTGCTAGAACCTCTAAATAAAGAAACATTAAAAGTAAATCTGCTAATGTAACTGATTGATTTAAGAACATTTTTTTTATTTCAATCCCAACAGCAATAACAGTACTGATTAAGATAATAACCATTAATGCTAACTGTAAGTTTTTTGCTATCTTATCCATTATTTATCTTTACTAAAAGGTAACCATTTTTCAATTGCAGATTTTAAGGGACCATCATAAGGGATTGAATAAGAGTTCGGGTTTGGACTTGTCAAAACCTCAATTCCTTTTGAAAATACGAATATAAATACTATTACAAAAACTATGACCATGATTTTAAAAGGATCAAAATTTTTTGTTTGAAAAACACTTGTAGACTTCTCTTCTGCTCTATGGAATTGTTTAAAAGTCATATAGACGGCAAATATTAAACCTATATGAGCTAAAAAAAGTCCAGCCCATCCAAATGCAAAAGTTGTGTAAGAAAAAACATATAAACTAAAAACAGTAGTCCAAATAAAACTTAAAACTAAAAGAATTTGTAATCTAACTGTTTTAGGAAGTGCGCGTAGATCATTCTTACTATCATCAAATAAAATATTTGCAGCATCTCTCATCCAATTCTTTATTGATTCCATAATCTAAGGATATAATTTTTAGTGATTTAAACAAATGTCAATTTGTCCTAAAGGAAACTAAGTACGAAGCTTTTTCTTATGAAAATTGATAAATCTCTCAACGTTAGATTTATTAAATGATTTATTTTCTTCAAAAGATACTTTCACCATTGAATATGCACTGCTATTAGTAACTCTTGATTGAATTGTAATATTCCCTTTATACAATTTAAGTTTAACTGAGCCATTAACTTTGTTTCTTTTTAGATCAACAATTTTTTGAAGTTTAAATCTTTCCTTTGAAAACCAATAACCATTATAAATTAACTCAGCATATCTTGGCATTGCCTGATCTTTTTTGTGCATAGTTTCTTTATCTAAGGTAACAGACTCAATTGCTCGATGCGCATTTATTAAAAGAGTTCCACCAGGTGTTTCATATACGCCTCTAGATTTTATACCTAAAAATCTATTCTCTACTAAGTCAACTCTTCCTATTCCATTTTTACCTGCTAGGTCATTTAGCTTTGTTAATAATTTAGCTGGAGACATTTTTTTTCCATTAATTCCAAAAGGATCACCATTTTTAAAATTGATAGTAAGAAAAGTTGGTTTGTTAGGTGCCCTTTCTGGAGAAACTGTTCGTTGAAAAATGAATTCTGGAGCAGAATTTTTTGGATCTTCTAATACTTTTCCTTCAGTTGATGTGTGAAATAAATTGTCATCTACTGAAAAAGGTGGAGCACCTTTTTTATCTTTTGGTATTGGTATCCCATGCTTTTTTGCATAATTAATTAAATCAGTTCTTGATTTTAATTTCCAAATTCTCCATGGAGCAATAATTTTTATTTTTGGTCCAAAGTAATGATAGCCTAATTCAAATCTTACCTGGTCATTTCCTTTCCCTGTAGCACCATGTGAAACTGCATTAGCTTTAAATTTTTTAGCAACTCTTATTTGGTCTTTAGCAATCAGTGGTCTAGCAATAGAAGTACCCAAAAGATAAGCTCCTTCATAAATCGCATGTCCTCTAATCATTGGGTAAACATATTCTTTTACGAAAGTATCTTTTAAATTTTGGATAATAATATTTTTTACGCCAAATTTTCTTGCATTCTTAAAAATTTTTTTTCTATCAATTTCTTGACCAACATCAGCAGTATAACAAATTACTTCAGCGTTATAATTTTCTTGAAGCCATTTTAAAATTATGGACGTATCCAAACCGCCTGAGTAAGCAAGTACAATTTTATTTTTTGATTTCATTTAATTATTTACAAGCTTTTTTTGACGCGTTGTAAGCTTTGGTAAATCCAAGCAATGAATAATGATCAATCGTTTGAGATCCATTTTGATTATACCCAGTAATCATTATTCTTGACCCCTTCTTCATTCTACTAATCATTTTTATTTCAATTTTATTATCAGCAATCCATGCAAATCCTTGTTGCATTATATCAAACTTAAATTTATTCTTTCCAGATGCTGCAATAACAGAATTCTTGTTATTAAATTCATATCCAGGAGTTACACTTATTTCATTTGAAATACTTTCTTCTGGTCTAAAAGTTACAAATAATTTTGCATCTCTTTTGTTTGATTTTGGCGCTTGAAGCACTGGCACTGATTGAGCAAAACATACTTTGCCATCGGGTTCATAAGCTACCATTGCCTCCCAATCTTTATATTTACCAATTTTTTTTACCTCTTGAGCAAATAGGTGATTTGAACCTAGGATAAATACAGTTAATAAAATTATTATTTTTTTACTTAAGGACATGGATTTGGATAAATTGTTTGAACCTTGTTAATTTCTTCAATGACATCATTAGACAAATTTACATTTACACTTTCTATATTTGTTTTCAACTGATCCATTGTGGTTGCACCTATAATTACACTTGTCATGAAGTCTTGAATTTCGCAAAATTTAATAGACATTTGTGCCATATCTAATGAGTATTTTTCTGAAATTTTATAATATTCTTCAATTGCATTATTTCTATTTGGTTTATTGTATCTGGTCCAAAAATCTCCATCTCGTTCAATTCTAGAATTTTTTGGCAATGAATTATTTCTATATTTGCCTGTTAGAAAACCACTAGCTAGAGGTGAGTAGGCCAATAAACCAATTTTATCTCTGATTGATATTTCAGATAACCCAACTTCATATGTTCTATTTAAAAGGCTGTAAGGGTTTTGAATAGACATCATTCGTGGAAGTTTTTTTTGTTTTGATATTTCTAAATACTTAGAAACACCCCACGGTGTTTCATTTGATAATCCTATTTCTCTTATTTTTCCTTGATCTATAAATTTTTTAAGATTTTCTAAAACATCCTCAAACTCGTTCCAATTATTTTCTTTATGTATATAATTAAGTCTGCCAAAATTATTCACGTTTCTTTCTGGCCAGTGAAGTTGATATAAATCAATATAATCTGTTTGTAGTCTTTTTAAACTTCCATCTAAAGCTCTTGTAATATTTTGAATAGTATAATTATTTTCTCCATTTCTAATATATGATCTTGCAGGTCCGGCAACTTTTGTAGCCAAGATTATTTTTTCTCTTTTATTTCTCTCTTTGAACCAGTTACCAATAATTATTTCTGTGTGACCAAAAGTTTCTTCTTTTGGTGGAACTGAATAAAGTTCTGCTGTATCCCAAAAATTTACTCCTTGATCTAAAGCAAAGTCCATTTGTTCAAAGGCCTCATCTTGAGTATTTTGTTCTCCCCAAGTCATTGTACCGAGACAAATTGTACTCACATCAAGATCGGTATTTCCCAATTTTTTGTAATTCATTAATGTTTTATGTTAACTTTTTATTAATCTTTTAAGGTGTCTTGAATAATTATTAAAAGACTATTATATGTAGCATATTATGGAATTTGATAAAAATGGAATATTAAACAGAGCAAAAGCAGCACAACAAACTTCTGCTGTAATGGATGAAGGCTTAAGGGCCTACATGTTAAAAGTTTATAACTACATGGCAACAGGTGTGTTGTTAACAGGGATAATCGCACTAATAACATTTAAGATGTCTGTCATAACTGATCAATCAGGTGCAATTGTTGGACTAACACAAATGGGGAATGCAATTTATTTATCAGGTCTCAAATGGTTGGTAATGCTAGCTCCGTTGGGTATCGTTTTTTATATGAGTTTTGGAATTAATAAGATGAGCGCTTCAAAAGCCCAAACGACATTTTGGGTGTTTGCAGCTTTAATGGGACTTTCATTGTCTTCAATCTTATTAGTTTACACTGGCTTAAGTGTTACTAGAGTATTTTTCATAACTTCGGCAACTTTTGGAGCTATGAGTATTTATGGTTATACAACTAAAAGAGATTTAACGAAGTTTGGATCATTTTTAATGATGGGATTAATTGGTATAATTATTGCATCTATCGTTAATATTTTCCTAAAATCTTCAATGATGTATTTTGTGATTTCAATTTTAGGTGTTTTAATTTTCGTAGGTTTAACAGCTTATGACACTCAAAAAATTAAAAACATGTATGTTGCAAGTGACACTGGTGAAATCGTTGGAAAAAAAGCAGTAATGGGTGCTTTAACATTATACCTAGACTTTATTAATCTATTTATAATGTTGTTAAGACTTTTTGGTCAAAGACGATAAATTATTTTTGAAGTTTCTTCCAATTTGTATTCTTTAGTAATGATTTAAGTTCATAAGAATTTTTTAGAATCTTGCCACTTGTATCTGTGATTAAGTATTTTAAATTTTTATTTTTTGGCTTAAAATTTTTACAGATTTTATATATTGCATTTTCGGCTGCATTTCTAAACACACTAAAGCTAACTTGTTTGTTTGATATGTTAAGACCATAATCTTTCCAAGAACCTTCAGAAACCATTTTTGCATAAAGATCTAAAATAATTTTAAGTTCATCTTTTTCAAAAAATTGTTTTTCCTCTATTTTATATTGCTGATTGTTTACTACTAATCTTAAGTTATTACGCATCAATTTTATGTTTATTTATTAATGGAATTTGAAATCCAGTAAAAACTATTGTTATTGGAAGCATTCCCCAAACTTTAAAATTAACCCAAAATTCTTCAGTTTGCGTTCTCCAAACAAATTCATTTAATAATGCAAGACCAAAGAAAAAAAACATCCATCTTCGATTTAAAATTTCCCATCCAATATCTGTCAAAGGTATTGATTTGCCCATTACCTTTTTGAGTACTGGTTCTTTCGTAAAGTATTTTCCAAAATATAAAGATAAAGCAAACATAATATTTATTATTGTAGGTTTTAAATAAATAAATATTGGATCATTAAAATAGATAGTAAGTCCTCCAAAAAAAGTTATTAAAATCCCACTTAATAATGGCATTGGAGGTATTTTTTTTTCAAAAAACCAAACTACAGCTAGTGCAATGATAGTTGCAACTATTAAGGGAGGAATTGCTACTGATAAATTTTTTCCACTGTTGTAATAATAGAAAAAAAATATTGCTAGAGGACCAAAATCAGTAACAAATTTTAAAAAAGATTTATTCACTTAAAAGATATTAGCATATTTGCCACATCACAAAACTTAAATATTTTTTACATTGATTTTTATTTTTAAATACCCATACTATTAATATGGCAATACAAAAAGCTAAATTCTCAATTGGTGATATAGTAAAACATAAACACTTTGAATTTAGAGGCGTTATTTATGATGTGGACTTTGAGTTTAACAATTCAGAGGAATGGTATCAGTCTATTCCAAAAAATGTTAGACCGAGAAAAGATCAGCCTTTTTATCATTTACTTGCTGAAAATGATGAAATTACCTACGAAGCCTATGTTTCAGAGCAAAATCTTTTGACGGATGACTCTGACGAGCCAATAAAACATCCCTTAATTGAGGAAATTTTTTCAGGTAAAAAAGGCTCAAGTTATTTCAAGTTATCTAATTAGTTATCATTATTCAAACACATTTAGCTCCAATCTAGGCCACACTAATTTTTTATAAAATTGTTAAATTCTGATCAAGAGTGTTAAAAGTAAATCTTTCTTTATTATCTCCCTCTCCTCATTCTTGATCAGATAATTTTTCACAATAGTATTTTTAAAATAAATCCCTAAATTAGAGTTATGTTTAAACTTCTAGAGCCGAATAAAATTTTTCAAATTACTTCAAGAGCGCCTAAATATGTTTTGTTTTTATTTGTGATTGTCTTGTCAGTTGGATTAGTTGAAGCACTTATATTGTCACCTGAAGATTATAAGCAGAGTGACGCTGTTAGAATTATGTATGTTCATGTTCCTGCTGCATGGATTTCTCTTGGAATTTTTTCCTTTATAACTATTTTATCAATTTCAGGATTTATTTTTAAAAATAAAAATTTTTTTTTAATATCAAAAAGTTTAGCTCCCTCAGGTTTTGTTTTTAATATTATTGCATTGGTAACCGGTTCTATTTGGGGAAAACCTACCTGGGGTACATGGTGGGCCTGGGATGCGAGAATTACTTCAATGTTAATTTTAGCTCTATTTTATGCTTTATATTTAATCTCTTGGAGAATTTATGAAAATGAGGAAAAAGTTTTTAAAATCTCAACCTTTATTACTATTCTTGGAATTATTAATGTCCCAATAATTAAGTACTCTGTTGATTGGTGGAATACACTTCATCAGCCTGCCTCAATAAATATCTTGTCAAAAAGCTCAATTCATTCATCAATGCTTTATCCATTATTTATAATGACTGCGGCATTTGCTCTATTTTCGTTGTTAATTTTCTTAATGAAATATAATACAGAACTGATAAAAATTAAAAATAAAGGCTTAGATAGATTATGATTAACGAATTATTATTTATGAATGGATATGCAGTATACGTGTTATCTGCATTTGGTTTTACTTTATTAAGTTTCCTAAGTTTATATTTAGTAACAAAAGTTCAATTTATTAAAGAACAAAATAAATTTGTTGCTAAATTTGGATCACTTAACATTGAACAAGCTAATTCTGCAAAATCGCAAAGAATAAATAAAGAAATTTTAGCTGACGCAACAAATAACTAATTTTTGATCGATGTATGGTCGAAAAGTTAAGTTAAGGTTTCTGTTTATTTCGACTATTTTGTTAATTTTAATATTAACAGTTTTTTTAGTTTTAAAATCTTTAGAAGAAAACGTTGTTTATTTTCAATCTCCTTCGGAGATTAAATCATTAACTGAGGTGACAAGTAATAAAATTAGAGTAGGTGGAATGGTTAAAAAAAATTCTATTAGCATGAATTCTAATGAATTGAATTTTATTATTACAGATTTTAAAAATGAGATTAATGTTACCTATTCAGGCGCAGTTCCAAATTTATTTGAAGAAGGAAAAGGAGTTGTAGCCGAAGGTGTTTTAAAAGACAGAAGTTTCTTTTCAGCAACAAAAATTTTAGCAAAGCATGATGAAAATTATATGCCTCCAGAGGTTAAAGCTGCATTGGAGGAAAATTAATTGATTTATAGCGTTGTTGGATACTATGCACTAATTTTAGGATTAATTAGTGGTTCAATTTTGATCTATTTTTCAGTTCAAAATTTTAGAAATTCAGAAATTTTAGATACTAAAATTTTGTCATTATCATTTTTACAATTATTTTTTGTTGTTGTTAGTTTTTTTGGTTTAGTTTTATCTTTTGTAGTTTCAGATTTTAGTAACGAAATTGTATTTAATAATTCGCATACTACTAAACCTTTATTTTACAAAATTACAGGAACTTGGGGAAACCATGAGGGTAGTTTGTTGCTGTGGTTATTGGTTTTAACTTTGTTCATTTTTATCTTTTTATTAAGAACTAATAATCAATCAATAAAATATAAAACTTTAACAACAATATTCCAGCAGATAATAATTATTGGTTTTTTTATATTTTTACTAAAAACTTCTAATCCATTTAATTATTTATTCCCAATTCCTGAAGAAGGTTTAGGTTTAAATCCAATATTACAAGATCCTGCATTAGCAATTCATCCACCTATTCTATATTTAGGATATGTCGGTTCATCAATAATATTTTCTTCTGCACTAGCAGCAACAACTCTAAAAATGGTTTCAGGAAGCTGGGCAACTCATATAAAAAAATGGACTTTAGTTTCATGGGTATTTTTGACATTAGGAATTTTACTTGGTTCTATTTGGGCTTATTATGAACTTGGATGGGGAGGATTTTGGTTTTGGGATCCAGTAGAAAATGTGTCCCTTATGCCTTGGTTAGCATTAACCACATTGTTACATTGTATATTAGTTTTAGAAAAAAAATCGATTTTAACCTCTTGGGTTATAATTTTATCCATAGCTACATTTACACTTAGTATGTGTGGAACTTTCTTAGTTAGATCAGGTATCCTTAATTCAGTTCATACTTTTGCTAACGATCCTGAAAGAGGTTTATTCATACTAATATTTTTGTTTGTTTTAATTTTTATTTCTTTATTTATTTTTTTCTTTTTTCATAAAGAGCATCAAAAGAATTCAATAAATCTTTTTTGGTTGAGTAAAGAAAGTGCAATTATATTAAATAATTGGTTCATGATGTATTTTTTATCTGTAGTTTTAATTGGTACAGTATATCCAATTTTTTTAGATGTAATTTCTTCAGAAAAAATTTCAGTTGGTCCTCCATTTTATCATAAATTAATTATCCCTTTCCTAATTCCGTTTTTAATTGCTATGGCAATTGGACCTCAATTGAAATGGATCAAATCTAACCTAGAGAGTAAAAAAATTCTAATATTTTTGTTCTTTATATCTATTTTAATATCTTATTTAGTTGTTAGGAATTTTGATAAAAATTTACTTGTAAATACAATTTTAATTTCAAGTGCATTTTATTTGTTTTTTATTACCGTTAGGGATTTTTTTACAAAAAAATTTAAAAACATTTTCCAAAATATTGCTCACTTTGGATTTAGCCTATTAATTTTAAGTATTTTATTTAATAATTTGCTTTCTAG
Organism: uncultured Pelagibacteraceae bacterium; assembly: GCA_902578175.1. Next base: position 97,356 of record CACHBY010000001.1, read on the forward strand.
TGAGGTAATAACCAATCTTAAAATTGGTGAAAGTTATGAAAACTCAAAAATTAAAATTATACTTGAAGATATAAAACAGAGAGATGAAAAAAATTATAATTCAGTAGTAGCAAATTTTAAAATTATTTCTTCAAATGGAAAAGTTAACAAAATGTCCCCAGAGCTAAGAATTTATAACCAGCCAAATATAGTAACTAGCGAAGCTGATATTAAAACTTCTTTAATGAAAGATAAATTTATTGTCATAAACTTAGTACAAAATCAGGAATATTTTAACGTTAGATATCAAGACAAACCTTTCATGCTTTGGATATGGGTATCAGTATTATTATTAAGTATGGGTGGAATATTAAGTTTTTTTAAAAGGAGAATATGAAAGATAAATTAATACCTTTAATAATAATAACAAGTTTTATAATTATTTTTTTAATATTTTATAAAGGCTTGCAGGAAACAAACATCTACACTCCTAAGTCAGAAATAAAAAAAGATATTCCAATTTTTTCTAGTGTTAAGTTTGATAGTAAAGAAAATATTAACTCATTAGAAATATTTAATTCAAATAAATTTTATTTATTAAACATATGGGCTTCATGGTGTGTACCTTGTAGACAAGAACATGCTTATTTAATGAGATTAAGTGAAAACGATAAAGTAACTTTAATTGGATTAAATTATAAAGATAATTTTAATAATGCTCAAAATTTTCTAATGAAATTGGGAAATCCATACGAAACAATATTATTAGATGAAGATGGTATAATATCAATAGAGTGGGGAGCATACGGTGTGCCAGAAACTTTTTTGATTCATAAAAACAAAATAGTTTCAAAATACATTGGACCATTAAATGAAGAATTAATTAACGAAATTAACTCGATTATAAAATGAGAATTTTAAAAATAATTATAATTATTTTATTATTAATTCCAAAAATATCATTTGCTGATAATCAGCTTGAAAGAAATAATATTACAAAAAATTTAAGATGTTTAATTTGTCAAGGTCAATCTGTGTATGATTCAGATTCAGATTTTGCAAATAGTATGAAAATTTTAGTTGATAAAAAACTTGAGGAAGGACTATCTGAAAATGAAATTTATGATTATTTTAAAGAAAAATATGGTGAATGGATTTTGTATGATCCTGGTTTAAATAAAAATACTTATATTCTTTGGTTATTGCCATTATTGATATTTTTACTTGGAGGTGCAATAATCCTAAAAAAACTTAAATTTAAAAATAATTCCTAAATGTATATAAAAAAAATTATAATTTTATTATCATTTTTAGTATTAACGAATTCATCAAATGCAGAATTAATCAAAAAAAGAGACTTAAATACTGAGTATAATGTTTACACGGGAATGTTTGACTTTAGTGATGATGGAAAAAAATCAGAATTAATTGGTTTTCAGCATCAAAATGAAAATTTAAATAGAGATACTTTTTTAGGAAATTTATCACCTATTACTGGTGCTCTCATTACTGCTGATAGTGCGGCTTATGTTTACACAGGAGTTGAAGCACAATATAAAATAGGATCTTTAAATTTTAATCCAAGTTTTACCCCAGGATTATATCATGAAGGTGATGGAAAAGATCTAGGTCACATTTTGGAATTTAAATCTGAATTACAGATTTCTTTAAACATGTCTGAGAGCAGTCAATTTGGTTTTTCTTACAATCATATATCTAATGCAAGCATAGGAGACAAAAATCCTGGGGCAAATAGTTATATGTTCAATTTCTTTAAAAGCTTTTAATAAATTTTTATGAATTTAAATGATTGTTATAATTTTGATGATTTTAGAAAATTAGCTAAGAAGAAACTTCCAGCACCTATATTTCATTATATTGATGGAGGTGCTGATGACGAAATAACTTTAAACAGAAATACCGACTCATTTAGCGACTGTGATTTAGTTCCTAGTATTTTAAATAGTGTCGGAGAACCAGATTTATCCACAACTGTTTTCGGTAGAAAAATTGATATGCCATTATTTTTATCTCCAACTGCAATGCAAAGCTTGTATGATCCAGAGGGTGATAAGGCTTCTGCTAGAGCAGCAGAAAAATTTAATACAATTTATAGCATGTCTACGATGGCATCATTTTCTATTGAAGAAGTTGCTAATATATCTAGCGGTCCAAAGCTTTTTCAACTTTATATACATAAAGATAAATCAATTACTGATGATTTAATTGAAAGATGTAGTAGAGCAAATTTTGACGGCATGTGCATTACTGTTGATACTTTGGTTGCTGGTAATAGGGAAAGAGATCATAGAACTGGTTTTACAACTCCACCTAAATTTACATTAGATAGTTTGCTAAGTTTTGCCATGAGACCAGGATGGGTGTTTAAGTATTTTACTAATAAAAAATTTGAATTAGCAAATATTAAAAACAAAACTGATAAGGGAACAAACATAGCTAAATCAGTAATGGATTACATTAATGAGCAATATGATCCAGCGATGAATTGGAAAGATGCAGAATACTGTATTAAAAAATGGAATAAGCCAATGGCGTTAAAAGGAGTTATGTCAGTTGAAGATGCAAAGAGAGCAATTGATATAGGTTGTACAGCAATAATGATATCCAATCATGGTGGAAGACAATTAGATGGATCTAGGTCACCATTTGATCAAGTAAAAGCAATTTCAGATGCAGTAGGAGATAAATTAGAAATTATTCTTGATGGTGGAGTAAGAAGAGGAACTCACGTTCTCAAAGCGCTTGCAGCTGGTGCAACAGCTTGCAGTTTTGGAAAAGCTTTTCTTTTTAGTTTGGGTGCAGGAGGCCAAAAAGGTGTTGAAAGATTGCTAGACAACATGCAAAAAGAAATTAGAAGAAACATGATTTTGATGGGATGTAAATCTGTAAAAGATCTTGATGAGACAAAAATTATCTATAGAAACTAAGAATTTTAATAGAAATTTATAATAATTCTAAATAGACATTCATTCTTTTTTATGTATATTTTCCAACTTTATTATGAAATTAGCAGCCTCACTTGATAGACTTGGAACAGAAAGTGCCTTTTCGGTTTTAGCGGAAGCTAAAAAATTAGAAGCACAAGGAAACCCAATGATACATCTTGGCTTAGGTCAGCCAGATTTTAAGACGCCTAAACATGTGGTCGAAGCTGCAAAAAAAGCCTTAGACGACGGTCATCATGGTTACGTTCTTTCAAATGGAATTTTAGAGTGTAGACAAGCAGTTTCTAGATGGATCAAGAAAAGATATAATACTGAAGTAGATCCAGAAAGAATTATCATAATGCCAGGTGGCAAACCTACAATGCATTATGCAATACAATGTTTTGGTGAGCCAGGAGCTGAAATTATACATCCGACACCAGCCTTTCCTATTTATGAGTCTATGATTAATTACACAGGTTCTACCGCTGTACCTTATGATTTAACAGAGGATAAAGATTTAAAATTTAATGCAGATAAAATTTTATCTTTAATTACCGATAAAACTAGATTGTTAATTTTAATTAATCCTAATAATCCAACTGGAAGTTTTGTTGAAAAATCTGAAATTGATAAATTGGCAGAAGGTTTAAAAAAACATCCTCACGTAACTATCTTAAGCGATGAAATCTATAGTAGGCAAATTTTTGACAATAAAGAAATGCCAACATTCTTTAACTATCCAGATTTAAGAGAAAGACTAATTGTTTTAGAAGGCTGGAGTAAAGCATACTCAATGACAGGTTGGAGATTAGGTTGGAGCTTTTGGCCTGAAAATTTAATTGAACATATTAATAAACTACTAATAAACAGTGTTTCATGTGTTAATGCTGCAGCCCAATTTGCAGGAATAGCTGCACTTGATGGACCTGATGATTCAATTGATTTAATGATGGAAAAGTTTACACAAAGAAGAAAATTAATTCACGAAGGCCTAAACAGTCTACCAGGAGTAGAATGTAGTTTACCAGGCGGGGCATTTTATGCATTTCCAAAAGTTATAGGCACTGGAATGAATGGATCTGAGTTTTGCAAAAAAGCTATGCATGAAGCAGGTGTTGCAATTGTTCCAGGTACTGCATTTGGAAAAACATGCCAGGATTACGTAAGATTTAGCTTTGCTGCATCTCAGGACAACATTTCTAACGCATTGGAAAATATTAAAAAAATGTTAGGCTAAGCTATGTCTGAAATAGCTTTACCAAAAATTGATAGTTCTATTCTAAATAGAAAAAGTGAAATAGTAAAAAAACTTTCAAGGTTAACTAATATAGAAAATGTATTGAGTGAGTCTGATGAATTAAGACCATATGAAACTGATGCTTTATCAGTTTATACACAAACACCATTAGCCGTAGTACTTCCAGAAAACACAGAAGAAGTAAGCGAGATATTAAAATTTTGTCATAGTGAAAATATTAAAGTTGTACCAAGAGGTGCAGGTACAGGATTGTCTGGCGGAGCATTACCTCTTCAAGATGCTATTCTTCTTGGTTTAGGAAAGTTTAATAAAATATTAGAAATTGATTACGAAAATAAATGTGTTGTGACTCAGCCAGGAGTTACAAATCTAGGCATTACTCATGCAGTTCAACACAAAGGATTTTATTATGCCCCAGATCCTTCGAGCCAGTTAGCATGTTCTATAGGTGGAAATGTTGCTGAAAATTCTGGTGGAGTTCACTCATTAAAATATGGAACGACTACAAACAATATTTTAGGTGTACAAATGGTAATGATGGATGGAACTATTTGTAGATTTGGAGGCAAATCGTTTGATCAAGAGGGATATGATCTTATGGGTTTAATTTGTGGCTCAGAAGGTTTATTGGGGGTTGTTACCGAAGTTACAGTTAAGATTCTAAGAACACCTGAAGTAGTAAGAGCGGCTTTGATAGGTTTTCCATCTATTAAAGAAGGTGGAGATGCAGCCTCGGAAATTATTTCAAGTGGAATAGTTCCAGCAGGAATGGAAATAATGGATAAGGCTTTAATTGAGGCAACAGATAATTTTAGTAAAGCGGGATATCCACGAGATGCAGAATTATTATTAATAGTGGAACTTGACGGTACAGAATCAGAGGTTAATGAGTTAATTAAAAAAGTAGAGGCACTCTGTAAAAAAAATAATTGCTCTAGTCTTAAACTAAGCAATAGTGAGAAAGAAAGACTTTCATTCTGGGCTGGAAGAAAAGCAGCTTTTCCAGCGTGTGGAGCTATGGCACCTGATTACTATTGTATGGATGGTTCTATTCCCAGAGGCAAGCTTGCTGAAGCGTTATTAGAAATAAAAAAATTATCTGAAAAATATGAACTACCAGTGGCAAATTGTTTTCACGCAGGTGATGGAAATTTACATCCACTTATTATGTTTGATGGAAATGATAAAGAACAACTTAGAAAAACTGAAGAGTTTGGTTCAGAAATATTAAAAACATGTGTGAGACTTGGTGGAGTAATTACAGGAGAGCATGGTGTTGGTATAGAAAAGCGAGAACTTATGTGTGAAATGTTTAATGATAACGATATTCAACAACAATTGAGTATCAAAAAGTCATTAGATGAAAAAAATTTATTAAATCCTGGAAAAGTTTATCCTATACTTAGAAAATGTGCAGAGGAAGGAAGGGTTCATGTCCACAAAAATAAAGATAAATTCCCAGATCTTCCAAGATTCTAACAACGTCTATTATCCCAAAGATGAGACAGAAGTTTCAGATTTAATTCGGGAACTATATAAACAAGACTCTCCAACAGAAATTATCGGTAACAACTCAAAAAGTTTTATTGGAAATAAAACGCAGTCAGCTAATACTACGTCTTTATCTAAAATCTCAGGTATTATCGATTATAGACCTGAAGAATTGTATATTAAAGTTAAAGCTTGTACACCAATCAATGAAATCGAGCAGGTCTTAAGTGAAAATAGTCAAGAGCTAGCTTTTGAACCAATAGACTTTGGGTATATTAAAGAAGGTAAGTCAAATAAAGGGACAATAGCAGGATACTTATCTTGCAATTATGCAGGTTCACGAAGATTTAAAGTTGGTAGTGTGAGAGATCATATCCTAGGTTTTAAGGGAGTTAATGGAAAAGGAGATATAATTAAATCAGGAGGTACTGTTGTAAAAAATGTTACAGGTTATGATTTGTCAAAATTAATAGCAGGCTCATTTGGTACTCTTGTTGCTTTAACCGAAATTACGTTAAAGGTGTTACCTAAGAAAGATACTTCTAAAACTGTAATAATTTATCCTAGTAATTTCGAACAAATTTATGATTATTTTAATAAACTATCTAGCTCAAGTAGTGAAATTTCTGGCGCCGTTTTTGTTCCTGAAAAATCAAAGGATAAAGATTTTGTTATTAAAAAAAATTCTGTTTTTAAGTTTAATGATCTTAAATCAAATATTTCATTTATAGCATTTAGGGTTGAAGGGGACAAAATTTCAATTGAAGAAAAAATTAACAATTTAAAAAAAGAACTTGAATTAAATAATTCAGATATTTCTACCCTTGATGTTTATCAATCAGAACCATTTTGGAAAAAAGTAAATAATTTAGAGGTATTTGAAAAGACCGAGCATAATTTAATACGAATGGTAATACCACCTGCAAATTGTTCAAAACTATGCAAACATTTAGAAAATAACCATAACTATTTTGTTGATTGGTGTGGGTCGTTATTCTGGATTGAAGTTAATAATAAAAAAGAAGAAAAGATTAAAGAATTAAAAAAAATGGCAAAAGACTTTGGAGGTTATTTGACAGTAATTAAAACTTCATCAGAATATGATTACGGAGAAGCTATCTTTACTATCGATAAAGTACGTTTAATGATTTCTGAAAAAGTAAAACAAAGTTTTGATCCTAAAAGAATTTTAAACCCAGGGAAAATGTATAGAGGAGTTTAGTGCAAACAAAATTTACAGAAGAACAGCTTAAAGATCCTGACAATTTTGCAAACGAAAAAGTTTTTAAAAAGTGTGTGCATTGTGGAATGTGTAATGCTACATGCCCTACGCATCAACTTTTAGGTGATGAGTTAGATGGTCCTAGAGGACGTATTTATCTTATTAAAGATATGCTCGAAAATAATAGGAAACCAACCGAAAAAGTTGTAAAGCATATCGATCGATGCCTCTCATGTTATAGCTGTATGACTACCTGTCCTGCAGGAGTAAATTACATGCATATAATTGATCATGGAAAAAAATATATTGAAAAAAATTATCAAAGATCTCTCTTTGATAAATTAATAAGGTATTTTTTATCTATTACTCTTCCAAATACAAAAGTTTTTCGATTATCAAGTTTATTAGTAAAATTATCAAAGCCATTCAAATTCTTAATGCCATCAAAAATTAAGGACATGATTGAGTTAATGCCTACAAATTTTCCTAAAAAAAGTTTACCAATTAAAGAAGTTTACAAATCCTCTACCAAAAAAAGAATTGCTAGAGTTGCTCTTTTAACGGGATGTGTACAAAAAGAAATATCTCCTCAAATTAATGAAGCAACAATAAGGTTATTAAATAGACACGGTGTAGAAGTAATTGTTCCAAAAAAAATTCGTTGTTGCGGGTCTTTAAATCATCATCTTGGAAAAGAGGAGGATGCGCATCAAGATTTTAAAAATAATATAAACACTTGGTATGAGGAGCATCAAAAAGGAAATTTGGATGCAATTTTATCAAATACGTCTGGCTGTGGAACAACTATGAAAGATTATGGATTTATTTTTCGTGAAGATAAAGAGCTAAGTAAAAAAGCCAAAGTAATATCAGAACTTACAAAAGATATATCAGAATATATATTTGAAAGTTTAAAACTTGATATTAAAGATAAAGGAAAAAAATATAAAGTTGCATATCACTCTGCGTGTTCAATGCAGCATGGTCAAAAAGTTCATTCACAGCCAGTTTCATTACTTGAGAAAACAAATAATGAAATTATGGAAATTCCAGAAGGCCATATATGTTGTGGATCAGCTGGTACTTACAACATTTTGCAATCAAAAATTGCAAAACAATTATTAAAGAAAAAAGTAAATAATATTGAAAGTTTAAATCCAGATTTTATCTCCACAGGAAATATTGGTTGTATTACCCAAATCGCTCATGGTACTAAAGTTCCAATATTACATACAATTGAAGTTTTAGATTGGTACACTGGAGGACCAAAACCTGAAATTTTAAAATAAAAATTATGAAAAAGGTTTTAATTACAAGACGTTTAATAAGAGAAAGTGAAGACAAAGCATCTAAATTATTTGATGCTAAATTTAATACTAATGATGAACTTTATTCACAAAAAAAAATTATTGAAATGAGTGATGGATTTGATGGCATATTATCATCACTAACTGAAAAATTAGATGCAGAAACAATCAATCAATTACCAGACACAATTAAAATAATTTCTAATTTTGCAGTAGGATTTGGAAACATAGATTTAGAAGCAGCAAAGAATAGAGGTATAGCAGTAACAAATACGCCAGAAGTTTTATCAGATGCTACAGCAGAGATTGGAATTTTATTAATTCTAGGAGCATGCAGAAGAGCTTCCGAAGGCATAGAGTCTGCAAGAGAGGGTGGATGGAAATGGTCTGCTGACTATTTAATTGGAAAACAACTTACTGGAACAAGATTAGGAATTTTAGGCATGGGTCGTATTGGCCAAAAAATTGCAAAAATTGCAAAATCTTTAGGTATGATTATTCATTATCATAATCGTTCAAAATTAAGTGAAGATAAAGAGCAGGGTGCAACTTATCATGACAGCATAAAGAGTCTTTTTTCAGTTTCAGATGTTCTATCTATTTGTTGCCCAGCTACGAAAGAAACAGAAAATTTAATTAATAAAGAGACTGTTGAATATTTTCCTAAAGGTGCTGTGATAACTAATGTTGCAAGAGGAGACATAGTAGATGATGAAGCTTTAATTGATGCATTGAATAGAAGAAAAATTTATGCTGCAGGATTAGATGTTTATAAAAACGAACCAAATTTAAATCCTGGCTACTTAAAAATTCCAAGCGCTTTTGTTTTGCCTCATCTTGGCAGTGCTACAAAAGATACAAGAATTGCAATGGGTAATTTAGCAATTGATAATCTAGATGAGTTTTTTAGAACTGGAAATTGTATTAATAAAGTAAATTAAATTTTATTCTTTTAATTAAATTGGATCCATTTGCTATTGTTTTTACTAGACTTTAAAATTGTTTCTATAAATTTCATGCCTTCAATACCATCATAAATTGTTGGATAACAATCACTTGATTTATTGTAGTTTTGTTTATTTATTTCAGCAAATAATGTTTTAGAAACATCGCTATATATATTAGCAAATCCTTCTAAATAGCCTTCGGGATGTCCAGGCGGAATTCTTGTAACATCCTCTGCCTCTTTACTAGTATTATTACTTCCTCGAGTAATTTTTTGAGTCGGATGACCAAATTTTGTGAAATACAAATAATTAGGATCTTCTTGTCTCCATTCCATCCCACCATTTTCGCCATAAACTCTTATTTTAAGATTATTTTCATTTCCAACTGCAACTTGACTAGACCATATTGCGCCTTTGGCGCCACCTTTAAATCTAAGCATGATTTGAGCATTGTCGTCTAGTTTTCTACCCTTAATAAAAGTATGAATATCA
>CACHBY010000002.1 GCA_902578175.1 uncultured Pelagibacteraceae bacterium
TGACGGTGCTAAGGTAGAGGCTGATTTAATTAAAAATAGTAAAAATAGAACAATTCTAATTTTCAAAAAAAGAAGAAGACAAAATTCAAGAAGGAAAAATGGACATAGACAACAATTTTCTTTGATAAGAATTAACAAAATTTTTTCAAAAGATGGTAAAGTATTATCTGAAGCTGAAAAAATTAAACCAGCTTCCAAAAAAGAGGAAGTTAAAGAAGCTGCAAGTAAATAATTATTAGGTAAATTATGGCAACAAAAAAAGCAGGTGGATCATCGAGAAACGGACGAGATAGTGCCGGTCGAAGACTTGGTGTTAAAAAATACGGTGGAGAAACTGTAATACCTGGAAATATAATTGTTAGACAAAGAGGAACAAAAATTTTTCCTGGCGAAAATGTTGGAATGGGAAAAGATCATTCAATTTTTTCTGTTATTAAAGGTAAAGTTGTATTCAAAAAATCTAAATTAGATAGAACTTACGTTTCAGTAAAACCCAATTAATAGTACAACCAAGAAAATGTTGTATTATGAAATTTCTCGATCAAGTTAAAATTTATATTAAAGCAGGAAACGGTGGTGACGGTTCGCCAAGTTTTAGAAGAGAAAAATATATTGAGTTTGGAGGACCTGATGGAGGTGATGGAGGCAGAGGTGGTTCTATCATTTTAAAATCAGAAGAAAACTTAAACACTTTAATTGATTACAGATATCAACAACATCATAAAGCTGAACGTGGAGAAAATGGTTCTGGTCAAAATCGAACAGGAAAAAGTGGTGAGGATTTAATTTTAAAAGTTCCTCTTGGAACTCAGGTATTTGAAGAAGATAACAAAACTCTATTATTTGATTTTAACAAGAAAGGAGAAGAGTACATTGCAGCTAATGGTGGCAAAGGGGGTTTGGGAAATACTAGATTTAAAAGCTCCACAAACAGAGCTCCAAGAAAGTTTACGAAAGGAACTTTGGGAGAAGAGTTTACAATTTGGTTACAACTTAAAACGATAGCTGATATTGGAATTATCGGATTACCTAACGCAGGAAAATCAAGTTTGTTGGCAGCGCTTACTAACGCAAATCCAAAAATTGCTAATTATAAATTTACAACACTGAATCCTAACTTGGGTGTTGCTAGCTATGATGATAAAGAAATTACAATAGCTGATATACCGGGACTAGTAGAGGGTGCCCACGAAGGTGTCGGACTTGGGATACAATTTTTAAAACATATAGAAAGATGCAAATCTTTATTACACTTAATTGATATTACTAATCTCGATCTCAAGGAGTCTTATGATCAGGTTAAAAATGAGCTTAAAAATTACAGCTCTAAAATGCTTGATAAGAAAGAATTAATTGTGTTTAACAAAATTGATTTAATTGACGAAGATACAGCTAAAGATGTAATTGATGATTTCTCTAAAGATAAAAATTGTGAGATAATGACTATGACAACTTTAAATAAAGAATCTGTTTCAAAAATTAAGGCAAAATTATTATCCTATGTATCTTAAAAACTCGAAAATTATTGTTATTAAAATTGGTTCATCTTTATTAGTTGATGAAAATAAAAAAATAAGAAAAAAATGGCTTTCAAGCTTTGCTAAGGACATCAAAAAACTAAGAGATAAAAATCAAAAAATCGTCATTGTTAGTTCAGGTGCTATAGCGCTTGGATGTAAAAAAATGAATTTTAACAAAAAAAATATCAAGTTAGACAAAAGTCAAGCAATTGCCTCTATTGGCCAAATTGAACTAATGAATTTATTCTCTCAGACTTTTTCAAAGTACAAATTAAATATCTCACAAATTTTGTTAACTCTAGAAGATACAGAGGAGCGAAGAAGATCATTAAACGCTAAAAGAACATTTGAAAATTTATTTGAACTTGGATTCATCCCAGTTGTTAATGAGAATGACACAATTGCAACAACTGAGATAAAATATGGAGATAATGATAGATTGGCATCTAGAGTAACTCAAATTACAAACGCTGATACGTTAATTTTACTTTCAGATGTAGATGGTCTTTTCACAAAAAATCCAAAAATAAATAAAGACGCTAAACTGATAAAAATAGTAAATGATATTAACAAAGATTTAAAAGAAATTAATATCAAAGGTATTAATGAATATGGAAGTGGAGGAATGCAAACTAAAATTGAAGCTGCTAAAATTTGTCAGTTAGCTGGAAGTAGTATGGTTATTGCAAACGGACTTTATTCAAATCCTATTTCAAAAATTATTGAAAAAAATAATTGTACATGGTTCAGCCCAAAGGTATCAAAACTTCATGCTAGAAAAAAGTGGATAATAAGCTCAATTGCGCCTAAAGGAAATGTTGTAATTGATGATGGAGCCAAAAAAGCTTTAAAACTTGGAAAAAGTTTACTAGCTGCAGGTATAAAAAATGTATCAGGAAAATTTAATAAAGGTGATCATATAAAAGTTTTAGATAAAAAAAATAATGAATGTGCTAGGGGTTTAAGTTCTTTTTCTTCTGATGAAGTAAAAAAAATTATGGGACATCATTCAAATGAAATTCAAAAATTACTTGGGTATGTTGCAAAATCTGAAGTTATTCATAAAGATGATATGGTAGAAGTATAAATGAATAATTATATGAATTTAATTGGTAAAAGAGCAAGAAAAGCAAGTCAATATAAAATAGACACAAAAATTAAAAATAATGTTTTAGCCTCGTATGCTAAAATGCTTGACGAAAATAAAGGTTTAATAATTAAAGAAAATACTAAAGATATTAATTATGCAAAAAAAATAGGATTAAAAGAAAATTTAATTAATAGACTTCATTTAAATGAGAAAAAAATAAACGACATCAAAAGTTCTATTAATAGCATTATTAGATTTAAAGATCCTATTGATCATGTTTTAGAAAATTGGAAAAGACCTAATGGATTAAATATTAGCAGAGTATCAATTCCAATAGGGGTAATTGGCGTAATTTATGAAAGTAGACCAAATGTTACATCAGATGTTGCAAGTTTATGTTTCAAATCAGGTAATGCAGTAATCTTAAGAGGAGGTTCTGAGGCAATCAATTCAAATAGAGTTTTGTCAAAACTGTTTAAAAAAGCGCTCAAAAAAAATAAAGTAGATGAAAACTTTATACAATTTATAGATTCTAAAAACAGAAAGATAGTTGATGTAATGCTTTCTAAAATGAAAGAATATATTGATGTTATAATTCCACGTGGTGGAAAAAATCTTGTAAGAAAAGTTCAAGAGCTTTCTAAGGTTCCTATTATTGGTCATCTTGAGGGTATTTGTCATACATATGTGGACAAAGACGCTGAACTAAAGATGGCAAATAAAGTTGTTTCTAATGCAAAATTAAGGAACACCAGTATATGTGGTGCAACTGAAACTATTATTATGCATAAGAATATTGTCAAAAAATTTAGCAATACAATCTTGGGTAATTTAGAAAAAAATGGTTGTAAAATTTATGGAGAAAAGACTTTGGCTAAATTTTACAAAGGTAAAATTTTTAAAGCTACTGAAAAGGATTGGTCTACAGAATATTTAAGCTCTGCAGTTTCGGTTAAAATAGTAAACAACCTCAATGAAGCTATAAGTCATATTAATAAGTATGGAACAATGCATACAGACTCTATAATTACAAAAAACAAAAAAACAGCAAATCAATTTCTAAAGGAAGTCAAAAGCTCAATTGCTATGCATAACACTTCAACTCAATTTGCAGATGGAGGTGAATTTGGGTTCGGAGGAGAAGTTGGAATTTCTACCAATGTACTTCCACCAAGAGGACCTGTAGGACTTAACCAACTTGTTTCATATAAATATCAAATTACAAGTAAAGGCAAAATAAGAAATTAACTTGAAATTAAATAAGACAAAAATAGGAATTTTAGGAGGATCATTTGATCCTGCTCACAAAGGTCACCTGGCTATTTCAAAAGAAGCAAAAAAAAGATTTGAGCTTAAAAACATTATTTGGGCAATCACAAAAAAAAATCCTTTTAAAAATCAAAGCAAAACCTCTGTTACTGAAAGAATAAAATTCTGTAAAAAAATTATTGGTAACAATTCATTTATAAAAGTGAGATTTTATGAAAATAAAATTAATTCAAATAAAACAATCGATTTAATTAATCATTTGAAAAAAAATAAAAGTATTGAAATCTATTTTTTAATGGGAGCAGATAACTTAATAAATTTTCACAAATGGCATAGATCAAAATCTATTTCACAAAAGTGTAATATTTTAGTTTTTGATAGACATGGCTATAAAAAAAACTCATTAAAATCAAAGACATTTAGGGCTATCGGTAGTACCACCCTCAAATTCATAGAGTTTAATAAAGTCAACATTTCATCTTCTCAATTAAGAAAAATTTGATAGTCTAAATTTAATTAATGGATAAAATTTCAGATCTCAAAGAAATTGTAATCACCACATTAGATCTTAACAAAGCTGAAGACATAGTAACTATTGATCTAAAAGATAAAAGTTCTATGGCAGATTATATGATAATAGCAAGCGGTACATCATCTAGACATATTCAGTCTTTATCTGAACAAGTATTAGAAAAACTTAAAGACAATGGGATTAAAGACTCTAAAATAGAAGGTAAAGAAAGTGGTGAATGGAAATTGGTAGACGGTATAGATCTAATCGTTCATATTTTTCACCCAGAGAAAAGAAAATTTTATGAATTAGAAAAAATCTGGTCAGAGTTTATTCCCAAAGAAAAAGTAATGATATGAAAATAATTAAATATTATTTATTTATTTTTTTATCATTTTTTTATTTTATTTCAGCAAATTCATCTGAAGTAGATATTTATAAAAAGATAGATTTATTTGGTGAGGTTTTAGAAAAAATAAACAGAGAGTATATTGATGAGATCAACCAATCTGAAAGCATGGACTCTGCTATCAATGGTTTACTTCAATCTTTAGACCCTTATTCTTCATATATGTCTCCTGAAATTTTGGAGGAGATGCAAACAGAAACTAGCGGTGAATTTGGTGGCCTTGGAATTGAGGTAAGTATGGAAGCAGGAGTTGTTAAAGTTATTTCACCTATTGACGACACACCAGCGTCAAAAGCTGGATTAAAAGCTGGTGATTACATTGTGAAAATTAATGATACACAAGTTCAAGGGAAATCTCTTAGTGAAGCTGTTGATTTAATGCGAGGCCCAGTAGGCTCAAGTATAGAATTAACAATTAGACGTAGAGGAGAGAAAAAAGCTTTAACATTTAATATCACTAGAGAAATAATAGAAATTCAATCTGTTAAATCTGAGTTATTAGAAGACAATATTGGTTATATAAGATTAACATCATTTAATGAAAACAGTAGTGATCAAATAGAAAAACAAATAAAAAAATTAAAAAAAAATAAAAATCTTACTTCATTTATTTTGGATTTAAGAAATAATCCAGGTGGATTACTAAACCAAGCAATAAGGATATCTGATTTCTTTTTAGAAAATGGTGAAATTGTCTCCACAAAAAGTAGAAAAAAATCTGAAAATAGAAAATGGTTTGCGAAAAAAGGAGACATAACTGATGGAAAAACATTATTAGTGCTAATAAACTATGGATCAGCTTCGGCATCAGAAATTGTTGCAGGAGCTTTAAAAGACCACAAAAGGGCAATTGTTGTAGGTGAAAATAGTTATGGAAAAGGTTCAGTTCAATCTATTATTCCTCTTAAAAATAGAGGCGCAATACGTTTAACAGTTGCAAAATATTATCTTCCATCAGGCAAATCTATATCTGAGGTTGGTGTACGTCCAGATATAGAAATAAATGAAGAAGGTGATAACTTTAAAATAAGAACTGACACTGATAACCAGTTAAATTACGCAATTAAATTACTCAACGGATAACATGAAAAAAGATTTAAGTAATCTTCCACTAAGAAGTGGTGTTGGAATTGTTGTGTTAAATAAAGAGAATAAAGTATTTGTTGCTAAAAGAATAGATAACCCTAAAAATTTTTGGCAAATGCCTCAAGGTGGAGTTGATGAAGGTGAGGATTTTTTAAAAGCTGCTTACAGAGAACTAGAGGAAGAAACCAGTATTAAAAATGTCGAATTAATTCAAGAATTAGACGGAACTATAACTTATGAACTTCCAGATAGATTGCTTGGTTTGATTTGGAAAGGAAAGTATAGAGGTCAAAAACAAAAATGGTTTCTAATGAAATTTAATGGTGAAGATAATGAAATAAATATCAAAACCAAACACCCTGAATTTTTAGAATGGAAATGGGTAGAACTAGATAAAATTACAGACTCGGTAGTTGATTTTAAACTACACGTTTACAGAGAAGTTAAAGATAAAGTAAAAAAAATTCTTAATTAAGAGTTTTTAAAACTTCAATTTTTTGATCTACCAAATATTTAGTTTGATCGTTAATATCTGACTTGCTTGCCTCTTCTTCGGCTTTTTTCAGCAAATCCTGTTGAACAGATTTATCCATATCAGATAAATTATAAATTGAGCTAGTCAGAATAGATAAGTTATTATTTTTAAACTCTACTATACCGTCCTCAACATAATAATTTTCATCTCCAGATTTTGAGCTTACTTTGATGATACCTGGTTTTAAAAAGGAGATAATTGAAATGTGATCCTTTAATATCCCCATTTCTCCCTCAAAAGCAGGTACTACTACCTCTGATACATCTTCTTTCACCAAAAAAGATTTTTCAGGATTTACTATCTCAATTTTAAAATCTTCGCTCATTAAGCTGCAGCTTCTTTTTCCATTTTTTCAGCTTTTTCAATAGCTTCTTCAATTGTACCAACCATATAAAAAGCAGCTTCTGGCAGGTGATCGTATTCACCTTTACAAATTGCGTCAAATCCTTTGATTGTGGATTCAAGATCAACCAATTTTCCTGGTGAACCCGTAAATACTTCTGCAACAAAGAACGGTTGAGATAAAAATCTTTGAATTTTTCTTGCTCTTGCTACAACTAATTTATCTTCCTCAGATAGTTCGTCCATCCCAAGAATAGCAATAATATCTTGAAGAGATTTGTAAGACTGTAAAATCCTTTGAACATCTCTTGCAACTCTATAATGTTCGTCACCTACCACTCTTGGATCCAAAATTCTTGAAGTAGAGTCTAATGGATCTACTGCAGGATAAATACCAATTTCTGCTATTTGTCTTGAAAGTACCGTAGTAGCATCCAAGTGAGCGAATGATGTAGCAGGCGCTGGATCAGTTAAGTCATCGGCTGGAACATAAATCGCTTGCACAGAAGTAATTGATCCCTTGTTTGTTGTTGTAATTCTTTCTTGAAGATTACCCATATCAGTAGCTAACGTAGGTTGATATCCTACTGCTGAAGGAATTCTACCTAATAGAGCAGAAACCTCTGACCCAGCTTGAGTAAATCTAAAGATATTATCAACAAAGAATAAAACGTCTTGTCCTTCTTGATCTCTGAAATATTCTGCAACTGTTAATCCAGTTAAAGCAACTCTTGCTCTTGCTCCTGGAGGTTCGTTCATTTGTCCATAAACTAATGCCGCTTTAGAACCAGGACCATCTTTTTTTATTACCCCTGAATCCATCATTTCATGATAAAGGTCATTTCCTTCTCTAGTTCTTTCCCCAACTCCAGCAAAAACCGAAAATCCACCATGAGCTTTTGCAACATTGTTAATCAATTCCATAATTAAAACTGTCTTACCAACACCTGCACCTCCAAATAGTCCAATTTTCCCTCCTTTGGCATACGGTGCTAGTAAATCAATTACTTTAATTCCTGTAACAAGAATTTCTGTTTCAGTTGATTGATCATTAAATTCAGGCGCAGCCCTGTGAATAGGCCAGCTTTCTTTAGTTTTAACCTTACCTCTTTCATCAATTGGCTCACCAATTACATTGATAATTCTTCCTAAAGTTTCTGGTCCAACAGGAACTTGGATAGGAGCATTTGTATTTACAACTTCATCTCCTCTTTTTAATCCTTCAGTGGCATCCATTGCAATAGTTCTTACTGTAGATTCTCCTAAGTGCTGAGCAACCTCTAAAACTAATCTATTATCACCGTTTTTACATTCTAATGCTGTTAAAATTTCTGGTAGTTCTCCTTCAAATTTTACATCTACTACCGCTCCAATAACTTGTGTGATTATTCCTTTGCTCATAATTATAAACTTTCTGCTCCTGATATGATTTCTATTAGTTCTTTAGTAATTGCTGCCTGACGACTTCTATTATACTCGATAGTAAGTTTGTCAACCATTTCACCTGCGTTTCGGGTTGCATTATCCATTGCACTCATTCTGGATCCTTGTTCGCTAGCTGAATTCTCTAACATTGCCTTAAATATTTGTGTTGAAATATTTTTTGGCAACAAATTGCTTAAAATTTCATCTTCGTCTGGTTCAAATTCATAACTTTCATCTGAACTATTTTCATTTTCCTCATCATTTAAAGGAATTATTTGTTGAGCTTGTGGGATTTGTGTAATTACATTTTTAAATTTATTATAAAAAATTGTACACACATCAAAATCACCTGCTTCAAATTTTTCAATAATAATTTTTCCTACTTTGTCAGCATCAAAATAATTGGCATTTTTTGACTCTTTAAATGAAATGTTTTCAATTATTTTATCACCATAAGTTCTCTTAAGTTGGTCATTACCTTTTGAACCAACAGTGATAATTTTAAGTTCTTTATTTTCTTCTAAGATTTTGGAAAAGTAACTTTTTGCTTTCTTAATTATGTTAGAATTAAACCCACCACATAAACCTCTATCTGATGTCATAACAACACAAAGATGAACCTTGTCTTGTCCAGTGCCTGCTAACAACTTTGGTGCATTTTCTTTATCTGAAATTCCACCAGATAGATTTAAAATTACGTTGTTCATTTTTTCTGAATAAGGTCTACCTTTTTCAGCACTTTCTTGTGCTTTTCTTAATTTTGCAGCAGCAACCATTTTCATAGCTTTAGTAATCTTTTGTGTAGACTTTACACTGGCTATTCTCTTTTTTAGGTCGTCTAAACTTGCCATATCTAATTAAGATTTAAGTTTTTCCTTTAATTGAGCAATCAGTTTAACTAATAACTTTTCTTTATCCTCTTCAAGTTTTCCTGAACTTTGTATCGACTCAATAATCTCAGGTTTTTCTGATTTACATTTCTCTATGATTTTACTTTCAAAACCTGCAACATCTTTTAAATCTATATCATCAAGATATCCTTTTACACCACAGAAAACCGAAATTACTTGTTCAGCAACCGTCATTGGAGAATATTGTTTTTGTTTTAGAAGCTCAGTTAATTTTGATCCTCTATTCAATAGCTGTTGGGTAGACGCATCTAAATCCGATCCAAATTGAGCAAATGCTGCCATTTCTCTATATTGGGCAAGCTCAAGTTTCATTGATCCTGAAACTTTTTTCATCGCTTTAGTTTGAGCAGATGAACCTACCCTAGAAACTGACAATCCAACGTTAATTGCAGGTCTAATTCCTTGGTTAAATAATTCAGTTTCCAAGAAAATCTGACCATCAGTAATTGAAATTACGTTTGTTGGAATAAACGCTGATACGTCTCCACCTTGAGTTTCAATAATTGGAAGTGCTGTTAAAGATCCTCCACCATGTTCATGGCTCAATTTTGCAGCTCTTTCTAATAATCTACTATGTAAGTAGAATACATCTCCTGGGTAAGCCTCACGTCCAGGAGGTCTTCTAAGTAAAAGTGACATTTGTCTATAAGCAACTGCTTGTTTTGATAAATCATCATAGATAATTAACGCGTGCATTCCATTATCTCTGAAATATTCACCCATAGCACAACCAGTATATGGAGCTAAAAACTGAAGTGGTGCTGAGTCAGATGCTGTTGCTGCAACAATCGTTGTATATTCCATTGCACCAGCTTCCTCTAAAGTTTTTTGAATTTGTCTAACAGTTGATCTCTTCTGACCTACGGCAACATAAATACAATATAATTTTTGTTTTTCGTCACCTGATTCATTGATCTTTTTTTGATTTATAATCGCGTCAACAGCAACAGCAGTTTTTCCTGTCTGTCTATCACCAATGATTAATTCCCTTTGTCCTCTTCCAATTGGAACCAAACTATCAATTGATTTTAATCCTGTTTGCATTGGCTCATTAACTGATTGTCTAGGGATAATTCCAGGAGCCTTAACCTCTACTCTGCTCTTTTTTACACTTTTATCTAATGCACCTTTACCATCAATTGGATTTCCCAAACCATCAACTACTCTACCTAGAAGTTCTTTTCCTACTGGTGTATCAACAATATTTCCTGTTCTTTTTACTACATCGCCCTCTTTAATATTTCTATCATCACCAAAAATTACAACACCAACATTTTCGCTCTCTAAGTTTAAGGCCATACCTTTAGAGCCATCAGAAAATTCGACCATCTCTCCAGCCTCAACATTGTCAAGACCATAAATTCTAGCGATACCGTCTCCAACTGATAAAACTTGACCAACTTCAGTAACCTCAGCTTTATCTCCAAAATTTTTGATTTGTTCTTTTAATATCTTTGTAACTTCTGAAGGATTTATTTCCATTTATGCCTCTATCATTCTATTTTCGATTTGTTGTAATTTGCTTTTAATTGATGTGTCCACCATAGTACTCCCTACCTGCACTACAAGACCTCCTATTAAACTTTCATCATACTTATAGTTTAATTTTATTTTTGAACTAAAATTTTTAGTTAATTCTTCTGTAATTTGTGCAATTTCTTCATTAGATAACTCTTTAGCAGACTTTAATTCTGCTTTTAACTCACCTCTTTTTTCTGAACAAATTTCAATAAAACTTTTAAGAATTCTTTCTACAAAAAAGAACCTTCTTTTTTGAATTAAAAAACTTAAGAAGTTTTTTAACAATTGATCAAATTTATAATTTTCTGAGATTGTATTAACTATTTTTAATAAATCATCTTGGCTAGTAGTTGGATCTTTTATTAAATTTGAAAAATCTTGACTTTGTTCTAATAATTTTAGAATTGAAAGTGATTGCTCTTCTATTTGAGACGTAACACTACTCTCGGTAGATAATTCATAAAGCGCAAGAGAATACCTTTCCGCTGAAGTAATTGAAAATCCTATGTCTTTGCTCAACTTAATACCTCTAAAATGTTGAAGATTATTTAAAAATCACGCTCTAATTAGCATATGACCTTTATGTCTTCAAGTGACTGATTGACGAAAAAGTCCTCTTTTTTAGGACTAATTGAAGTTAATTGGATCAACATCAACTGAAAGTTTTATTCCTTTAGAAAATTTGTATTTTGCAACTGATTTTGCAATAGCATTTTGTAGCTTCATAGATTTTGAGCCTCTAATTAAAAATCTCACCCTAAATTTTCTTTTCAATCTAAAAATAGGAGCATCCACTGGACCCAGTATGTTTCCTTCAATATTATTTTCTAAATAATTTTTAAAGTCATAAGCCTCTTTTTCTAATTTTTTTTGATTTTCACCAGTCATGATCAGGGAAATAAATCTTTGATAAGGTGGAAGTTTATTTTTTTTTCTAATTTCTAGTTCTCTTTTTAAAAATATATCAGGATTTTTATTTGTAATTTCTAAAATCATATTTTTATTATTATTGTAAGTTTGAAAATAAACTGTTGCAGGTTTTCCTGTTCTTCCAGCTCGTCCTGATAACTGATGATACAATTGTAAATTTTTTTCTGCTCCTCTTAAATCATTCCCGTTAGCTGATAAATCAATATCAACAACAACAATACAATTTAAACTTGGAAAGTGAAATCCTTTAGAAATTAATTGTGTCCCAACTAATATCTGACTTTGATTATTTATAATTCTTTCTAATTTATTTAATGAGTCTTTTTTATTCATTGTATCACTTGAAAAAATTTCAACTTCTTTATTGGGAAATTTTTTTTTAACTTCCTCAGATATCCTCTCTACACCAGGTCCACTAAAGACAAAATTACATTCACCCTCTTTTGAGCAATCTCTTTTTAAATCTGTTTTAAAACCACAATAATGACATAATAAATTATTTTTATTTTTATGATAAACAAGATTGATAGTACAATTTGGACAAGAGTAACTTATTAAACAATTTTTACATAAAGCATGAGGTGAAAAACCTCTTCTATTTAAAAAAAATAAAACCTGATCTTTTCTCTCAAGGTGAAAATTTACTTTTTCAATTATTTTATCTGATAACCAGGATTGTTTTTTGAGTTTGGTTTTATTTAGATCTATAATTTCATAATTTGGTAATGAAGCATTTTTATATCTCTCTGTAAGTCTTGATAAGGAATATTTTCCTTTTTGAATATTCTCAAAAGTTTCAATTGATGGAACAGCTGTAACTAAATTAACTGGTATATTTTCAAATGAAGCTCTAGAGATTGCCATATCTCGTGCATTATAAGTTACACCTTCATCTTGTTTAAACGATTGATCGTGCTCTTCATCTACAATTATCATACCTAGATTTTTAAAAGGTAAAAATAATGATGATCTTGCTCCTATAATTACTTTAACTTCTCCATTTGATATTCCACTCCAAATTAATTCTTTCTTTTTTTTTGAAACTCCTGAGTGCCACACAGCCGCTTTAAAACCAAAATATTCATTAAATTTTTTTTCAAATTGACCTGTTAAACCTATCTCAGGTAACAAAATTAAGCCCTGATATCCTTGTTTTATAAGGTTTTTTAAAGCTTCAAAATATACAAGAGTTTTACCTGATCCTGTTGTTCCTTGTAACACGTGTACTCTAAAATTTTGGTTAGTGCTTACCATTTCTTCATAAGCTTTGATTTGATCTTTTGTTAATTTTATGGATGTATTTTTGATTTCACTTTTAAAATTATTGTAAGAACTTAGCTCCTTATTTTCTATTGCATGACTACTTAATAAAATAAGCTTTAGAGCCATTCCTTTTGGAATAATATTATACTCTGAAAACCAATTTAAAAATTTAATAGTATTTTTTTTTAGAGGAGTCACATCTAACTTCCTCAAAACTTTTTTTATTTTAAATGTTTTGTTGCTATTTTTTTCAAATTCATCCCAAACTACACCTGTAATTTTTGATTTACCAAAAGGAACTTCCACGTAGTCTCCTAATTTGAGATCAACATTACTTTCATAAGTAAATGGATGATCAAAAATATTAGGTAAAAGAATCGGAAATTTCATATTTTTATAATATGAAAAAAAATTAAGAGTGTATTGCTCTTTTATCTACTGATAATGCAGCTTCTTTAACTGCTTCTGAAAATGTTGGGTGCGCATGACATGTTCTCGCTATATCTTCTGAACTTGCACCAAATTCCATAGCTACACCTATTTCAGCGATTAACTCTCCCGCATGAGGACCTATAATATGAGCTCCTAATACTTTGTCTGTTTGCTCATCTGCTAATATTTTTACAAATCCCTCAGCATCATCAATTGCTTTAGCTCTAGAATTTGCCATAAATGAAAATTTACCAACTTTATAATTTTGTTTAAGTTCTTTTAATTGTTCTTCTGTTTTTCCTATAGATGCAACTTCTGGAGTAGTATATACAACACCAGGAATAGTATCATAATTAACATGTCCAGATTGTCCTGCAATATTTTCGGCAACTGCGATTCCTTCATCTTCAGCTTTATGAGCAAGCATTGGTCCTACTATAACATCGCCAATAGCAAAAATATTTTCGACATTTGTTTCAAAAGTTTTATCAGTTTTTATTCTTTTTCTTTCATCTAAATCAATTCCTACTGTATCTAAATTTAATCCATCTGTATTTGGCTTTCTTCCAACAGAAATTAACACTACATCACATTCAAAATTGTTTTTATTGCCGTCTTTATCTACTGTTGAAACAACTACTCCGTTGTTATTTTTCTGAATTGTTTCAACTTTGTTTTGCATATTAAATTTAATGCCTTGTTTTTTTAAAATTTTCATAAACTCTGAAGAAATTTCTTTATCCATTCCAGGTGTAATATGATCTAAGAATTCTACGACCTGAACTTCTGAGCCTAATCTTGACCAAACTGAACCCATCTCTAAACCAATGTAGCCGCCTCCAACTACGACCATTTTATTTGGTACTTTCTCTAATTTTAAAGCCCCAGTAGAGGAAACTATTACTTTTTCATCAATATCAATTCCAGGTAATGAAACTGCCACAGATCCTGTTGCTATAACTGTTTTTTCTGACTCAATAATTGTCTCATTATTCTTGTCATCTTTAATTGAGATTTGATTTTTTGATTTAAAACTTCCGTGACCTTTAAAATAAGTAACTTTGTTTTTTTTTAAAAGAAATTCAACACCTTTGGTCAATATTGTTACGGCTTTATCTTTACTTTTCATCATCTTTTCTAGATTAAGTTTCACTTCACCTATCTCGATGCCCTTATTGGATAAATTTTTTACTTTATGAAATTCTTCGGAAAGATTTAATAAACTTTTTGAAGGTATACAGCCAACATTTAAGCAAGTTCCTCCTAATGAACCCCTTGACTCTATACATGCCGTTTTTAAACCTAATTGTGCAAGTCTAATTGCACAAACATAACCACCAGGTCCTCCTCCAATAACTACAGCTTGAAATTTTTCTGACATTTAAATATCCAAAAATAATCTTCTAGGATCTTCTAGATTTTCTTTAATCATTTTTAAGAAAGAAACAGACTCTTTGCCATCAATGATTCTGTGATCATATGAAAGAGCTAAATACATAATAGGTCTTATTTTTATTGCACCATCTAATACAACTGGTCGCTCTACAATGTTATGCATACCTAGAACACCAGATTGAGGTAAGTTTAGAATTGGAGTTGATAACATTGAACCATATACTCCACCATTACTGATAGTAAATGTTCCTCCTTGTAGATCTTCAATTGTTAATTTTCCATCTCTAGCTTTTTCAGAAATATCTTTAATATTTTTTTCAATATCAGCAAACGAAAGCTCGTCTGCATTTCTTAAAACTGGAACAACTAAACCTTTATCTGTGCCTACAGCAAAACTTATATTGTAATAGTTTTTGTATATAATTTCATCACCATCAATTTCAGCATTTACAGCAGGGAAATGCTTCAAGGCTACCACACATGCTTTAACAAAAAACGACATGAAGCCTAATTTTATTCCATATCTACTTTGAAAGTCTTTTTGATTTTCTTTTCTCATTTCCATGATATTAGTCATGTCAACTTCATTAAAAGTTGTAAGTAGTGCAGCATTTTCCTGAGCTTGTTTTAATCTCTTAGCAATTGTCTGTCTTAGTCTGGTCATTTTAATTCGTTCTTCATGACCATATTGAATTTTTCTCTCTGATGGTTTTGGATTTGCTCCCATTAAACTTATTAGGTCTCCTTTTAAAACTTGACCGTTTTTTCCTGTACCTTGAACTGAACTAATATCAATATTATTTTCAGTTACAATTTTTCTCACAGCAGGAGACAAAGTATCATTTCTATTTTCTCTGACTGGTGCTGGGGTTTGAGTCACTTCCTCAGTTAAAACTAGAGGCTTAGATTTTTTAGTTTCTTGTTTTTGTTTCTCAAAAATTTGTGGTTCTTTTTTATTTGTATCTAATTGAATAACATTGTTTTCAGTTGGAGTGTCTGTAACTAGTTTAGGCTCTTCTTTGTTTGCAGTCGGTGTCACTTTTGTCGAACCGTTTTCAGAAACTGAGCCCAATAAAGCTCCAACTTCAACTGTAGAACCATCTTGTGAATTAATTTCTGTTAAAACACCAGTTATTGGTGATGGAACTTCTAAATTAACTTTATCAGTTTCAAGCTCCACAATTGGTTCATCAGCTTCAACTGCATCTCCAGTTTTTTTTAACCATTTTGCAACCGTTGCTTCTGTAATACTTTCACCAAGCACTGGAACTACTATTTTTTCACTCATTATAACTTAACCAAACACCTTATTAATTATTTCTTGTTGCTGAGAATTATGCCTCTTTGCATATCCAGTTGCCGGAGTTGCATCAGGGCTTCTTCCTATATAAGAAATTTTATTATATTTAGCCTTTAAAGTATCTAATGTCCATTGAATATAATCTCTCACTGAAAACCATGCTCCCATGTTTTTTGGCTCTTCTTGGCACCAAAAGAATTCAGCATTTTTGGAATAAGGTTTAAGTTCATTTACCAAAGCCTTTGCCGGAAAAGGATAAAGTTGTTCTATTCTAAACATGATTACATCATCTCTTTTTAATTTTTCTCTAGCATCAAGTAGGTCAAAGTAAACTTTACCCGAGCACAAGATAACTTTTTTAATCTCAGAACTATCTTTAAGTTTAATAAATCCATTTGATTTTGGATCAATTGCATGATCCCACAAAACTCTGTGGAAAGTATTTTGCTTATTAAAATCCTCTAAGTTAGAAACACTATATTTATTTCTGAGTAAAGATTTTGGTGTCATTATAATTAGTGGTTTTCTAAAATCTCTATGCATTTGACGTCTTAATGCATGAAAATAATTAGCCGGAGTTGTACAATTCATCACTTGCATATTATCGTTTGAACATAACTGTAAAAATCTCTCTAATCTAGCTGATGAATGTTCGGGACCTTGACCTTCATATCCATGGGGTAACAACATTACAATACCTGATGCTCTGTTCCACTTTCTTTCGCCTGATGCTATAAACTGGTCAATCACTACTTGAGCTCCATTTGCAAAATCTCCAAATTGAGCTTCCCAGATAGTGAGAGTGTTTGGTTCAACTAAACTATACCCATATTCAAATCCCAAAACAGCGAGTTCAGACAAAAAACTATCAACAACTTCGAATTGTTTTTGATCTTTTGAAATATTGTTTAAAGGGATATATCTAGAGTTATCAACTTGATTTCTTAACACCGAATGTCTTTGACTAAAAGTTCCTCTTCCAGAATCTTGTCCAACCAATCTAACCGGATATCCCTCAACTAATAAAGATCCAAAAGCAAGTGCCTCAGCTGATGACCAATCAATGCCTGTTCCCTTTTCAACAGACTCTTTTCTTGCATTAAGTATTTTAGAAATGGTTTTATGAATATTTTTTTCAACTGGTACAGAATTAATCTTTTTTGAAATTAATTTTAATTTATCTTCATCAAAACCTGAAACTCCTCTTTTATCTTTACCTTTCTCAGGTTTGTATCTAGACCATGTTCCCTCAAACCATTCTATTTTAGGGTTATAATCTTTTGCGCTTTTATACTGATCATTCAATAAATCCTTAAATAATTTAACATTTTGATCTAGTAACTCCTTTGTAATCGTATTTTCACTAACTAATTTATTTCCATAAATCTTATAAACACTTGGGTGAGCTTTAATCTTCTGATACATCAATGGCTGAGTAAATGATGGCTCATCTCCCTCATTATGACCAAATCTTCTATAACAAATTAAGTCCACTACAACATCCCTGTTAAACTTTAATCTGAACTCTGTTGCAATTCTAGTCGCGTAAACAACTGCTTCTGGGTCATCTCCATTAACATGTAAAATTGGTGCTTCAACCATTTTAGCAACATCAGATGGATAAGGTGAAGATCTTGCAAAACGTGGGCTTGTTGTAAAACCAATTTGATTATTTACAATTATATGAATAGTTCCACCAGTGTTATGTCCAGGTAGACCTGACATAGCAAAACATTCTGCTACCACACCTTGTCCAGCAAATGCTGCATCACCATGAATTAGTATTGGGATAACTTTGTTTCTCTCTTTATCTTTATGAAAAAATTGTTTCGCTCTAGTTTGTCCTAAAACAACAGGATTTACTGCCTCAAGGTGGGATGGATTATCTGTCAAACTAACATGAACAGAATTTCCATCAAACTGTCTGTCAGAAGATGCGCCAAGATGATATTTAACATCACCAGCACTATCTTCAGAGTCGTCACTAAATTCTCCAGCAAATTCATTAAATATTCTTTTATAAGATTTTTGTAACACATTTGCTAAAACATTTAATCTGCCTCTATGAGACATTCCAATTTTAACTTCTTTAATCTGTTGTTGACCACCAATTTTAATTATTTGTTCTAGCGCAGGAATTAAACTTTCTCCACCATCTAATCCGAATCTTTTTGTGCCAACATACTTAGTTGCTAAAAATTTTTCAAAACCTTCTGCTTGAACTAATTTATTTAATATCGCCTCTTTTCCATTTTTAGTAAACTGAAGTGCTTTGTCATCTTGTTCAATTCTGTCTCTAAACCATTTTCTTTCGTCAGGATTAGAAATATGCATAAACTCATAACCTATTTTTCCACAATAGGTTTTTTTCATAAATTTTAAAATTTCTTTAATGTTGGCATACTTTTTATTAATCACTCCATTTAAGAAAATTTTTCTTTCATAATTTTCTTTTTTAAATCCATAAAACTCTGGATGAAGTTCATCTAAATACTCTGACTCTCTCATTCCCAAAGGATCAAGTTCAGCTAACAAATGTCCTCTTAATCTATAAGCTCTGATTAGAGCAACAGCACTTATTGAGTCTTTATTTGAATCTGCAAGTAATTGAAAATTGAACTTTTCTGATGTGTCTATTTTTTCGTTATTTAGACTATTATTTTCATCTTCATCTATTTTTTTTTGAAGCTCATCAATATTTACTTTGGTTTTTTCTGGTCCCCATGATGGTCCATTTATTTCGTTCGCAATTACTTTTATCTCATCACCAATTCCTTCAAAATAATTTAACCAACTTTCAGGAAGATCTTTATCTTTGTTGATAAATTTTAAATACATTTGCTCAATAAATGCACTATTTGATTTATGTAAAAATGAGTTTTTTTCGAAATCGAAATTTTTTGATGATGACATCTTTTTTATTTAATATATCCCTCTAAAAAATATTTTTCAATTAGACAGTTTATCAAATAAAGTTTTGCCAATTATTGATGGTGATTTTGCGACTGTAATTCCACATTCTTCCATTTTTGTTATTTTATCCTCAGCACCACCTTTGCCTCCAGAAATAATTGCACCTGCATGCCCCATTCTTCTTCCAGGTGGTGCAGTAATTCCTGCTATAAATCCTACTGTTGGTTTTTTAATCTTATGGTTTTTCAAAAATTCTGCTGCTTCTTCCTCTGCAGAGCCTCCTATTTCTCCAATCATTAAAATTGATTGTGTCTCTTCATCATTTAAAAACAGATCTAAACAATCTATAAAATTTGTACCATTGATTGGATCACCTCCAATCCCAATGCAAGTTGACTGCCCTAATCCATTTTCAGTTGTTTGAGCAACTGCTTCATACGTTAAAGTTCCAGATCTTGATACAATACCAACTGAACCTCTTTTGTGAATACTGCCAGGCATAATTCCAATTTTACATTCATCTGGAGTTATAATTCCTGGACAATTTGGACCTATAAGTCGGCTATTAGATCCATCTAATTTTTTTCTAACCTTAAGCATGTCTTGAATTGGAATTCCTTCAGTAATACAAACAATTAATTCAACAGATGCATCGATAGCTTCTATAATTGCTGCAGCGGCAAATTTTGCAGGCACATAAATCATAGTAGCGTCTGCCCCAACAGCATCTTTGGCTTCAACTACAGAATTAAATACAGGTCTATCTAAATGCTTTTGACCTCCCTTTTTAGGAGTTACACCTCCTACTAAATTTGTTCCATATTTTATTGCTTGCTCTGAATGGAAAGTTCCATGAGCACCCGTAAAACCCTGACAGATTACTTTTGTTTCTTTGTTAACTAATACTGACATTTATTTAATTGCATCTACAATTTTTTTAGCAGCATCATCTAAATTTTCTGCTGAGATTAATTTTAAACCTGAATTATCTAAAATTTCTTTTCCCTCTTTAAAATTTGTTCCTGCAAGACGAACTACCAAAGGTACTCTAATATTTATTTCTTTTGCAGCATCCACAACCCCTTGTGCGAGTACATCACATCTCATTATTCCCCCAAAAATATTTATTAAAATTCCCTTAACATTTTTATCTGAAAGAATAATTTTAAATGCTGCAGAAACTTTTTCTTTTGAAGCTCCACCTCCAACATCTAAGAAATTAGCTGGTTCTTTACCATATAATTTAATGATATCCATTGTTGCCATTGCTAGCCCTGCACCATTAACCATGCATCCAATACTTCCATCTAACTTGATATAAGCTAAATCATGTTTGCTAGCTTCAATCTCAGTTGGATCTTCTTCATTTAGGTCTCTTAATTCTAGAATTTCAGGGTTTCTAAACAATGCGTTAGAATCGAAATTAACTTTTGCATCTAAACAAACAATCTTTCCCTCTTTTGTTAAAATTAAAGGATTTACCTCAACCATATTTGCATCTGTACTAATAAACATTTTATAAATTGATTTGATTAGTGAAATTGCTTGATCTTTAGCATCATTGTTTAAATCAAAAATTTTAATTACTTTCTCACAATCTGAGTCTGATATTTCTTCAGCTATATCAACTTTAGTCGTAATAATTTTTTCTGGATTTGAACTTGCTACTTCCTCAATATCCATTCCACCTTGATCACTTGAAATAAATGCAATCTTTGAACTCGCTCTATCAACTAAACATGATAAATAGAATTCTTTTTCTATATTAGAGGATTCTTCAACGTATAATCGCTTAACTTCTCTGCCCTCTGGTCCAGTTTGATGAGTTACCAGCGTTTTTCCAAGCAGCTCATTTGCTGAATTTTTTAATTCTTCAAGTGTATTAAGAATTTTAACTCCTCCAGCTTTACCTCTGCCACCCGCGTGAATTTGAGCCTTTAAAACATACTTTTCAGTTTTTAAATTTTTTGCTTTTTCAATCAAGTCATCAACATTTGTTGAAAAAACTCCTGCTGGAACTATTGCTCCATATTTCTTTAAAATTTCTTTTGCTTGGTGCTCGTGAATATTCATTATTATTTTGAAAGATCTGTATCTATTTTGGATGCAGCTTCCCAAAGAGCTTTAACAGCATCAATAGAGTGCATAAACTCGTTGTTTTCTTTTTCATCTAAATCCACTACTTCAATTTTCTCAACACCGTCTTTACCAATTACAACTGGTACTCCTGCATAAACATTTTCTACTCCGTACTCGCCATTTAACTGCACTGCACAAGGTAATAATTTTTTTTCATCTTTTAAATATGATTCAGCCATTTGAACTCCTGATGCTGCAGGTGCGTAAAAAGCAGAACCTTTTTCTAAATACTTAACGATTTCTGCTCCTCCGTCTCTAGTTCTTTGATTGATTTCTTCAACTCTCTCTTGAGAAATCTTTCCCTCTTTAACAAGATCTAATAAAGGTTTGCCAGATACTTTTGTAAATCTTGGCATTGGAACCATAGTATCTCCATGACCACCCATAACCATTGCTTCAATCTCTCTCACAGGCACACTCAACTCTAAAGATAAAAATAGTTTAAATCTTGAGCTATCTAAAATTCCTGCCATACCGACAACTTTATTTGCAGGCAAACTTGAAAATTTTTGGAACGCCATAACCATTACGTCTAAAGGGTTGGTTATACAAATTACAAAGGCATTTGGAGCATTTTCTTTTACTCCTTGAGCTACTTGTTTAATTATTTTTAAATTTATACCAAGAAGATCATCTCTACTCATTCCTGGCTTTCTAGGAACTCCCGCTGTAATTATGATAACATCAGAATCTTTAATATCTTTATAATCGTCTGTACCTGATAATTTTACATTAAATCCATCAACAGATGATGATTGAGCTATATCCAAAGCCTTTCCTTTAGCTATTCCACTTGCAACATCAAATAAAACAACCTCATCAACAAGCTCTTTTATTCCGATTAAATGTGCTAGTGTTCCACCTATTTGGCCTGCGCCAATTAAAGATATTTTTTTCATTTATTTCCTCTTATTTCATTATTGGCATTACAAATTCAGCGTTTGTACGCACACCTGAAGGCCATCGTGATGTTACAGTTTTAAGTTTAGTATAGAATTTTATTCCTTCCATTCCATGCATGCCACTATCTCCAAATAATGATCTTTTCCAACCACCAAAACTATGAAAGGCCATAGGAACTGGAATTGGAACGTTGATACCAACCATCCCTACTTGAATTTTACTAGCAAATGTTCTCCCAGCATCACCATCTCTAGTATAAATACTTACTCCGTTTCCGTATTCATGATCATTGATTAGTTTTGCAGCCTCTTCAAAAGTTTTAACTCTAACTACAGATAGAACCGGGCCAAAAATTTCTTCTTTATAAATTCTCATATCTTTATTAACGTGATCAAATAAACAACCGCCTATATAAAATCCATTTTCATAACCTTGAAGCTTTAAGTTTCTTCCATCAACAACTAATTTTGCTCCCTCTTCAACTCCTAAATCAACATAACTTTTTACTTTTTCTAAATGCTCTTTTGTAACTAGAGGTCCCATCTCTGAAGTTTTATCCATACCAGGTCCTACTTTTAAGGCTTCTGCTTTTTTAGAAAGTCTTGAAACCAGTTCATCACCAATATCTCCTACAGCAACAGCAACGGATTGAGCCATACATCTTTCACCTGCAGATCCATAAGCTGCACCCATCAAACCATTTACTGCACCATCCAAATCACAATCTGGCATAACCACTAAATGATTTTTTGCTCCTCCAAGTGCTTGTACTCTTTTTTCATTCTTAGCTGAATTTTCGTAAATATATTTTGCAATTGGAGTAGATCCAACAAAACTTACAGCTTTAATATCTTTATTTTCTAAAATTGCATCAACAGCTTCTTTATCGCCATTAACTATATTTAATACTCCCTCGGGTAATCCAGCTTCACTGAGTAACTCAGCTAATCTAATTGGACATGAAGGATCTTTTTCTGAAGGTTTTAATATAAATGTATTTCCGCAAGCAATTGCTATTGGAAACATCCACATAGGTACCATTGCTGGAAAATTAAATGGAGTAATTCCAGCTACTACCCCCAAAGGTTGTCTCATTGACCAACTGTCAACATTTGTTCCGACATTCTCTGAATATTCGCCTTTTAACAAATGAGGTATTCCGCAAGCAAACTCTACTACTTCAAGCCCTCTTGTTAAAGATCCTCTAGCATCCTCAAAAACTTTTCCGTGTTCTGATACTATTAACTTTGTTAACTCATCAGAGTTTTTTTCTATTAATTCTTTAAATTTAAATATTATTCTTGCTCTTTGTAGAGGAGGTTTTGCAGACCAAGTTTCAAATGCTTTTTTAGCTGCTTCTACAGCTTGATCTAAATCAGACTTACTTGCAAGTCTTACCTCTGATTCCTGTTCTCCTGTTGCAGGATTAAATACTTTTCCTTTTCTGTCAGATGAACCTGGAATTATTTTTCCATTAACAAAGTGCTCTATTAATTTCATGAATACGGTCTTTTAAATCAAAAAAACCTAATAGTCTATTTAAACATTAGCAGTAGCTAACATTTTTTTAATTTCTGCAATTGCTTTTGCTGGATTTAGCCCTTTAGGACAAGCATTTGTACAATTTAAAATAGTATGACATCTGTAAAGTTTTAATTCATCTGCAACTTTTTTTAATCTTGCTTTTCTTTCTTCATCTCTACTATCAACGATCCATCGATATGCTTGCAAAAGCACTGCTGGACCCAAATATTTATCTCCATTCCACCAATAACTAGGACAAGATGTTGAACAACATGCACACATAATACATTCATATGCACCATCAAGTTTTGCTCTATCTTCTTGGGATTGATAAATTTCTTTTGTTTCTTTTTTTGAATTATTTTTTAGCCAAGGTTCAATAGATTGATACTGTTTATACAAACCATCTAAATCACCAATTAAGTCTCTTTTAACTTTCAAGTGTGGTAGTGGATATATGTCTATATCTCCATCAATTTCTGAATGTGGAGTTGTGCATGCTAAACCATTTTTACCACCCATGTTCATAGCACAAGAACCACAAACTCCATGAGCACAAGATCTTCTATAAGCTAATGTTGGATCAATTTCGTTTTTAATTTTATTTAAAATATCCAAAACTTTTGAAGGACAGTTATCCATATCAACTTCATAAGTATCAATTCTTGGATTTTCTTCAGTAGAGGGATCCCATCTATAAACATTTACTTTTCTAAGATTTTTAGAACCTGTTTTATCTTTAAAATATTTACCTTTTTTGACTTCAGAATTTTTTGGCAAATTCAATTGCGCCATTAGTATACCCGCTCTTGTGGTGGAAAATATTGAACTTCATTGGTCAAAGTTGACTTGTGAACTGGTCTGTAACTAATTTTTGTATTTTTTCCGTCACACCAAGCAAGCGTATGTTGCATAAACTTTTCATCATCTCTTTTTGGATAATCGTCTCGTGCATGCGCTCCTCTGCTTTCTTTTCTGTGATATGCAGATTCTACTGTCGTTACTGCTTGTCTAATTAAATTATCAAATTCTAAAGTTTCAACTAAATCGGTATTAAACACTAAAGATCTATCCTTAACAGAAATAGAGTCCATTCCATCATAAGTTTTTCTAATATCGTCAACACCTTCTTTTAAATTTTTTTCTGTTCTAAATACTGCGCATTTAGATTGCATTGTTTTTTGCATTGAAAGTCTAAGCTCTGCAGTACTATTACTTCCATCTGCATTTCTTAATTTATCAAATCTATCTAAACATTTTTGTGTCTCAGACTCAGGTATTTCTTCATGAGGAGTTCCAGGTTTGACTACTTCTGCCGCTCTTTTTGCTGCTGCTCTTCCAAATACTACTAAATCAATTAGTGAATTAGAACCAAGTCTATTTGCACCATGAACAGAAACACATGCTGCTTCTCCTATAGCCATCAGACCCGGAACAGTTTTTTCTGAACCATTAACAGTTAAAACTTCAGCTTTATAATTTGTTGGAATTCCTCCCATATTATAATGAACTGTTGGTACAACTGGTATAGGCTCTTTAGTTACATCTACATTTGCAAATAATCTTGCAGCATCAGTAATTCCTGGAAGTCTACTTTCAATGATATCTTTATCTAGATGACTTAAGTTTAAATTAACATGATCTTGATCTTTTCCTACACCTCTTCCTTCATTTATTTCAATAGACATTGATCTACTAACAACATCTCTTGATGCTAGATCTTTTGCATTTGGAGCATATCTTTCCATAAATCTTTCACCCTTAGAGTTTGTTAAATAACCACCCTCTCCTCGAGCACCTTCTGTTATTAATGTGCCATGACCATATATTCCTGTTGGATGAAATTGCACAAACTCCATATCCTGAAGGGGTAATCCAGCTCTTAAAACCATTGCATTTCCATCTCCTGTACAAGTATGTGCAGAAGTAGCTGAATAATAAACCTTCCCATATCCACCAGTTGCTATAATTACAGTATGTGCTCTGAATCTATGGATTGTTCCATCATTTAAATTCCAAGCAATTAATCCTTTACAAGCTCCATCTTTCATTAAAAGATCTAATGCAAAATATTCAATAAAAAATTCAGTGTTATGTTTTAAAGCCTGTCCATAAAGTGTATGAAGAATTGCATGACCAGTTCTATCTGCTGCAGCACATGTTC
Organism: uncultured Pelagibacteraceae bacterium; assembly: GCA_902578175.1. The sequence continues at coordinate 25,583 of CACHBY010000002.1, forward strand.
TTTGTACAATTCCGTTTCCATAATTTTTTGTCATTCCACCAAAAGGTCTTTGATAGATTTTTCCTTCTTCAGTTCTACTGAATGGAACTCCATATTTTTCTAATTCTAAAACTGCTTTTGGAGCTTCTTTACATAAATATTCAATACTATCTTGATCTCCTAACCAATCTGCACCTTTGACCGTATCATACATGTGCCATCTCCAGTCATCTTCTCCCATGTTTCCAAGCGCAGCTGAGATGCCTCCTTGTGCAGCAGATGTGTGACTTCTAGTTGGAAATACTTTTGAAATACAGGCTGTTTTCAATCCAGCTTCACTCAATCCAACAGCAGCTCTCAAGCCAGATCCCCCAGCTCCTAAGACAACTACATCATATTCATGATCTATAATATTATAAACGCTCATTATTTTAGATTAAGTAAAATTATTATTGTTAATAGTGGTATGATTATAGCAGAAATATAGAGAAGTCTGTTTGCGACATATTTGGTTTTTTCGTTGGAAATATAGTCCTCAAAAACCTCACTAATACTTAAAGCAGAAAAAAAATAAGCAAAAATTAAAAATATACTAAATATAAACTTATTTGTTTTATTTGAAAAAAAACTAACTACTTCAGAATAATCTCCATCATAAATTGATATGAAATTAATTATAAACCAAAACATTAAAGGGACTAAAATTATTGATGATAATTTTAAAAATACCCATTTTTTTGTAGCTAAATTCATATTAAAAAAAATTTTTTCCAATTAAGTAAAATAAAATTGTTAAAATTAATGAACCAAAGATCACCATCAAACCTGTGATACGAGTAGTCTTTAGTTCGTAGCCATGACCCATATCCATAATTAAATGTCTAATTTCACTGAGAATTTGAAAACTAAAAGACCAAACTAATCCTATTACAACAAATTTTCCAAGAAACGAATTCAAAAAAAGATTTATCAAATCATATTTAGGTTCTCCTAAAACTAACCAAGAGGCCCAGACGCAAACTAAAGTTATTGCTATGATATTAATTATTCCAGTAATTCTATGTGAAATAGATACAAGCGATGATATGTGCCATCTATAAATTTGTATATGAGGAGAAAGAGGTCTTTTACTTTCCATAAAAATTATTTTTTATTAATGTTTCCGCAATTTCAACCGCATTTAAGGCTGCACCTCTAAGTAAGTTATCTGATACAATCCACATATTTAAACAATTCTTTTTAGTCTTATCCTCTCTAATTCTAGAAATAAATGTCTCATCTTTTCCTGTCGCTTCAAGTGGAGTTGAATATCCTCCATCTTTTCTCTCATCAATAACTTTGCAGCCTTCCATTTTTTCAAGACATTCTTTAATTTGATCAATTGTAAATTCTTTTTCTAATTCTAAATTTACAGCTTCAGAATGAGAAACTAAAACAGGTACTCTTACACAAGTTGCTGATAATTCAATATTTTGATCTAGAATTTTTTTAGTCTCATTAGTCATTTTTAATTCCTCTTTCGTATACCCATCATCAGCAAAAACATCGATATGTGGAATTAAATTAAATGTAATTTGTTTTGTAAAATTTTTTGACTCAATTTTTTTGTTTTCTAATGCTAGTTTTGTCTGTTCAACTAATTCGTCCATTGGTGCTTTACCTCCACCAGATACAGATTGATAAGTAGCTACAACAACTCTTTTTATTTTAAATAAATCATGAATTGGTTTTAGTGGTAAAACTAATTGTGCAGTTGAGCAGTTAGGGTTAGCAATAATATTTTTTTTTATATTTTTTAAGTCATCAGCATTTACTTGAGGTACAATTAAAGGAACATCAGGATCCATTCTATAAAAACTAGAATTGTCTATTACAATACTATGATTTGCTGCTTTAGAGGCATAAGCTTCTGAAATTTTTCCACCTGCTGCAAAAAAAGTAATTTTTGCTTTTGAAAAATCAAAAGTCTCTAAATTTTCAACTTCTATGTCTTTACCTTTAAAATTAATTTTTGAACCAGCACTTCTTTCAGATGCAACTAAATAAACTTCCGAAATAGGCAAATTTTTCCTCTCAAGCACTTCTAGTACTTTTCTTCCAACATTGCCTGTGGCTCCAACTATAGCTATATTCATGATGAGGTTGTTATACTAAATGAAAGGTAAATCGCAAACTTTTCCAACGCAATTATGTCCATTTACAACAACTTTTATATTTTGCTCAGGATTCCAGTATTCTTTTTGCATCATAGCTATACCAATTACTTTTTTGAAGTGAGGTGAATAGCAGGCAGATCTTAATTCTCCAATTACGTTGTTGTTATCATCTGTCAAATCTAGAGAACCAGTCACACTAATTTCATCTATATCAATTTTGATACCCATTAACTTTTTGGTAATTCCGTCTTCTTTTATTTTTATTAATTTTTCCTTACCCAAAAATTTTACATCACTATCTAAATTAACATACTTATCGAAACCACACTCAAGCGGGTTATCATTGTTATCCATATCGTTTCCAAATGATAAAAGAGCACTTTCAATTCTCTCTATTAAATTAGGGCATCCTGGTTTAACATTAAATTCTTTACCAACTTCAAATAAATGATCATATAACTTTTGACCAGCCTCGGTATTTTGGACATAAATTTCATAACCACCTTGCTTAGACCAACCTGATTGTGCAATTAAATGATCAACTCCCTCAAAATTAAAATAATCAAATCCAAAAAATTTTAATTTAGTAATTTTTTCTCCAAATACTTTTTCCATTAACTTAAATGATTTTGGGCCTTGAACAGCCATAATATCTACATTTGGTTCAATGATTTTAACATCAAATTTATTTCCAATTGCTAATCCTTTTGCAAATAAAATTACATCAGAGTCTGCAATAGATATCCACCACTTCTCCTGATTTAATCTCAACACCACAGGGTCATTAATTAATCCAGCCTGGTCATCTATAATTGGACAATAATAACATCTGCCATCTTTAGATTTAGATAAATCTCTACAAGTCATTAATTGAACTAATTTAGCTGAATCTTTTCCTGAAATTTCAACTTGCCTTTCTGCGGCAACATCCCAAATTTGAACATGCTCTTTTAAGTGATGATAAGAATCTTCTACAGATCCAAACGCTGCCGGTAGCAACATATGATTATAGATTGTATAAGCCGTAACACCTTGTTTTTCTATTCTTGAAGTATAAGGTGTACCTCGAAGTCTCCTAGATTTTGCTATTGAATAATTTTTCATTTATTTAAAAATTCTAAAACCTTGTCCCGCATTTCAAATGCTTTTTCAATCATAATCATATGTCCACATCCTTCAATTACATGAACTGTTGGATTTTTGATCAATTGCGAAAATTTTTTTCCAGAATCTAAGTTGACCATTTTGTCTAAAGAACCAAAAACAAACATTGATGGAACTTCGATAGTTCCAGCTGCAGTTGATCCATTTTTGTAATTATTACAAGCTATAAGATCCACAGCAAGTATTTCACTTATATCTTTTGGGGATTGAATAATTCTTTCAACTGGATTTCCACCTATAAATTTTTTTGAACCCTCATATCCCCACTTCATCATTAATTTTACTGCATCAGAATCTCCGTTTTCTGCAAGCTCAATCAAATCAGGATGAACAGGCATTTTATTAGATCCACCTATAAAAACTAATTTTTTTAATCTTTTTTTGTATCTGTGCGAATACTCAAGTATTTCTAGACACCCCTGTGAGTGACCAACTAAAATTAAACTTTTAAGATCTAAAGTATCAAATACAAGTTCCAACCATTCTGCTATTTCTTCAATAGTTTTTAAACATGGGCCCTCAGAATTTCCATGTCCTGGTAAATCAATAGATAATACATTGAAATTATTATTAGAAAAAAATTGCTCACTCAATGACCAAACAATATGTGATAAGCCACTTCCATGAAGAAAAACAATGGTATTTTTGTTTTTATCTATACCTTTACCGTTGTCTGAAGCAAAAATACTTTTATTTTCTATCTCAAATATCAATTAAATTCCTAAACTTTTTTTCTCAGCTCAAACTTCTGTATTTTTCCAGTTGATGTTTTAGGTAGTTCACAAAAAATAACCTTTTTAGGAACTTTAAATCCAGCTAAAGTATCTTTACAAAAATCAATTAATTCTTTTTCAGTAGCAGGCTTATCTTGAACCATCTCTATAAAAGCACAAGGAACCTCACCCCATTTTTCATCTGGTTTGGCAACTACGGCTGCTATTGAAACTGAAGGATGTTTAGATAATGTATTCTCAATTTCTATTGATGAAATATTTTCTCCACCTGAAATAATAATATCCTTAGATCTATCTTGAATTTTTATATACCCATCAGGAAACATGACTGCCAAGTCACCACTATGAAACCATCCATTTTTCATTGCTTTGTCAGTAGCTTCTTTGTCTTTAAAGTAACCTTTCATTACCACATTTCCTCTAATCATGATCTCACCGATAGTTTTTCCATCTTTAGGAACTTCTTTCATCGTCTCTGGATCTAAAATGGTTACTCCTTCTGTATTAGGATACCTTACTCCTTGTCTAGCTTTAATCTCATTTTGTCTATCCTCATCTAAGTCATTCCATCCATCATTCCACGCACATTGAGTAACATGACCATATGTTTCGGTAAGACCATAAACATGCATAACCTCAAACCCAAGCGATTTCATTTTTTTAAAAATAATACTTGGAGGAGGTGCTCCAGCAGTTAGGACGTAAACTTTATGTTTTAATTTTTTTTTATCACTTTCAGGAGCTCCTGTTATCATGTTCAAAACTATCGGTGCTCCTCCAAAATGAGTAATGTCATATTTATCAATAAGATCAAAAATTTTCTTAACATCAATATTCCTTAAGCAAATTGTTCTTCCATTTAACATCGGAACTGTCCATGGATAGCACCAGCCATTACAATGGAACATAGGCACAACTGTTAAAAAGTTTAAACGATTAGGCATGTTCCAAGCAACAGTACTTCCTGTAGACATTAAGTACGCACCTCTATGATGATAGACAACACCTTTTGGATTGCCAGTTGTACCTGAAGTATAACTTAAAGATATTGCTTGCCATTCATCATCAGGCATTTTCCAATCAAAGTTCTCCTCTCCGGTATTTAAAAAACTTTCGTATTCTAAATCTCCAATTTTTTCTAATTTTGATTGATCAGCATGTTTGTCATTAATATCTATAACAGTGATTTCTTTATTTAAATTTTTTAAAGCTTTTTTTACTTCTACATGTAGTTGTCTATCTACAACCAATACCTTTGCATCACTGTGATTTAAAATGTAATTAATTGTATTTGCATCTAATCTTATATTTATTGTGTTTAAGACAGCTCCTGTCATTGGAACTGAATAGTGCGCTTCAAATATTTCAGGAGTATTAAAAGCTAAAAAAGATACTGTATCTCCTTTTTTGATACCAATTTTAGAAAGTGCGCTAGCAAACTTTACCGCTCTTTTATATACTTCATTCCAGGTATAGCTTCTATCCTCATAAACTATAGCTTCATAATCAGGATAAACATCTTTGGCTCTTTGCAAAAATGTTAATGGTGTTAATGGAACATGATTTGCATTATTTTTATCTAGATTTATATCGTAATGATTCATTACTAATTAAATTTAAATTTCATTATATTGGAGCTACCTGAAACTGCAGATTTATAATGATATTCTGCTCTTGGTAATACCTTTTCAAAGTAAAATGTAGCTGTGTTAATCTTTTCTGAATAAAACTCTTTATTTTCATCATAATCTTTGAAACTGATTTCTAAAACTTTTATCCATGAAAAAGCTATTGAAATATAACCAAGTGTTTTTAAATAATCATTTGCGGCTGCAGAAACATCATCTTTCTCAATTTTACTTTTGTCAACAATCCATCCCGTAAACTTTGTTAAGATATCAAGATAATACGTAAGATCTTTTGTGAAAGATTTAACTTTATCATGTTTAGTTTCACATTCAGATTTTATCATTTCTAAAAATTTAGAAATTACATCACCATTTCTATTTATAAGTTTTCTAAATACTAAATCAGCAGCTTGAACAGAATTAGTTCCTTCATATATTGGTGTGATTCTATTATCTCTATATAATTGTTCAATACCCTGGTCTTTGGTATAACCATATCCTCCATGGATCTGCATAGCGTCGCTCGTAATCTCCATGGCTAAATCGGTAAATAAAGATTTAACCACAGGTGTCATCAACGAAACAAAATCAGAAGCTTCCTTTTTAATTTTTTCATTTGTATGATAAAGACTAACTTCAGTTTGTTGAGATAACCAAAAGCATAAAGCTCTTTCTCCTTCAATTATTGATTTCATATTTAACAAAGTTCTTCTTATATCCGCATGTTCAATAATGAAATCCGCACCATTAGTAGATTTAGAATTATTAGTTTTTCCTTGTTTTCTCTCTTTTGCGTAAGCAAGTGAATTTTGGTAAGCGATTTCTGAAATACCCAATCCTTGTATTCCAACTACAATTCTCTCCAGATTCATCATAGTGAACATTGCATTTAAGCCTTTGTCCTTTGGACCAATCATATATCCTGTTGCCTCATCAAAGTTTAAAACACAAGTTGCTGAGCCTTTGATACCCATTTTTGTTTCAATAGATCCTGTTGATATTCCATTTCTTTGCCCAACAGACCCATCTTGATTTACTAAAAACTTAGGTACTAAAAATAAACTTATTCCTTTTGTTCCTTGAGGAGAGTCGGTTGATCTTGCTAAAACTAAATGAATAATATTTTCTGTTAAATCATGATCACCTGATGTGATAAAAATTTTTTGACCACTTATTTTATAAGTTCCATCAGATTGATTAACTGCTTTTGTTTTAAGTAAACCTAAATCAGTACCACAAACAGGTTCCGTTAAACACATCGTGCCACTCCACTTGCCTTCTACAATTTTTGGTAAATATTTATCTTTTATTTCATCGGTAGCGTGATGATTAATACAATTATAAGCTCCAATACTTAATTCACTATATAGTTTAAACGACAAACTTGCAGAAGATAGCATTTCATCAAAAAAAGCACTGACTGTCTTTGGCATTCCCTGACCACCATATTTTGGATCACATGATAATGAAGTCCATCCATCTTCAATGTATTTCTGGTAAGCTTCTTTATATCCTGGCGGTGTTCTAACGACCCCATTTTCTAAAACTGCTGGATTTTCATCACCTGCTTTGGCGAGTGGTAAAATTATATTTTGATTTATTTTAGCTGCTTCCTCTAAAATATCTTTAACCAAGTCTGGACTTACTTCATTATACCTTTCAAGATCATTATAATTTTTGTTATCTCTTAATTTTTCATAGAGAAACATCATATCTTTGACAGGTGCAGAATAACTTGGCATTTGAAAACCTTAGAATAATTAGTGATTTATTGCAATTTTGAAATTATCGCATCGCCCATTTCTGATGTGGACACTTCTCTCATGCCTTCAGAAAGAATGTCTTTTGTTCTTAAACCATCATTTAATACTGCTTGCACTGATTTTTCTAAGGCATCAGCTTCATTATCAAGATCTAAAGAATATCTTAATGCCATTGCAAAACTCAATACAGTTGCAATTGGATTTGCTAGACCTTTTCCTGCAATATCAGGTGCTGAACCATGTATTGGTTCATACATTGCTCTCATTTCTCCATCTTTATTTTTTGCACCTAAAGATGCTGAAGGCAACAATCCTAAAGATCCTGTTAGCATTGAAGCTTGATCTGAAAGCATATCACCAAATAAATTATCAGTAACAATCACATCGAATTGTTTTGGATTTCTAAGTAATTGCATTGCACAATTATCAGCAAGCATGTGACTTAGCTCAACATCTTTATATTCCTTTTTGTGAAGCTCTTGAACTTCTTCTTTCCATAGTTGTCCAGCTTCCATTACATTAGATTTCTCACAAGATGTAACTTTGTTTGATCTTTTTCTAGCAAGATCAAAAGCAACACGTGCAACTCTAGTAATTTCACTAGTAGTATAAGTGTGAGTATTAATTCCTTTTCTTTCACCATTTTCTATTGGTTTAATACCTCTTGGTTCACCAAAATAAATTCCACCTGTTAATTCCCTCACAATCATTATGTCTAACCCCGAAACTACTTCTGGTTTAAGTGTTGATGCACCAACTAATTGTTCAAAACATATTGCAGGTCTCAAATTTGCAAATAATTTTAATTCTTTTCTTAATTTTAATAAAGCTCTCTCAGGTTTTTTTGAAAACTCAATATTATCCCACTTAGGTCCTCCGACTGCACCAAGCATAACAACTTCGCTTTCTAAAGCTTTATAAAAAACTTCATCTGTTATAGGCGTACCGTGTTTATCGTAAGAACATCCACCAGCAAGATCTTCATCTATTTCAAAGTCTAAAGATTTTTTATCATTGAACCAATTAATTATTTTTTTTACTTCTCCAATTACTTCTGGTCCAATACCATCTCCAGGTAATAATAGAATTTTTCTTTTTTTTACTTTAATCATTAAAAATCCAAGGTCTTTTATTTTTTAATTGATTTTCAAAATTTTGAATTTTATCAGATTTTTTTAAAGAAAGAGCTATATCATCTAATCCTTCTAACAAACATTTTTTCTTAAATGGATCTATTTCAAATTTAATTTCATTGTTTCCATAAATAATTTTTTGATCATTTAAATCCACAGCTATTTCCTCTTTTCTATTAGCATATTCAGAAAGTTCTTTAATTTTTTCTTCTTCAAGGATTATTGGTAAAATTCCATTTTTAAAACAATTACTATAAAAAATATCTGCATAACTTGAACTAATCACACAAGTAATTCCAAAGTCCAACAAAGCCCATGGAGCATGCTCTCTTGATGATCCACATCCAAAATTGTTTCCTGCAATTAAAATTTTAGAGCTATTAAATGGTTCTTGGTTTAATACAAAATCATTGATTTCTTTTCCATTGTCGTCATATCTCATTTCAAAAAATAAATTTTTTCCAAGTCCAGTTCTTTTTATTGTTTTTAAAAATTGCTTAGGAATAATCATATCTGTATCAATATTTACAATTGGTAAATATGCTGGAATACTTCTTAGTGTATTAAATTTTTGCATTTAATTTTGATACTTTCTTACATCATCTAGATTACCGGAGATTGCAGCAGCAGCTGCCATTCCAGGACTTACTAGATGGGTTCTGCCACCTCTTCCTTGTCTTCCTTCAAAGTTTCTGTTTGAAGTAGATGCACATCTTTCCTCTGGTTTTAATTTATCTGCATTCATTGCTAAACACATAGAACAACCTGGCTCTCTCCATTCAAATCCTGAATTTAAAAATATTTTATCTAAACCTTCTTGCTCTGCTTGTTCTTTAACTAATCCTGAACCAGGAACTACAATAGCATCTACATGTGATGATATTTTTTTGTCCTTTAAGATTTTGGCAGCTTCTCTTAAATCTTCAATTCTTCCATTTGTGCAGCTTCCAATAAATACTTTATCTATTTTAATATCAGTCGCTGCCATATTAGGAGTTAATCCCATGTATTTCAGTGCTCTTTCAATTGAGTTCTTTTTATCCTCATCTTTTTCATTCTGAGGATTTGGTACTTTTCCATCAATTGTAATTACATCCTGTGGTGATGTTCCCCAAGTAATCATAGGTAAAATCTCATTTGCATTAAGATTTATTTCTTTGTCAAAACTTGCATCAGCATCTGTTTTTAAACTTTTCCAGTATTCCAGTGCCTTTTCCCAATTTTCTCCTTTTGGAGACATGGGTTTACCTTTTAAATATTCAAATATTTTTTCATCTGGAGCAATTAATCCAGCTCTTGCACCACCCTCTATAGTCATATTGCAAATCGTCATTCTCTGTTCAACACTTAAAGATCTTATTAAATCTCCAGCGTATTCAACTACACAACCTGTTCCACCTGCAGTACCAATCTTTCCAATTATTTGAAGTATTACATCTTTAGATGTTACTCCTAATGGAAGTGTTCCGTTAACGTTAATTCTAAAATTTTTTGCTTTTTTTTGAACAAGTGTTTGTGTTGCTAGAACATGTTCAACCTCAGATGTTCCAATACCAAAAGCTAGGGAGCCAAAAGCTCCATGTGTTGCAGTATGACTATCTCCACATACAATAACTGTTCCTGGTTGAGTAAAGCCTTGTTCAGGTCCAATAATATGAACAATTCCTTGTCGTTTATCATCCATACCAAAAAGCTGTACACCAAATTCCTTACAATTTGACTCTAATGTATCAACTTGTATTTTCGATTCCTCATCTGATATCCCTTTAGTTCTATCTGTTGTCGGAACATTATGATCAGCAACTGCTAGAGTTAAATTAGGATGTCGAACTTTTCTATTTGAGTTTCTTAAACCTTCAAAAGCTTGTGGACTAGTAACTTCATGAATTAAATGTCTATCGACAAATAATAAAGCTGTTCCATCCTCTTGTTGATCAACAAGATGATCTTTCCAAATTTTATCGTAAAGGGTAGTAGACATTGAAAAAAAAATTATTTTTTTTCTGAAGCACTTTCTGTTGATTGTTCAGTTGTAGCTTCCTCTATTTTAAGCGCTTCTTCCTTTGGAGCTTCTGCCGCTGGCGCTGCTTCTGCTTTAGGAGCTTCTTCCTTTGGAGCTTCTGTCGGTGTTGCTACATTTTCTTCAGTAACTGTTTCAGGTTTTACATCAACATCAATACCAATTTTTTTTCTAATTTTTTCTGCAATCCTTGCTGATTTACCTGTTCTATCTCTTAGATAGTATAATTTTGCTCTTCTTACTTTCCCTGATCTAATAACTTTAATTGAGTCAATTAGAGTTCCATAAAGTGGAAATGTTCTTTCAACGCCTTCACCAAAAGAAATTTTTCTAACTGTGAAAGATGAGTTTAAATCTCTGCTTTTTTTTGCAATGCAAACACCTTCAAAATATTGAATTCTCTCTTTTTTTCCCTCAGTAATTCTAACACCTACTTTAACTACATCTCCAGGGTAAAATTCAGGTATTTTTTTTTCTGAAAGTATTTTTTTAACGTTATGTTGATTTATCTCTTCAATTGTTTTCATAGTTATATTTATCAAATTAATTCTTCTTATATTTTTCCCATAAATCTGGTCTTCGGACGCGTGTTATAGCCTCAGATTGAGATAAACGCCAGTGTTTAATTTTGCTATGATCTCCTGACAAAAGCACTTCTGGAACAGCTTTTTCCTCCCAAATTTGAGGTTTTGTGAACTGCGGATACTCTAATAATCCATTTTCAAAACTTTCATTTATTGTAGAATTCTCATTTCCCAGAACACCAGGTAAAAGTCTCAAAATACTATCAATCACCACAAATGCTGCTGACTCTCCTCCTGATAAAATAAAATCTCCAATACTAACTTCTTCTATGTTTCTGGTGCTTAACACTCTTTCATCAACTCCTTCGAAGTGTCCACAAATTATCGAAATTGATTTTTCCTTTGATAATTCTTTAGCATAATTTTGATCAAATTTTTTTCCTCTAGGAGATAAATATAATATTTTTTCTCCTTCATTTTTGTTTTGATCTAATGATTTTGCTAACACATCAGGTTTCATTAACATACCAGAGCCACCGCCATAAGGAGTGTCATCCACTGTTTTATGTTTATCCTCAGCAGCATCTCTAATGTTTACTACTTTTAAATTCCAAATATTTTTAGACATTGCTTTTCCATATAGTCCTTTAGACAAAGGACCAGGAAAAACATCTGGATAAAGTGTAAACACTTGAGCTTGCCACATAAATTGTCCTTAGTTTATTTTTTCTCCTCAGCTGGAGCTTCTGCTGCTGTTGCTGCGTCTGCTTTAGGAGCTTCTTCTTTTGGAGCTTCTGCTGCTGGTGCTGCGTCTGCTTTAGGAGCTTCTTCTTCTTTTTTATTTCTTTCCTTTTTAGGAACCGCTTTATTTGGATTATTTCCATTTGCAGGCATGGGGATTAAATCATTTTCACCTAAAATTCTTGCAACTCTTGTTGTTGGTTTAGCGCCTTGACCTAACCAATATTTGATTCTTTCAGCTTCAAGACCTACTCTTTCTTTTTTATCTTTAGGAAGTAGTGGGTTAAAAAAACCAACCTTTTCTATAAATCTTCCATCTCTTGGGAAACGACTGTCAGCTACAACAACTTTGTAAACTGGTCTCTTTTTAGTGCCTCCCCTTGATAATCTTAGTTTTAACATTTGTTCTCCTTATTTTATTATTTTAGTTTATTAAATAGCTCTGGTGGTATCCCTTGATCAGACATACCTTTCAGATTTCCTTTTGACATCTTTTTCATCATTTCAGACATCATTTTAAATTGCTTAAGCAATTTATTGATAGTGGCTGGATCTGTACCAGAGCCATTAGCAATTCTTTTTTTTCTTGAACCATCAATTACTTTTGGATTCTCTCTCTCTTTTTTTGTCATTGATAAAATTATAGCTTCGTTTTTTGTAATAATACTCTCATCAATACCAGCTGAGTCCATTTGAGATTTAATTTTTGATACTCCAGGCATAAATGACATAATCCCTTCAATGCCTCCCATTTTTTTCATTTGTCTTAATTGTGAAAGGTAATCCTCCATAGAGAATTGACCTTTTTTTAAATTCTCTTCAGCTTTTTTAATATTCTCTTCACCTAAATCTTGAGCAGCTTTTTCTACAAGAGATACGATATCTCCCATTCCTAAAATTCTATTTGCTATTCTATCTGGATGAAATAACTCAAAATCTTCTATTTTTTCACCTATACCCAAAAATTTTATTGGAACATTTGATACATATTTCATACTAACGGCAGCTCCACCTCTGGCATCACCTTCGGCTCTAGTTAATATTATTCCAGACAAGTTGACTGTATTTTTAAACTCTTTTGCAACCGAAGCCGCAACTTGACCCGTAAGAGAGTCTGCTACAAGAAAAGTTTCTGCTGGATTAATTATGCTCTCAATTTGTTTAATTTCGCTCATCATTTGTAAATCAATTTGAGTTCTTCCAGCTGTATCAAATAAAATTATATCTGCTCCATTTAAATTTGCTGCACTCATAGCTCTTTGGCAAATATCAGTTGGTTGCTGGTCTTCAATAATAGGAAGTGTCAAAATATTATTCTGTTCACCTAAAGATCTAAGCTGTTCTTGTGCTGCTGGCCTATAAATGTCCAAACTGACCATCATCACTTTTTTCTTTTTATTATATTCTAAATATTTAGCTAATTTTGCAGTCGAAGTTGTTTTACCTGAACCCTGCAAACCAACCATCATCATAGGAACTGGCGGTACAGCATTTAAATTTATATCTGCATTGCTTGATCCTAGTAAGTTTACTAACTCGTCGTAAACTATTTTTACAACCATATCTCCAGGTGAAGTTGATCTTATGATTTCCTGTCCTAAGGCTTTAGGTTTTACGTTTTCTATAAATTCTTTCGCAACATCTAAAGAAACATCTGCCTCAAGCAATGCTTGCCTAATGCTTCTCAAACCCTCATCTACTTGAGCTTCATTTAAAGAAGGTGCTTTTTTTAAAGAAGAAAAAATTTCTTCAAATTTATTTGTTAAATTTTCAAACATATATTTTTTTGTTACGCATAGCAGTAACGCACTAGTGGGCGAACTCTCGCTGACTAGTGTCGATCTCTTTGTTTCCAAAGACACCACAAAGTTAATGTTTTTGCGGAAACGGCAACAACCTATAATAGAGGTTCAAAAAGTCAATAAATAAGTTAAATATCTAATTATGAATATTAAAGCTTTTAAAATGGACGGTTTAGGCAATGATTTTGTAATTATTGATAATAGAGAAAAAGTTACAAATCTTACTAAAGATCAAATTATTAAAATTTGTGACAGAAACTTTATAGGATGTGATCAACTCATATTAATTAATAAAGACCAAAAGTACGATGCTTCTATAGAATTTTTTAACTCTGATGGTGGGGTTTCTGGTGCCTGTGGAAATGGTACAAGGTGTATTGCAAAGCTATTGGGGGAAGAAAAAAATAAAAACACTATTACATTAACGACTTTATCAGGCCATTTAAAATCTCATATATTGGGAGAAAAATTAGTGTCTACAGAAATTGGCTTGGGTAGAACTAAATGGAATGAAATTCCATTATCTGAAGAATTAGATACGAAAAACTTAAATATTAAAATTGTTGACACAAATAATAATGAATTTTTCGGAGGAACAGCCGTTAATGTGGGAAACCCTCATATAATTTTTTTTGTGGAAGACAATGAACAGTTTGAAATAGAAAAAATTGGTCCAGAAATAGAAAATCACAAACTGTTTCCAGAAAAATGTAACGTTACAATAGCAACAATAGTAAACAAAGAATTAATAAAAGTTAAAGTTTGGGAAAGAGGAGCAGGTTTAACAAAAGCATGTGGGACCGCAGCTTGTGCTACAGCCTATGCTTCTAACCAAGCAGGGCTTGTAAGTAATAAAGTTGACATTGAGTTTTCTACCGGAAAATTGACAATATCTATTGATGAAAATAAGAGTATCCACATGAAAGGTCCTGTTTCTGATATAAAAGAAATTAATATAGAAATTTAATGGGAATTTTTGAAAAATTTAAATCAGGATTTAAAAAAAGTGCTTCGGCTTTTACATCAGGCTTAAGAGATATAGTTGTCAAAAAAGAAATTGATGACAAAACTTTGGACAGAATTGAAGATTATTTAATTCAATCAGATGTTGGCGTAGCTTCTGCCTCAGAAATTAGAGAAATAATCTCAAAAACAAAAATAGATCCAAACAAAGATTTAACTGTTGAGATAAATAATATTCTTAAAGACTACATCATCTCAGTAATGAAACCTCTAGAGAATAGTAAATTTTTTAAAAATAAAGAAAAACTTAATGCAATTTTGGTTTCTGGGGTTAACGGTGTTGGTAAAACAACAACCATTGGAAAAATTAGTAAAATATTAAAAGAAAATGGAAATAAAGTTATGTTGGCTGCATCAGATACATTTAGAGCCGCTGCCATAGAGCAATTAGAAAATTGGGCAAAAAAAATTGATGTTGAAATTACAAAATCTTCACAAGGTTCCGATCCTGCATCTGTAGCCTACAAAGCAATAGAAACTTCTTTATCGAATAATTTTAATCAAGTTTTAATTGATACAGCTGGAAGATTACAAAATAAAAAAAACTTAATGGAAGAATACAAAAAAATTGCAAACGTGACCAAAAAAATAGATGAAAGTGCACCTCATGATGTAATTTTAGTTTTGGATGCAACTTCGGGTCAAAACGTTATAAATCAAGTTGAAGAATTTAATAAAATTATTCCAATTACCGGCTTAGTAATGACAAAATTGGATGGAACAGCTAAAGGGGGAATACTTCTAGCTGTAGCCAAAAAGTATAAAATCCCAATAATTGCACTTGGTTTAGGAGAAAAAGAAGATGACCTGCAAATTTTTGAGGCTGAAAAATTTGCTGATGCGTTTACACAAATTAGTTAATTAAAGTACTTGATATTAAAGGTTTATAGAAACTACATCTATAATTATCCTTAAATCTGTAGTGTCCACAATCCTTCGCAATAGAGGAAATTATAAAATCAAATTTTCCATTAGTTGGATATAAATCTAATTTCTTTTCAACAATATCATATTTAAAATTTATTCTTAAACTTTTGACAGCACTTATCATGACTAATGTTTTGTTATCCTTTAATAAATAATAAGCAAAATCATCTGGAAAAACTGGAAAATTATATTCCTTTAAGAAATTTTTTGCTTTCCTTGGAAACCAATCATAGGATATCAGTGGTGAAGATATTTGTGTTTTGTAATCATAAATATAAAGATCTTTAGGGAAGTCATTTATATAGTTGCTAACTTCACCTTTTGCCAATATGGCCTTTTCTCTTGGTTTAAAGTACAAAGCAAAATTTTCATCATGTGAGTTCATCTGATCAATAAAAAATAAATTTTCAATTGAAGATAAGTTTTCTTTGGAAAAAGAAGATCCTGAAATAAGAAAAGTAAAAAAAATATAAACAAATAATTTCTTCATGATTTAAAATTAATTCAAATTTTTGGAATAAAATTGTTTTGATTGTGGCTTAATTTAAACTTTTTATAAATGAATCAAGTTGAAAAACCATATTATTGTCAAATTCCATCATATGATCGTCGTGTTTAGTAAAATAAGAAGACTTTGGATCGTTTGCTAAATCAAACATCCTCTTTCCCATTGAAAATGGAACTATTTGATCTTTTTCACCATGCATAACTAAAACCGGTATATTTATATTTTTAATTTTTTCATCATTTTTATATTTGTCTTTCAATATTAAAGAGACAGGAATGTATGGATAAAAACTCTTAGCTGCTGCAACCATTGAAGTGAAAGGTGTTTCTAAAATTAATCCAGCATATTTTTTTTTTTGAGAAATCTCTGTTGCAATTCCCGTACCAAGGGATTCGCCATAAATAATTAAATCATTATCACTTAAACCTTGATTTTTGAGCCAGTTGATTGCACTTTTTCCATCTTCGTATAAAGCATCTTCAGATGGTTTTCCTAAATTTCCACTAAATCCTCGCCAAGCAATAATTAAAAAATTTACATCCATATTTTTAAAATGATTTAATTTATGAATTCTATTTTCAAGACTTCCTGCATTCCCATGAAAATAAACAATGGTTTTAAATTTTTTCAAATCTTTTTTATGAAACCATCCTAAAAGACTAATATTATCTGTTGTTTGAATTCTAACTTTCTCTATTTCTACTTCTAATTTGTCACCTGAATAATTATTCTCTTGAGGATGATACATTAGGTTTCTTTGGAATATAAAAAGATAAGCCAATAAAAATAAATATATTACTAAGATACCAAAAATAATTTGCAAAAATAAATTCCTACGTTTTAATTTCATATTTTTTTTTATTTAATATTAAAAAAAATATATAAGAAATAATACTTAAGATTAAGAAAACTGAAAAAGCTGATTTATATGCATATATTTCTGAATGACCTAAACTCTTAACAATATCTATCACAAAACCCATCAGCCATTGCATTATGAATGTTCCCGCAAATATCAATAAATTGAATGAAGTCAGTGCTTTACCTGCAGAATAACCCGAAAAAGCTAAGCCAACAGCTGGCTGTGTGACAGATAAAAAAATTGAACTGAGTATAAATAAAGTCAGATAAAAAGCACCAGCTTTTGGTCCTAAAATTATTATTGTTAACATAACACAAAAACCAATTGGTAAACCCAATCTAAGAATTTTTGTTGCACTAAAACCAATACTCGAAATCTTTGGCAAAAAATAACCCCACAAAAAAAAGGATACTAGCATAGTTACATTAATCCAAAATAACCCTGTAGCACTCTGAAGTGGTGTGTAACCAGCAACTCTAATCATCCATGGGCCTGCCCATAAAGTTTGAATAGCCATTAAACCCCCATAGTTAAACAAACCCATTGGAATTACACTTATAAAAAATCTTTTTTTCCAAACCTCAGATAAAGTTCCTGTATTACTTGGTTCTTCTAACTCATTGACTCTAGTCAAATTCCATTTTGGAATAAAAATTAACATCAAAACAATACTAATTAAAATTAAGATTGTGATACCACCAAATATCCATCGCCACCCAACACTAGGTAATAAAAGTTGTACAGGCAGTGTGGATGATAAAAAACCTAATGATGCAACCATTAACATCCACGAGTTAGCTCTTTGCTGTTGGTTTTCTGCATACCATATTCTATAACCAGTTAATGGAGCCATCAAACAAGCACTTACTCCTATGCCAATTAAAATTCGTGAAATTAATAATCCTGAAAAACTTTCAGCTAAAGCAAATGATCCTGTTCCAACCAACGCAATTAGTAAAAAAGAAGAGACAATTTTTTTTGGTCCATATTTATCTAGTAAATATCCAAGCGGAATTTGCATACAAGCAAAGCCTAAAAAATAACCTCCAGCCAACAAACCTAAATCTGCAGCTGATAAATTAAATTCTAAGGTTAATGTTGGAGAAAGTGTTGCGGTAATTGCACGTAACAAACATGATAAAAAATAACCAAATGCAAATACAAAAAAAACAATAATAGCCTGTTTTTTTTGTAAGATATAATTTTCCATTAATTAAAAGTTTAAAGATATATCTCTATGAACTGAGTTACACTTTGCAACAAATTTAGCTTGTTCTTTAGTTAATCTGTTTTGAAGTCTAAGACCAATGTTATGTTTAATAACATCATTATATTTAATTAATTCAGGTAGTAAATTTTTATTAGCATCAGCTCTCCACGTGACTTCAGCATTGAAAAGATCAAAAGTCTCTGAACTTGTTTCAAGTAATTTTTGTTCATCCACCTCATCATTATCTATGATAGAAATTAGGTCATCTAATTTATTTGCAAATTCTTCTGTTCCAGAAATTTCTCCAAGCTTTTCAAAAAGATTATCAATTATTGAAATTGATTTTTCAAAATTTTTATTATCAATAGTATATTTTAATTCTTTTATTTCTGGGGAAAGCTCTTTTAATTTTTCATTGTCATTTATAAATATTACTATTTGATCTAAAGCTTCATAAGCTTCATCAACATTTTTTCTATATCTCTTTGTTCTTGTATTTTTAGCTTTGTGTAGTATTTCAAAGTCTCCATTTTTAGCTTTCCAGGTTTCAGGAACTTTATTTTGAAGTTCTTTAATTTCTAGTTCGTAGTTCTCAATTTTTAATTCTAGTTTATTTTTATCAGATAAATTATCATCATCTAAATTTCTGATTTCAGCTTTTAATTTTTTTATTTTTTGGTCAATTTTTCTAACTTTTTTCTGAATTTTTCTTACATCGAAATGAAGATCTTTATAATCTTTAGTAAATAAATCGTATTCTTGCTCAGTTTTTTGCAATTTTTTAACTATAGCAAAAGTTCCTAAAGCATTATCAAAATGCTCCTCAAAAATATCTAATTTATCTACTGGAAGATTTGCTGGAGTTAACTTCTGCATATTCTTAATTGCATTTGTAATTGTTTGTTCTTCATTATTATAAATTGCAAATTTATACTCTTGTAAGCAATATTGAAGTTTTGGATTCATTGGTGGTGGAGCGACATTAGATGTTAAATATGTTCTTGCTGGCAAATAATTTACCAATGTAGGATAGAAACCTACAATTCCAAGACCTATCAATTGTAAAATAATAAATGGAACAACTCCTTTCCAAATATTTAAAGTAGTAACAAGTTTTGACGCTACACCTTTCAAATAAAATAGAGCAAACCCAAATGGTGGAGTTAAGAATGAAGTTTGCAAATTTACCCCAATCATTACACCAAGCCAAATTGCACTTACATTTGCACCTGGTTCAGCTAATAATATAGGAGCAATGATAGGTACAACAACCACAGCTATTTCAATAAAATCAAGAAAGAATCCTAATAAAAAGATAACTATCATTACAACAACGAACTGAGTCCAAAACCCTCCTGGTAAATCTTGAAGAAAGTCTCTTACTAACTCCTCACCTCCAAATGCTCTAAATCCAGAGGTTAGCATTGCTGCTCCAAGTAGAATTATAAATACCATTGAAGTAGTTACACAAGTTTCTACAACAACTTCTTTTAAAACATCGTCTATTTTAAATGCTCTCCAAAAACTCCATACAACACTTGCTAAAAATGTAATTGTAAAAAATAATGCAATTAATATTGCGCCTAGATCTCTAGTGTCAACAGCTTTAATATTTAAGTTATAATTTTTTGATAAAAAATAAATTGGAATTAAAGATACGATTGCAATTATTATTGGATAGTAAGCGTTCTTTTTACCTTGATGCAATCGATAGCCTGCCATCATTGTTGCACCAATAGCACCTATTGATCCAGCCTGGTTTACTGTAGCAATACCCATAAGTATAGATCCTAAAACTGCAAAGATTAAAGCAAGTGGTGGAATAATTACTAATATAACTTTGATCCAAAATTTAGAATCGAAATTTCCTTTAAATGGAACAGGAGGAGCTGCTTTTGGGTTTAATCTTGCATACACAAATATGTAAAGCATATACAAACCAACCAAAACTAATCCTGGTAATAATGCTCCTAAAAACATATCTCCAGCTGACGTAGACCCTACTCTAAATTCTCCAGGCATATTAAATTCGCCGGTCAAAATTTTATAATCAGTCTGACGCATAGTATTTGCAACGTCAGCGGCACTTGCCAATTGATCAGCAATGATAATTAAGACAATTGAAGGAGGTATAATTTGACCGAGTGTCCCAGAGGAACAAACAATTCCACTTGCTAATCTTTTGTCATATTTATTATTTAACATTGTGGGTAAGGAAATTAGTCCCATTGCTATTACTGTTGCTCCAACTATTCCAGTTGTTGCTGCAAGTAATGCACCAACAAAGATAACAGAAATACCAAGCCCTCCTGGAATTGGTCCAAATAGTTGTCCCATAGTAACTAAAAGGTCTTCTGCAATTTTTGATTTTTGCAACATTATCCCCATAAAGATAAACAATGGGATCGCAATTAAGGTGTCAGTTTCTACATCCCAATAGTTACTCCTAAAATTAGTAATACCAGCGGTTAACCATTCTTTAGGCCCATCAACAGCAAAGTAAGCACTAGGGTCTCCTGCAAATAAATAGCCAAAAAAAGCAGCTAGTCCTATTGAAATTATTGCTGATCCAGGTAATGCAAAAGCTACTGGAAAACCAGATGCCAAAGCTCCAATCATTATAATTACCAGTAAAGCTAAAAATAAATGTTCCATTATTTAATTCTTTAAAAGTTTGTGACTACTACTCATAAAGTAGCTTGTGAATTGAGTTAACATACTTACTGCAAATACTGCTAAGTAAACTGCCATTAAATAAAGTAAATATAATCCATTCGAACCTTGCTGTGTAATTTCAAATGAAATCACTGGACCATTAATGATACTAGCTTTGCCACCCATACCCAAAAATATAACTATCAAACATAAAGGAATGCCTAAAATGAGAGATCCAATTGCATTCGTCCATGCCTTCTTTCTTTCACTAAAATTAGCATACAAAACATCAACTCTTACATGACCTTCGTGAATTAGTGCATATGCACTTGCAAAAAGATAAAGTGCAGCATACCAAAACCGAACAAGATCTCCTTGAAAAGCTTGTTCATATTGGAATATAAATCTTGATACAACTATCAAAAATTCACTTCCGACCACTAAAACTGCTAACCATATAAATCCTACAGATCTTGTGAAATAACCAATTATAAAAGAAGCTAAAATAAGAGGGAAATGTATATATGTAATCCTGAATGCGGGTTTTACTAAATTAATTTTAACTTGTTCCCCAAAAATTGGCTCAACCAATTTTTCCACAACCATAAATGAGATTAAAAAATCTGCTACTCCAACAATTAGCACTGCCCAGAATGAAGATCTAATAATATATGCTGTTATTTTTTTTAGTATCTCTGAGTCTGTTTGTAATGTTTGTTTTATAGATCTTAAAACAAATATTATAACTCCTATAAAAGATAAAAAATAAAATAATAATTGAATATACGACAGACTCATCGCAAGTCCCTCTAAAGGTTTATTTAATTTTTTAAATCCAAATATTTCATAGTGAGAAAAAAGTTTTTTAACTCCTGGCCAATCAAACCAAACCGTTAAAACATTATTTATTAAAAAAATTAATGTTAATGTTAAGATAGAATAACTAAATATTCTTATTAAAATAGATAAGTTTTTTTTCTCAATCATATGACAAAACTTTTAATGATATATAAAAAGAGGGCCCATTTAAGGGCCCTCTAGTATTAATTTAAAATTAAATTATACTCCTAATGCTCTATTTCTTTGAGAAATATAAGGTGAATCAGACAAGTTTGTCCAAGCACCTATTTCTTTTCGTCCTTTAACAAAAGCAGCATGCACTTTCTGAGCAAGGGCACTATGTTGCTGAACTTCGTCAAAAACTTCTGCAGCACCTTTAGCAAAAGCGTCATAAACTTTATCGTTAAACTTCTCAAGTTTAACTCCATTTTCGTTTACTAAACGATCTAATGCTGCTCCATTTTTTGCATTATATTCTGCCATAGTAGTTGTATCAGCCCAATCACACGCAGTTTTAATAATTATCTGGTCTGATTTTGACAAACTAGTAAACCAAGATTTATTTACACCGCAACATAGAGTTGATCCTGGTTCGTGCATACCTGGATAATAATAATACTTGGCTGCTTCATAAAACTTGAAAGCCTCATCATTCCAAGGTCCTACCCATTCGGTAGCATCAATTGCACCAGACACAAGGTTTTCATAAATTTGTCCACCTGGAAGTGAAATTGGAGAACCACCAAGTTTTCCAAGTACTTGTCCACCTAAACCAGGCATACGCATTTTTAAACCCTTAATATCATTAGCTGATCTAATTTTTTTGTTAAACCAACCACCCATTTGCACTCCTGTGTTACCAGCTGCAAAACTTTGTGTTCCGAAATCATCAGTCAATTCATCCCACAACTCTTGTCCACCAGCATATTTTAACCACGCATTCATTTCAGCATATGTAAAACCAAATGGAACGGCAGTAAAATATCCAAATGCAGGGTGTTTTTTAACCCAGTAGTAATCAGCACCGTGATACATTTGAGAGTTACCTGAAGCAACTTCGTCAAATGAGTCAAATGCTTTTACCCTTTCATTAGCAGCGTAATAAGTAACTTGAATTCTACCGTCACTCATGTCGCTTAATCTTTGAGCAAGTCTTTGTGCACCAGTTCCTAAGCCTGGAAAATCTCTAGGCCAAGTAGCTACCATAGAAGCTTCAATTCTTTCTTTGGCAACAGCTGGAGCAGATAAAGCAACAGCAGCAACACCAGTTGCAGCCGCAGTTTTAAAGAACTTACGTCTTGAAGGTGATCTAGATACCTTCAATGATTTTTTTTCTTTAATCATTATTATCTCCTCTTCTTCGTTAATTAACTATAATAGTTAATTACAAATGAGGGTTTAAGTCTAGATCAAAAATATGTTTAGAGATGGTCATACAATCTGAGGTAGTAAATTTAGCTATTATTAATTTATTTTTTATCAAAAAAGGCTTCGTAGAGCATCATCGATATTGCAAGTATCATCAATATATAAACTGGTAATACATCCAAGAAACCTATCATCATAGATCTTGTTAGTGTTGTTGCTAAACCCAAAAGAAAAAAAATTGCAAAAGAAAGTCCTATTAGTGTTACAAGTTTATTCATTAAATTTCTCACTTTCCTTTTCAAGCCAACTGGAAACTCCTAAGAAACGATTATCGTCATATTTCTCTCCAATAACTTGAATGCCTAATGGTAAATTATTTTCACCCTGAAGTAAAGGAAGTGAAATACAAGGAGTGCCTAGGTAAGACCAAACTTTATTGAAATCAGCCGATCCAGTGCTCTTCAGACCTTTTAAAGCAACACCTGGACTGGATGGGGATAAAACTCCATGATAGTCCTCAAATACTTCTTTATATGAGTCATAACTTCTGTTCATGAAATCTATTGCTTCAGCATATTCTTTTGCAGTATGTTTTCTTCCGTCTGCAATTGCATTTTGCATAATTTTGGAAAGTTTTGATTTATAATGTTTGTAATAATCACTAAAATTATTAGCTAAATCAGTTTCATAAATTATTTGATGATATTTATGGATATCCTTGAAATAAGAAGGCGTGTCATGAATTTCAATATTTTTTTTAAATGACTTTATAAAATATTCAAAAGCTTCTTTAGACTTTTTATCAATTGTTTTCCAAAATCCTGTTTTATAAAAAATAAATTTAGGTTCATACAAAGGACCCTTTTTTACTGTATCGACCATATTATTTGAAGAATAATAAACAGTAGCAGGGTCATGGGAATCTTTTTTAATTAATTCTTTAACTAAATAAGCTATATCCTCAACAGATTTTCCAAAAACTCCTAAGTGATCAAGTTTTTCTGAAGTCTTTAACACTCCATTCCTTGAAATTAAACCATATGAAGGTTTGTATCCAACAACACCACAATAAGATGCTGGTCTAATTATTGAGCCACCTGTTTGAGATCCAATTGAAAGTGGAGCCATATAAGATGCAATCACTGCAGCAGAACCGCTTGATGATCCTCCTGGTGTTCGTGAATAATCATGTGGGTTTTTTGTTTTAGATGGATTTAAATATGCTAATTCAGTAGTCACAGTTTTTCCCATCACAATAGCCCCTGAAGAATTTAGTAAATCTATTATTTCTGCATTTTGTGAGTAAGATTTACCTTTTCTTATTGATGTTCCGCATTCAGTTGGCATATCTAGAGTGCCAACAATATCCTTAACAGCGACAGGAATACCGTGTAATGGTCCAATAGGCTTTCCAGATTTTTTATATTCATCTGACTCTTTGGCTTTTTCTAATAATAATTCTTTATCAAAAAAAGCCCAAGCATTTATATCTTTCTCAAACTTATTAATTCTTTCTATGTATGCCTCACATATTTCCACAGAAGTAATTTGAGAACTTGAAGTTTTATTTATTAATTCTTCAACAGAATAATTTACAATTTCATTCATTAAATTAGTTAGCAAATAATTTCTCAGGTAACCACAAAGCTATACCTGGAAATAAATACATCAAAACCATTCCAAAAATAACAATTGCTAAGAATGGCATTATACCTTTAAATACCTCAATTAATTCAACATTTTTAGATTGCACACCTTTCAAGTAATAAGCTGACATGGCCATGGGGGGTGTTAAAAATGAAGTTTGCAAATTTAGAGCAATTAACATTGCAAAAAAATAAGGGTTAACTCCAAAAAATTCTACTAAAGGTAAAAATATTGGGACAAATATAATTAATATTTCAGTCCACTCTAGTGGCCAGCCCAATAGGAAAATTATAATTTGTGTAATTACTAAAAATTGCCAAGGTTTTATATCCATTGATTTAAAAAAATGCTCAAATACTTCATGTCCACCTAAATATGAAAATACGGAAGCGAATGTCCAAGATCCAATAAATAACCACATAATCATTGCAGTAGTTTTTGCAGTTAGAAAAACAGACTCTTTGAAATTTTTCCATTTTAAAGATTTATAAAAGAAAGATAAAACTAATGCTCCAAAAGCTCCAACACCTGCTGCTTCTGCAGGAGTTGCCAAACCAGCAAGAATACTTCCTAATACTAAAATGATTAATGAAAATAATGGTAAGAATGAAACCAAAACTTCTTTTAAGATCACTGATCTTGGAGGAATTTCTTCTTTAGGAGGCTTGGGTGCAACTGATGGGTTAAAATAAGCCAAAATAATTGCATATAAAATATATAAACCCGCTAACATCAAACCAGGAAATATTGCTGCAGCAAATAATCTTAATGGAGATAACTGAGCAATTACTGCATAAACAATAAGCATAATGCTGGGAGGAATTAAAATTCCTAAACAGCCTCCAGCACATATTACTCCTGATGCAAATTTTTTATCATAACCAGCTCTCACCATTGCAGGCCAGGCAAGCAAACCCATTAAAGTTACAACTGCTCCAATTATACCTGTTGCTGTAGAGAATAAAGTGCAAGTAACTAAGGCTGCAACTGCCATCGAAGCTGGCAGCGAATGAGATGCAAGTCTTATTGCATAAAACAATCTTGCAACTATACCTGCTCTTTCAACTAAATAGCCCATAAATAAAAATAAAGGCACGGCGGTGAGGACATGGTTATCCATGACAGAGTAGGTATTTGAAACAAATAAATTAAATATTCTATTATCAAGTAGATGATCCATTCTTGAAGGATCAAAATATGCGTAATACCCAAATCCTAAACCCATTGCCATTAAAGTAAATGCAATAGGAAATCCTAGTAATACAGCAAACAGAAATATCACCATCATTAAAATTGCAATCTCTGGATTTGTTAGACTAAACAACATCTATTTTTTCTTCCTCTTTAGATTTTCTCATTAAAATTTTCTCTGTTTCTTCTGCACCAGCATCTCTTTCTGGCCAATGTCCTGTTCTAATGCAAATAATTGCTCTAAAAACTTCACTAATTCCTTGGAGGGTAAGAAGTATCCCGGATAAAGGTATCAATGATTTTGCCATATAAATTTGAATTTGTGCTGGACTATTCCAACTTGTTTCTTTCACCATCCATGCTTTAGCTGCATATTCATATCCATAAAATGCAAGTGCAATTACACCTGGGAAAAAAAATATGAAATATAATATTAAATCAATCCATCCTTGAACTTTAGTTGGAAACAACCTGTAAATAACATCTCCTCTTACATGGGCCTCGGTTGCTAAAGTATAAGCTCCAGCCATCATAAATATTGCTCCGTACATCTGTAAACTAAAATCAAAATTCCATAAAGTTGGTGCATTAAATGCGTAAGCCATGATTACTTCGTAACATGTTCCTCCCATTAAAATTACTATGCACCATGAAAAAGCTTTTCCCATTGAGGAACTTAGTGTGTCTGCAAATTTTATAAAAGAGTACATAATTTTCTAGCTTATCTTAATTTTCTTAATTAATTCAATTAAAAAAAAGGGGGCTAAAAAGCCCCCTTAATTTTTTATATTTTTAAACCTTAGATTTTAACTTTCGCTAACGGACCAAACTCATTTTCGTAAGCAAGTCTGTAGTTAGGCTGATTCATGAGTAAGTATTTCATTACTCTTTTCGCATAAGCTTTTTGTGAATCAACGATCTTCTTAAAGAATGGATCTTTAGAAGAGAAATCACCTACAACTTTATCCCAACCTTTTAACTGCTCTGCTAAAATTGCATCTGAAGTTTGGTAAACGTTTACTTTATGCTCATTCATCAATTTAGATAAATCAGCTGAGTATCTTACCAAAGCTTTAAAGTAGTTAGCGGTATTTGCTGCATAAGAAGCATTTTTTAATATTGCTTGGTTTGCAGGAGATAAGCTATTAAATGTTTTTTTGTTAATAGGTATTTCAAACATCTCTTGAGATTGGTGGAATGATCCTAAGTGATAATGCTTAGAAACATCTTGCATACCAAATTGAGAGTCTGAAGTTGGGTTGTTAAACTCAGCAGCTTCAATCAAACCAGTTTTCATAGCTGGCTGAATTTCACCACCTGGTAATTGTCTAACTACCATACCCATTGCAGTAAGAACGTTAGTTGCAAGACCAACTGTTCTATACTTCATTCCTTTAACATCACTTACTTTAGTTACGTTCTTTTTGAACCAACCAAAAGGTTGAGCTGGCATTGGCATCGCAAAAACACCAACATAGTCATATCCAACTTTTGCTAATGTTTCTTCATACAATGCTCTTCCGCCACCTTCTTCCATCCAAGCCATTACTTCTTGAGACGAAAGACCATAAGATGGTCCAGTTCCAAAAAGAGACGCGGCAGGGTTTTTTCCATACCAATAAGCAGTTACCCAGTGACCCATATCAAGTACACCATCACTTACTGCTTGACCAATTTCACCAGTCTTTACAACTGCACCAACCGGCTGTAAATCAATTTTTAATTTTCCACCCGACATATCACTGACCATTTTGCAGTAGTCGCCAGCCATCTCAAAAAAAATGTTAGCTCCACTTGGCCAAGCTGCTTGCATTTTAAGAGTGATGTGGCCATCTCCCAAAGCAAGATTTGGCATTGCCACTGCTGCTGCTGTCGCTGCACCAGTTGCTGCCGCTGCTTTGAAGAACTTTCTTCTTGAAGGAGTTTTAGAATCCTTCAATGATTTTTTGCTTTTAATCATTTTATTCTCCTCTAGTTAATTAACTATTGAGGAATAGAACATATTTTTACATTAGAGTCTTTCTAAAAAATGACTAAGAATAGACCTAAAGAGATTTTTTTTCAATTCAGGGTAGAATTTTAATGTTAAATTAATTTAATCAATCGGATAATTCCATACGCTACCACCAATACACCAATAGCTTGTGAAATAATTATACTTCTTAAGTTATAAAGTTTTTACATTCCCCAACGCATTGCTGCAGTATGAACAGGTGAATCCCAATTTTTTAAAATCTCCTCATCACATTTTAAAAGAGTTATAGATGCACCCTGCATTTCTAGCGAAGTACAATAATTACCAACCAAACTCCTTGTGATTTCAATATCCTTAGATTTTAAAATTTCACATGCATCGTGATATGCTAAATATAATTCAGTAAGTGGGGTTCCGCCCATTCCATTTACAAAAAGAAGAGTCTTCTCATTTTTTTGCGGTTTTAAATCCTCAAGAATAGCTTCTAGCATGTTTGAAACTATTGCTTTTGATGGTTGAATTTTTTCTCTTTTTCTTCCTGGTTCACCGTGAATACCTACACCAAATTCAATTTCATCATTTCCAATATCAAATGTTGGTTTACCAGCAGCTGGGACTGTACAACTTGTGAAAGCAACTCCCATTGTTCCAGAATTTTTATTTACTTTTTCTCCGAGCTTCTTACATTCTTCTAAAGAAGAGCCATTTTCTGCACAAGAACCAACAATTTTTTCAACTAAAACAGTCGCAGCAACGCCACGTCTTCCAGTGGTAAATGTGGAGTCTTCAACTGCAACATCATCATTTGTTATTATAGTATCATTTTTACCAGAGTACATTTCGGCACCCATTTGAAAATTCATAATATCTCCAGAGTAATTTTTAACTATAAACAAAACTCCTGCTCCACTATCTACATGTTCTGCAGCAGCTTGCATTTGATCAGGTGTAGGTGCTGAAAATACGAAACCTGGACATGCTGCATCCAACATTCCATGACCTACATAACCACCGTGCATAGGTTCATGCCCACTCCCACCACCTGAAATTAAAGACACTTTTCCTTCTTTAGTTTTTGTCTTTCTAGAAATGAAGTTTGGCTCAAAATTTACCTCAATTATATCACTATGCGCTTTACCAAATCCATTAAGACTTTCTTTTAAAAAATCATCAACATTATTTATAAATTTTTTCATATTTCCTCCTATTTATTAATTAATGATTTACATATTGTATCGATTATAAGTTGTGATGAACGAGCACCTGGATCTATATGACCTTTGGCACGTTCTCCTAAAAATGAAGCTCTACCTTTGGTAGCAAGCATGTCTTTTGTTCCTAACATTCTATCTTCAGCAATTTTTATTATCTCACTTAACCCTTCTTTCATATCAGTATTACTACTTTTTAATTCATTAAGTTTTTCAGATACTGGAATTAAAACATCCATCATTGTTTTTTCTCCAACATCTGCTTTTCCTCTTTCTTTCATTGCATTAATTCCTGTTATGACCATTTCACACGCTTTGTTAAAATCTACATTTTTATCTAGATCTGGTGTTTTAGCCATAGACATGAAGAAAGTTCCAAACAAAGCTCCAGAGGAGCCACCTATACCTGACAAGACTTTCATAGCGATCATATTTAAAGCTTTCTGCAAAGGTAGGTTTTTAATATCATTTTCAAGCTCAACTACTAACTTAAGACCTCTTTGCACATTAAATATATGATCTCCATCCCCAATATTTTGATCTAGTGCTTCAATTTCTGCTGCATTTTCATCAATAACAATTTGAATATTTTTTGCTTGAGAAATTAAAAAACTAACGCTCATATATCCTTTGGTCTCCGTTATCAAATTTTAAAACTTTATTTGTATTAAAGTCAAAATTAATTTTTTCATTAATTGATGATTTATAGCTACCCTGAATTGAAGCTAATATTTCATTATCTTGAAAATTAATAGCCACAACAGTCTCTGAACCTAAATTCTCTATAGAAATAACTCTTCCTTCGTATGGTCCGTCACCTAACTCTACATTTTCTGGTCTCAGTCCAATTTTTGGTATGTTATTATCTAGTTTAAATAAAGAACCAGGTAAAATATTTATTTTTGGTGACCCCAATCTTTGGGATACATAAATTGAATTTGGATTTTCATAAATTTCTTCAGGAGTTCCAATTTGAACAATTTTGCCTTCTTTTAAAACTCCAATTTTATCTGCCAATGTTGTTGCTTCAGCCTGATCATGTGTAACATATAAAATAGTAGCGTTTAGATTTAATTGAATATTTTTTAATTCAACTCTAAGTGTTTCTCTTAGTTTAGCATCTAATGAAGATAATGGCTCATCCATTAAATAAATATTTGGTTCACGAACAAGAGCTCTTCCAATAGCTACCCTTTGCATTTCTCCACCCGAAAGTTGAGTTGCTTTATTTTTTAATTTGTTTGTAATTTTGAGCATTTCAGCAATTTTCTCAACTTTATTTTTTATTTCTTCCTCAGGAAGTTTTCTCATTGGTGACCTTAATGGAAAAGCAAGATTTTCATAAACAGTATAATGAGGATAAAGAGAGTATTGTTGAAAAACAAAAGTCACATCTCTTGAAGCAGGTTGATCATGAGTTATATTTTCATCATTAAACAATACATCTCCAGAGTCAATTTTTTCTAAACCGGCTATACATCTAAGTGTTGTAGTTTTTCCAGCACCAGATGGACCTAGTAATACAAAAAATTGACCATCTTCAATTGTGAGATTTATATCCTCCAAAGCTTTAATTTTTTTATTATAAGTTTTAAATAATTTTTTTAATTCTACTTTTGCCATTATTTTATAAACTCGCTGTTTAAAGATTTGTCCGTTTCACCGTCGAAAATAATAATATTATTATTTAATGGTTTAATCTGAACATTTTCATTCAATTTAGCGTTAACAGAAATATCTGTTTTAACTTTAATTTCACCTAAACTTGTTTTAACCGTAATTATTTTTCTTGATCCTAAATACTCAACTCCAAAAACTGAACCTCTGAGACCCTCATTATTACTAAGAGTTAAATTTTCTGGACGTATACCAAAAAAATTTTTACTTCCTTTTGACTCTTCAAGTTGTTTGGGAATATTAAATTTAGTGCCTTCGATGTTTACAAAAGATTGATCTTTAGAAATTCCTTCATCAACTTCAAAAAAGTTCATACCTGGAGATCCTATAAATGAAGCTACAAATTTAGTTTTAGGTTTATTGTAAATAATATTAGGCTCATCAGCCTGTAATATTTCACCACCGTCCATAACTGCAATTCGGTCAGCTAATGACATTGCTTCTAACTGATCATGAGTTACATAAACTGTAGTTGCTCCTATATCTAAATGTAGTTTTTTTAATTCTAAACACATTAATTCTCTAAATTCAGCATCCAAAGTTCCCAATGGTTCGTCCATTAAAAACGCTTTTGGTCTTCTAACTAGTGCTCTACCTAAAGCTACCCGTTGTCTATCTCCACCTGAAAGAGAGGAAATGTTAGAATTTAAAATATGATCAATTCTTAAAAGTTTTGCTGCTTCCTCAACTCTACTTTTGATATCACTTTTTTTATAACCTTGCATTTTTAGAGGAAATGATAAGTTGTTTCTTACATTCATGTGTGGATAGAGGGCAAACAATTGAAAAACAAAAGCAATATCTCTTTCTGATGCTCTTAACATTCCAACCTCTTCATCTCCAAGATATATCTCACCAGATGTAGGTAATTCTAATCCTGCAATCATTCGAAGTGTTGTAGTCTTTCCACA
>CACHBY010000003.1 GCA_902578175.1 uncultured Pelagibacteraceae bacterium
GGAATTGTAATTGGAAAACATACAAAACATATTTCAGAAGCTCAGTCACAAGATCATATCTTAGGATATTGTTTGGTCAATGATATTAGCGAAAGAGAATGGCAAATAGAAAAGATGGGTCAATGGGTTAAAGGAAAATCTCATGATACTTATGGACCAATTGGACCTTACTTAGTAACCAAAGATGAAATTACTGATATTAATAATTTAAAAATGAGTTTAGATGTTAATGGTCAAAGAATGCAGACTGGAAATACTAATACTATGATTTTTGATGTTAACATTATTGTTTCTTATTTGAGTAAATTTATGTCATTACAACCGGGTGATATTATTACAACTGGTACACCTCCCGGAGTTGGTATGGGAATGAAACCTCAACAATTCTTGAAAGCTGGTGATACAATGAAATTATCAATTGAAAACCTAGGAGAGCAAAACTCTAAAGTAGTTGCTTTATAATTTTTTGTGAGAATAACTTCTATTAAAAGTCATGTACTTAGATATGAGTTAGAAAAAGAATTAGGTTATTCACAACAATATTATAAGCACCGTACAGCTCATTTAGTTGAAGTACAAACCGACGAAGGTATTACTGGATGGGGAGAGTGTTTTGGTCCAGGTAATATTGCTTTAGCCAATAAATATATAGTTGAAAAGGTAATTCAGCCTTTAGTAATTGGCGAAGATCCATTGAATAAAGAACATATCTGGCAAAAAGTCTACAATCTTTTAAGAGATAGCGGTCAAAATGGAATGCCAATACAAGCTTTATCAGGAGTGGATATAGCTTTATGGGATATCTTAGGAAAAAAAACAAACTCTCCTCTCTACCAACTTGTTGGCGGAAAATGTAACAATGAAGTTCCTGTGTATGGATATGGAATGATGTTACAAAAAAAATCAGTTGATGAATTAATTCCATTATTTCAAGAAGAATCAAAAGAAATTAAATCAAAAAACTTTAAAGCCATGAAAATGAAAGTTGGATTGGGCCCAAAAGAAGATTTAAAGTTAGTTCAAGCAGTTAGAAATTCTATAGGTAAAGACTTTAAATTAATGGTAGATGCAAACCATGCTTATAATTTGAAAGATGCTCTTTATGTTGGAAAAGGACTTGATGAATTAGATATTTATTGGTTTGAAGAACCTGTTGCTCCTGAAGATTACAATGGTTATCGAGAATTGAAAAAAAAAATATCAACCAGTGTGGCAGGGGGTGAAGCAGAATTTACAAAATATGGATGGAATAAATTAATTACTAATGATTGCATTGATATAGCTCAACCAGAGGTATGTGGATTAGGGGGTATTACAGAATATTTGAAAGTTGTAGCCTTGGCGCAAGCAAACTTTGTTCCTGTAATTAATCATGTTTGGGGATCTGCTGTAAGTATAGCGGTAAATCTTCATTTATTGACATCACAACCTGATATGCCAGGTGGATTATTCCCAACAAAATCTATGTTAGAATTTGATACAACAGAGAAAAATATCTTTATTACAGATTTACCAAAAGAAAATTTTTCAATTTTAGATCAAGTTAAAAACAATAATGGATTTGCAACAGTGACAGATAATGTAGGTATTGGTATAAACCCCAATGAAGACTTTATTAAAGAGTTTGAGGTAAATGAATAAAATTATAACTACAGAGCCTAAACCAATTTGGAAAATAAGATGTACTTTAGGTGAAGGAACACTTTGGGTTAAAGAACATAACTCAATTTATTTTGTAGATATAAAGAAAAAAAAAATTTGTTCTTTAAATATCAAAAATAAAAAAAAGAAAATCTTTAAAGTAAATAAAGAAGTAGGTTTCATTGCGCATATAAAAGATCATATATTTATTTTAGGATTGCAAGGTGAATTAAGAATTCAAAATTTAAAATCAAAAAAAGTTTTAAAATCAATACCTATAGAGCCAAAAATAAAGTTAAATAGAATAAATGATGGTAAAACTGATCCTGCTGGAAATCTTTGGTTTGGTACTATGGATAATTTAGAGAGAAAAATTGAAAAAGGATCTTTGTATAAATTAGATAAAAATCTAAAATTAACCAGAGTTGATAAAAATTATAGAATTACAAATGGTCCAGCATTTATTGATGAAAATAATTTTTACCACACTGATAGTCCTAAAAAAACTATCTATAAAATTAAGATAAATAAAAATAATAAAATAATTAGTAAAAAAATATTTAAAAAGTTAACACCAGAGGAAGGAGTTCCAGATGGAATGACTTTAGATAAAAACAAAAATTTATGGGTTGCACATTTTCGTGGAGCATGTGTCTCAGTATTTAATAGTAGAGCAAAATTAATTCATCGAATTCAGTTTCCTGCTAAAAACATAACTAATTGTGCATTTGGAGGTAAGAATAATCAAGAACTCTACATTTCAACAGCAACAAAAGGAATGAACAAAGCTGATTTGCGAAAATTTAGATATTCAGGATTCCTTTTTAGTGTAAAAACGAATGCAAAAGGAGTTTTACAAAAAAAATTTTTATTAAGTAATGAAGAAAAGAGATCTTTACTATGAGCGAATACCCACAAAGCTCTTAAGAGAAGATATTAGATTACTAGGAACATTTTTAGGAAAAGTAATTAAAGATCAAGAAGGTTCAGTTTTTTTCGAAATTGTTGAAAGATTTAGATTATTATCAAAAAGTACTTTATCAAAAAAAAATAAAAGTAAAATTTTTTTAAAAATATCGAAAGAAGTAAAAAAACTTTCTCCTAAAAATACATTTAAATTAACAAGAGCATTTTCGCATATTTTAAACTTAATGAATTTAGCTGAGTCATTAGATGCATCTAGAAAGTTAAATGAGTTTGAAAATCCATATTTTAAAAGTAAAAATCAAAACATTTTTATTGAAGATATAATTGAGAGTTTATTTAAAAATAAAAAAATTTCAGATAAAAAAATTTATGAACAAGCTACAAAACTTGACATAGGTATTGTCCTAACCGCTCATCCTACTGAAGTAAAAAGGAGAACTTTAATCCAAAAATATGCCAATTTAATCGAAATTATGGAGCAAAGACACCTGTATAAAAAATATCCATCAAAGATAATTGAATTAGATAGAAAGCTTTATTCAGAAATTGCAATAATATGGAAGACAGATGAACTAAAGAGGACTAAACCATCCCCGTTAGATGAAGCAAGGTGGGGTTTAGCTGTCATCGAGGATAGTCTATGGGATACCATTCCTAAAGTTTATAAAAGACTCAATGACATATTCAGAAAAAATTTAAAGAAAGATTTGCCTCGTGATTTTAATCCAATTCAATTTGGATCATGGATGGGAGGAGATAGAGATGGAAATCCTAATGTTACAGCTGTAGTTACAAAGAAAGTATTATTATTTTCTAGATGGCAGGCTGCAAAGTTATATGAAAAAGAACTTACTAAATTAATACAAGATTTATCAATGAAAGAATGCTCTACAAAAATTAAAAAAGCAACAGGAAACAGTTATGAACCTTATAGAGTGTATTTGAGACCAATTAGAGACAAGGTAAGATTAACCCATCAATTAATTGAAAATCATTTAAATAAAAATGTACCTTTAGATGAAAAAAAATTAATTCAAAATAAAAACGAAATAACTCTTCCATTAAGAGAAGTGAGAAACTCATTAAAAGCAAATAGAGGAGAGCATATTGCAAACGCAGACTTATTAGATTTAATGAGAAGAGTGAGGTGTTTTGGAATTAATTTAGCAAGATTAGATATAAGACAAGAGGCAGATAGACATGAAAAACTTTTAAACGAAATTTTTAAAAAGAAAAAAAATATAAAATATTCTTCTTTAACTGAAGGAGAAAAAATAAAATTATTAAATAAATCTATAAAAGGAAAAAAATTTTTTGTAGATAAAATAAAGATAAAAGATAAAGAAAATAAAGAAGTTTGGAATACTTTCAAACAGGTTGCAAAAACACCAATTGAATGCCTAGGTGCATATGTAATATCAATGACTTCAACAGCATCTGATATCTTATCAGTTTATTTTTTACAAATGCAGGCAAAAACCAAAAATTTATTAAGAGTTGTGCCACTTTTTGAAACTTTGGATGATTTAAAAAATGCCAATGGTGTAATGACAAATTTGTTCAAACTTTCATGGTATAGAAAAATGATCAATTCAAATCAGGAGGTAATGATTGGATATTCTGATTCAAGTAAAGATGCTGGAAAATTATCTGCGAGTTGGCATCAATATAAACTACAAGAGGAGCTTAGAAGTTTAGCAAAAAAATATAAAATAAATCTTGTTTTCTTCCATGGAAGAGGTGGCTCTCCAGGGAGAGGAGGTGGTCCTATTCAGGCTACTTTAAAATCACAACCTTCAGGAACAGTCAATGGTAAAATTAGAATTACCGATCAGGGAGAGGTAATTCAACAGAAGTATGGTTATAAACCTTTAGCTGAATATAACCTCTGTAGCTATATCGGTTCAGTAATGGATGCTTCTTTAAATCCTCCACCAAGATCAAAAACTAATTGGCGTGAATTAATTCAAAAAATGTCAGAAATTTCTACATCTTCATACAGAAAATATATAAATCAAAGTCAGGATTTTATTCGCTACTTCAAAACGGTTACTCCACATAAATCACTTGGAAAGCTTGCTATTGGATCAAGACCAACCAAAAGAAAGAATGTAGACAATATTCAGAGTTTAAGAGCTATTCCTTGGGTATTTGCTTGGACGCAAATTAGACTAATGTTACCTGCTTGGCTAGGCACAACTGAAGCGCTTAGATATGGTTCTATTAAAAAGTTTAGAAGAACAATGACCGATATGGAAAGAAATTGGCCATACTTTGTATCAACCATGGATATTTTAGATATGGTGATTTCTAAGGTAGATCCAGAAATATCAGTTATTTATGAAAATAATTTAGCTGATGCTTCATTAAAAAGAATTGGTAAGAAATTAAGATTTCAATTTGATGCACTGGTCAAATTGCATAATAAAATTACACCTAAGGAAGTGGTAAAAGAGAGAAAAGAATTTAGAAAAGCTATATTTATTAGAAACAATTATACAGAGATGTTAAATATAGTACAGGCAAATGTCATGAATAAATTAACAAATAAAAAATATAAAAATTTAGATAAAAAATTTCTTGAAGATGCTTTAATGACATCGATTGCAGGTATCTCTGCAGCAATGAAAAATACTGGATAAATGTTTGAATACTTAATTGCTTTTGGAGCAGGACTTATAAGTTTTTTGTCTCCATGTGTTCTGCCTTTGATACCTGGGTATATTTCTTATATTTCAGGTCAATCCTTACAAGAAATTTTAAATCAACGAAAAATAAATATTTTTCCATTAATCTTATTTTGTTTAGGCTTCTCGACTGTTTTTGTTATTTTAGGTGCATCAGCATCATTTTTAGGACAGGCACTATTACAAAATTCAGAAGTGCTAAGAATTTTAGCTGGTATAGTTATCATAATTTTTTCTCTTCAACTAATTGGAATAATCAATATTCCATATTTAAATTTTGAAAAAAGATTTGATGCAAAAGAATCAAGAAATATTCTATTTCCTTATGTGATTGGTGTTGCTTTTGGTTTTGGCTGGACACCCTGCATTGGACCAATTTTGGGTTCAATTTTAGCTTTAGCATCTATTGAAGAAACTTTATCAAGAGCAGTAATCCTTTTAATTTCTTATTCATTAGGTCTTGCTATTCCATTTGTCTTATCTGGATACTTAATTCAAAGATTTTTATTATTTTCTAAAAACTTCAAGAAAAATATTAATTTAATTTCAAAAATCGGTGGAATAACTTTATTAATTACTGGTATTTTAATTTTAACTAATCAATTACAAGTAATTGGTTTTTACATAATTAAGATCTTTCCTTTTATGCAAAATTTTGGTTAGTTTATTGAATGAAAATTTATCAAATAGACTCCAGCGCTAGGAAAAAAGGTTCTACTTCTAGAGCTTTAGCAAAAAAACTTTTAGATAAAATAAAACAAGCAGGAGATGAGGTAATTTATAGAGATTTAGATGATGAGATGCTTTTTGTAAGTGGCTTAACAGAGTCCGGAATGAAAATTGACGAGAAAGATCAAACAGAAGAACACAAAAAAATGTTTGAACTTTCCGACAAGCTTGTAAAAGAATTGAAAGAAAGTGATATTATTATAATTTCAGCCCCAATTTATAATTATGGTCCCCCAGCAACACTTAAAGCTTGGTCAGATTTAGCTGCTAGAATAGGGGAAACTTTTAAATTTAAACCTAATGGTAGAAGAGAAGGGCTATTAAAAAACAAAAAAGCATATCTAGTGATAACTTCAGGTGGAACCAAATTAAATAGTTCTGAGGATTTTCTAACGCCTTGGTTAAAATTTATTTTAAACTTTTTTGGAATAGAAAAAGTTGAAGTAATTAGTGCTGATCAGATGGCTTTAGACTATGAAAAGTCAATTAGAGAAGCAGAAGCTCAAATAGAAAATATTTCTATAGATTAAACTTTCTTTTTAAGTGTCTTAATTTTCCTTCAGTACTATCGTAGTCGATATAACAACCTTGTAAAAATCTTTCCCCCTCATTTGCATCATAAATTGTTCGTCCGTGAAGCAATCTATGATTATCCATCATCATTAAGTCTTTTGGCTCGAGTTTAAATTCAATTCTATATTTATCTGAATTATACATTTCAGATATTTTTTTTCTCGCATTATAGTAAAGATCTAATTTTTCTTTTTCTAAAATTGGAACATAGTCTAATCTAGGACTAAATCTAACCTGTTTAAAACTTTTATCATCATTTAATTCAATTAAAGGAGAAAGTGTTTCTAAAATAACTTTTTTATCAATAAATCTAAATCTTACTTTTACCTCTGTTAATATTTTGTAAAATTCTGGATATTCATTTTTTAAATCTTCAGTAACTGTATAACCATCTACTAATGTTGATAATCCTCCAGAAACCTTACTTTCAATACAATGCAAAAGTTGAATACATGGTACAGGATTTCTATACGGATTATCTGTATGTGGTGCTAAAGCTAACGATGTATAAGCAAGATCGTTAGGATCAGGTTTAGATTTTACATCAAAATATTCACCAAAATTTGTTCTTCGAATACTTCCTATAGAATTTGCAAATTCCACGATGTAATTTTTTGATGTTGGAATATTTTTTACTACAACAAATCCATATTTGTAAAATGAAACAAGCAAATCATGCATTTCTTTACTTTCATAAAAATTTTCTTGGTATTCGAAATTTTTAATATCTTTTAGAGTGGAGTCCCATTTAGTTTTTTCTATAGACCTAATTACTGTGTCTTCTTTAAAAAACTCAGAAGCAATTTTATCTATTTCTAATTTTGAATTGACACCATCATTAAAATCAACTTCTAAATATTTTTCATTAATATTGGCTCTATTTATTGAAATATCACTACTTAGAAAGGTAGGATCAAAAAGTCTTTGCTGAGTTCCTTTATCTAAATACTCTTCACCATTTGCCCTTTCACGTAACCAAAATGGGTGAATTTCTTTTTTTTCAGATCCATTATTAAAATAAACTTTATTTTTAATTAGCTCGATTTTCATACCACTAAGGTAAGGATTATTTAAAATTTAACTTTAATCAACATAAATTAAATAGTAAGAGTTCAGTGTGAAAAAATTTGATTCAAAAAAATATCCAATATATGCAAGCTTTTTAAATCAACTAGCTAAAGATTTAACAAGATTTTACTACGCGAAATTAGATAAACCATTCAAGATAACTAATAAGATGAAAGGTAAAGGTTATGATCCTGTAACAACATCTGACAAAGCATTTGAAAAATTTATAAGGTCTAAAATTTCAAAAAAATTTCCATACCACCAAATCATTGGCGAGGAGTATGGTCATAAACTTACTAAAAGTGAGTTTTCATGGGTAATCGACCCAATTGATGGCACCAGATCATATGTTGTAGGCAATCCTAGTTGGAGCAATTTGATTTCACTAAATTATAACGGGGAACCAATTTTAGGATTAGCAAATTTTCCTAAAATGAAAAAATATTACTTAAACGTAAATAAAAACACAGCATACGTTTTTGAAAATAATAAAAAAAGAAAACTAAAGGTTAATTTTAAATTAAATTTTGCTAATGCAAAATTAGCTGCAGCATTTCACAATCAATTAACTTTAAAACAACAATCTAAAATTCAAAAATTTATAAAACGAATGCAATTTCCATGTTTTGATGCTTTAACATATTGTCAACTAGCTGAAGGTAGACTTGAAATTGTTGCACAATGTGCAAACAAAATTTGGGATATTCATCCAATTATGCCAATAGTGAGAGCAAGTGGGGCAATAGTAACTACATGGGGAAATAAAAATCCTGTGGTAGGAGGAAATATTATTGTCTCAAACAATAAAGCAAATCATAAACAAATATTAAAATTATTAAAGCCTTTAGCTGAATGATACCAGAAAGAGCGCAAACAATTCTTGATTTCTGGTTTAAAGAAACTCCTTCTGAAATGCGTTTTAAAAAAGATGAAAATTTTGATCAAAAAATTAAAGATAATTTTTTGAATGATTATGAATTAGCTTGTCAAAATGAATATGATGATTGGCAAGATAATCCTATGAGTTGTTTAGCACTAGTTATTTTATTTGATCAGTTTTCTAGAAATATGTTTAGAAATAATAAAAAGTCGTTCGCAAAAGATCAAAAAACTAGATTGATTGTAAATGATGCGGTTTATTCAGGTTATTTAGAGGCTATGAATGTAAATCAAAGATTTTTTATGTTGTTGCCTTTAATTCACAGTGAGGAAATTAGTGATCATGAAATGGCTTATTATTTATTAAATAAATATTTAAAAGAACATGAAGACTACATCAAAATAAAAAAATTTTGGCAAGATCATACTAAAGTAATTAGACAATTTCACAGATATCCACATAGAAACAAAATTTTAGGAAGAGAGTCTAGCGAAGAAGAAATAGAATTTTTAAAGGGACCTAAATCTTCTTGGTAAAATGAATTTAGAATTTATTTTCAAAGTAATAGATAAAAAAGAATGGCAAAAAGCTAAACAATCTGGGACTTATAGTGGATCTGAAAAAGATCTTAAAGATGGGTATATTCATTTTTCTGAAGAAGATCAGGTTGAGGAAACTTTAAAAAAACATTATCCAAAAAAAGAAAACCTAGTTTTATTAAGAGTAAATGCTTTTAAGCTTGAACACTTATTGTGGGAACAGGCATCGAATGGAGACATGTATCCTCATTTATATTCACCTCTAGATACTGCCACTGTTGTGGATGAATATGAGTTGACATTAAAAGAAGACGGAAGCCATCAGCTTCCTGAGATTTTAAAAAAGTATCAGTTTAGTCGACCGAGGTAATTAACCATTACTACACCAATAATAATTAAAATAATTCCAATAGTTCCATAAAGATTAGGAACTTGATTAAATTTTAAAACAGCAAAAAGAACAACACCAGTCACTGTCAAACCGCTATAAGTTGAGTAGGCAAATCCTACAGGAAGTGCTGACATTGCTTTTGCAATTGAAAACATCGTAATACACATAAATAAAATACATAAAACTGATGGTGTTAGTTTCGTAAATCCCTCAGAAATTTTAGCAAAACTATTTGATGCGATACCAAATATGATTCC
This sequence comes from uncultured Pelagibacteraceae bacterium, assembly GCA_902578175.1. The sequence goes on from CACHBY010000003.1 coordinate 9,693, forward strand.
GTTAGCTAAAAATAAATACCCTAACAATGGTTTCATAATTATTGTTTGCCTAATAAATTTACCATCAAAACTCCGATTACTATTAAGATTAAACCAATTATCGAATACAAATTTGGAACTTGATTATATTTAATCACACCAACTATAACTGTAGCAATTATGGTTAAACCAGCAAATGAAGCATAAGTAATTCCCATTGGAATATTTTTCATTACCAATGAAAGCGCATACATACAGAAAACAATTGTAATTGCTGTTATTATACTTGGAACAAGAAGTGTAAATCCCTCTGCACTTTTTGCAAAACTGTTTGAAGTAACCCCTAAAAATACTGCAATTGCTAAAAATAAATATGAACTAGCAAGACTCATTCAGTGATTTTAAATGAATTTAATAGGAATATATATAATTATTTAAAAGACCATTTAATGGCATCTTCCATTCTATCATCTCCCCAGAAGACTTCATTTTTCACTATAAAAGACGGACTGCCAAAAATTTTATTTTCACGAGCTGAATTTGTGTTTTCATTATATTGTGCCTCTATAATTTCTGACTTTGCTTTAGATATGATTTCATCTTTATTTAAATTTAATTCAGCACAAACTTCTGTAATGCTAGGCTCAATTGCAGGTTCTTTACCCTCCTGAAACCATTTTTTATAAGTCAACATTACAAATTTTTCTCCCCAGCTCTCTTTAAATCCAAGAATTGCAATTTGGTTTGCTAAATCAAATTCTGATAAAGGGTAGGGAACTGGTGTCTTAGCAAAAAAACCGTATCCTTCTGCACGTCTTTCAATATCTCTCCACATATAATTGACTTTATTAATTTTATCTTTTGGAAAAGGGATATTGTTCATTTCTTTCATGATTGCCCTAACTGAAAAGGGTTTCCAATTAAATTTTACTTCGTGTTGTTTTTCAACATCAAGTATTCTAGTTACAGACAGATAGGTATAAGTGCTTCCTATCGAAAAATAAAAATCAATACTACGCACTTACTTTGGCATAGGTGTGGCACCAGTTTCTAAACTAATAATTTTTCCATTATCATATTTATAAACTGCCATTACAGCCTCTACATTTCCATCATCAAAAGTAACAAATGAATGATGAACACCAACTTCGTCATTTTCATAAACAACTCTTACTTTATCTTGATTAATGTCACCGCTCATTGCCCATTTGATAACATCACCTTTTCCTAAAACATTTCCTGACTTATGCATTGTGAATTTAAAATCATCATGCAAAAGATCATTCATCACTGCTTCATCTTTATTTTTTATTGCAGCACTATATTTTTCTAATATAGACATATTATTCCTTTCTATTTATTCACCTGGTTTTTTATAATTTTTTGACACATCAGCTGCTTTTTTAAAAGCACTGTTGTAATCAAATACTTCATGAACCATCAGGTCCGACATCATTCCACTATTTAGAACAGTTACTTTCATAGCAAGAACACTTTCATAATCTCCTTCAACACAGAAAAGAACATCAAAACGCCCTCTTAACCATTCGTAACTTATAGCTTTTACTCCTAAGCTATCACACATAGATTTCATTACTGCACCTCTATCTGCGTTAGGGTCAGCATGCATTTTTTTTAATAACTCAGGACTTGCCTTTCCAATTACATAAAATTTAGACATTATTCACCCCACATTCCATGAAATTCATAAACTACTGCTGGCTTATCTCCTACAACCCATCCATCATGTCCAGGTTGGATTGAATATGCATCTCCAGCTTTATAAGTTAGTTCAGTTCCGTCATTATGTTTTGCACAAACAGCTCCTGAAATTATAATACCTAGATGTGTTGCTTGACAGCTATCACCACCAACTGTAGGCTTTATATCTTTTGACCATTGCCAACCAGGTTGCAAAGTAAGCTTCATCAATCTTTGGTTTCCGACTTTGACTGCTTCAATTTTTGCATTATTAAAATTATCATTAACTTCATCTGCTTTATCAAAACTTTTTACTTCTATTCCAGCCATTTTTCCTCCTCGTTACTTATAATCTAGTTACTAAGTCTAGCAGAGATTAGTCAGTATGTGTAGCCTCAGCCTTCTATTTAACCTTAGTTAGATCATATATTGAGTAACTGTCTAACACTTCATCCATTATTGGCTTTGATACCTCTGTACCTTCTATAAACTTATGAAGTGCAGCTTCATCAGTACAAAATATTTTAAACATTACAGTACTTTTGTCTGGAGTTACAGTTCCAATTGTTTTTTCAACCACAGCAACTTTAGCCCTTTCAGCAAGTCCTTCAGGAGATTGCATAAATCCCATGAATTTCTCAAAAGTACCTTCTTTTAACTTTGCTACCACTAGCATTTCTTTTTCCATTTTTTCCTCCTATTTTATTATCCTGAAAAATTTTCCATAAAGTCTCCATCCATGGGAGTGATTTTTGCAGAATCTAAATCAACCCCAGCTGCAGCTCTTGCTGCGTGAAGTTCTTTATCATTTTTAAATGCCTCAAACCCCTCCATAGTTGCATATTTCACAATTACTGTAAATTTTGAAGCATCTTCTTTTGATACGCCAGCAAAAATAATAGTTGCACCAAATCCTTTAATTTTTTCAGCATTATCTTTAACCATATCCCTCCATGCTGAAAACGATTTTATATTTTCTTCTATTTTTATAATCATATTTTATCCTCCATAAATTGTTTTCGATGTTTCCTCTACTTTTTCTTTACCATTTGGTATTAATTTGAAAATAAATGCATAGCAATTATCTATTAAAGTTTTCTGATAAGGTTTACCAAACATTTCATCAACAGTAGAATTTATACTTGAATTTATTTTATCTTCTAAAACACCCTCATTTGTAAGAAATTCTCTAGTAACCTTTGCTGCAGCCAGACTATTTTCTTTGTAAGCCAAATCACCATTTGGAAGCTCACCTTGTTTAATAAATTGAGTCGATGTAAAAATTCCTGCACATTTTAAAGACTCAGATATTTCTTTATCACTCATATGTGAATGCGAAGTTGTTGTTAGCAAAACCAACAAAAACGTGAAAATTATTTTTTTCATTATTTTCCTAATAAATTGTAATTAATATATTTATATCCAAGATTGTTACATTTTAAACAATGAGTCTCTTGTGCTTTTAACGCGCGACAGATATGCATTTTGAGAGTGTAAAAAATGCTGATTATGCTATTTAATTTAAATTAAATATTTGATAGTAATTATTTATGATCGAAAAATTTAATGGAATTGTTTATCTAATCATTTTTGTTGTTCATTTCCTTGTTTACGCTGTTTATGCTTTCAGAGCTATAGTTGGAACTAAGGGTTTTATGGATCAATATAACATCGATCATTCAGCAGCAGTGATCACAAGATTTTTTGGAGCTCCTTTTGTTGGGTCTTTCTTAATGGCTCTTTATATCATGTTCGTAAGAGATGGTGGAGTAAATGGAACATGGGCATTCTTTAATTTAGTATTTGTTCAAAATTTAATGTATTTGATATTTGGCATTTATACCATTTACATAAATAAACTTGGACACACTGAAAAAACTAACAGTGAAGGTGTAATAGCTGCTGGAGTACTTACGATTTTAAGTGCTATTCTAACTTACGGATTAGCTGATAAAATTTATATTTAAAACCAATTAGGTATTGGTAGACCTTTTTCCTCTAAAAATTTTTTATTAAACATTTTAGTTGCGTATTTGTCACTTCTATCACAAAGAATAGTAACAATAGTTTTTCCTGGACCCATTTCCTTTCCCATTCTTATTGCTCCTGCAATATTTATCCCACAGCTTGTTCCTAGACTTAAACCTTCGTTTTGAATTAAATCATATAGAATAGGCAGAGCCTCATGGTCATCTATTGAATATGCATCATCAATTTTTGCCTCACTAAAATTGGCAGTCACTCTACTTGAGCCGATACCTTCAGTAATCGATCCACCCTCTGATTTTAGTTCGCCATTTTTAATGTAATTATAAAGAGCAGAGCCTTTTGGATCTGATAAATAAATTTTTATATCTTTGTTCTTTTCTTTAAGAGCATTACTTACACCAGAAATAGTTCCTCCAGTTCCAGAAGAACATACAAAGCCATCTACTTTACCCTCAGTTTGTTCCCAAATTTCCTGTCCTGTACCTTCATAATGACCTTTGGCATTTGCTGTATTATCAAACTGGTTAGCCCAAATAACACCGTTATTATTTGTTGGTCTTAATTCATCTGCAAGTCTAGCGGCTACTTTAACAAAATTGTTGTCATCTTTATAAGGCTTAGGTGGAACTAATCTTAGTTCAGCCCCAAGATTTCTAAGTAAATCTTTTTTCTCCTGGGTTTGATTGTCATTCATTACAATAATTGTTTTATAGCCCAAAGAATTTCCCAATAGACCTAAACCAATTCCAGTATTGCCAGCAGTACCTTCAACAACAGTCCCACCTTTTGAAATTAATTTTTTTTCTTGAGCATCTTTAATTAAAGCAAGTGCAGCTCTATCTTTTACAGATCCTCCAGGATTTAAAAATTCTGCTTTTCCATAAATATTACATCCAGTAATTTCAGAAGCTGCTCTAAGTTTAATTAGTGGAGTATTTCCTATTCCAGAAATAAAATCGTTTTGAGTATTATTCATCATCTGACTTTTTATCACTGTCAGATGTAATTCCATAAGGTTTAAATTCACTATCTGCAATACCTACACTTCTTGCAGGAATTCCAACCATAACAGAATTTTCAGGAACATCTTTTGTAATCACTGCATTTGCACCAATTCTAGCACCTTTACCTACCACAACAGGACCTAATACTTGTGCACCTGAACCAATAACTACATCCTCTTTTATAGTAGGATGTCTCTTCATATTTCGTTGGTCATTTGAATTAATACTTGGAGCTATTCCACCTAATGTAACCATGTGATAGATAGTTACGTTATCACCAATTTCAGATGTTTCTCCAATTACTACTCCCATACCGTGATCAATAAATAAATTTCTTCCAATTTTTGCATTAGGATGAATTTCTATTCCGGTTAAGAATCTTGAAAATTGAGAAATGATTCTTGCAATCAAATAAAATTTAGCTGTACTAAAAAAATTAGCTAGTCGATGAAAAAATACTGCTTTAACACCCGGATAAGTTAAGATTAAACTTAACTTAGACTTTGCTGCAGGATCTCTATCAATTATGGATTGTAAAAAATCACTCATATTATAAATTAGCTAGTGTTGATTAAAAATTAATATGCCTTATATAGTAGTAAATCACTTAATTTAAAGAGGTTTATATGTACAAAAATACAAATTGTTTCCATTTAGCAATACCATGTGGTGATTTAGAAATTGCTAAAAAATTTTATAGTGAAACTTTAGGATGTAGACTAGACAACTCAGCTCAAGAATGGGCAGATGTTGATTTTTGGGGAAATGAACTAACTCTTCATAAAAGTGAGCATAAACTGGATAGCGAAAGACATGATGTCGATATGGGAAATGTATCAGTTCCTCATTTTGGTGTACATCTATCTAGAAAAGATTTTGATGCACTTAAACAAAGATTAAAAGATAGCGGGACAAAGTATTATGATGAACCTTATTTGAGATTTAAAGGTACAAAATACGAGCAAGAAACATTTTTTGTAAAAGATCCTAATGAAAACATTTTAGAAATAAAGACACTTACATCAAATCCAGACTAATTTCTTATAATAGTTCTAATCTGTATTGCATTTACTGTATATCTATTTTCTTTGACTCCTGTTCTTAATTCAAGTTAGAATTTATTTTTTAAATAATTAAGGAGAAATAATGAAAATAATTAAATCTACACTTGTAGCTGGATTAATTTCTATTTTATTAATTTTCTCTGCAAACGCAGAAAAAGTTAAAATTGGAGATCCAGGTTGGACAGGTGCAACTGCAATTGCAAACTTACTTGCTGCAGTAGTTACAGATAAAATGGGTGGTGAAGCAGAACTTGTTCCTGGAAACAATACTGCAATTTATGCAGCGATTGATAGAGGAAAAGGTGAAATTGATGTTCACCCTGATATTTGGTTACCAAACCAAGAAGCTTACACTAATGATTTAGTTCCAAAAGGAACTTTAAAATTAAGTAGCAAACCATATGAAGGAAATCAAGGTTACTGTGTTTCTCAGCAGTTTGCTAAAAAAATGAATATTACAGCTATAGAAGACTTAGCTAGACCAGAAGTTGTTAAAGCAATGGACAGTGACGGAAATGGTAAAGGTGAGTTTTGGATTGGTGCTGATGGTTGGGCTTCTGCAAATGTTAACCAAGTTAAATTAAGAGACTATGGTTTATATGATGCTGGTATCGAAGCAGTTAGAGCTGCTGAAGCAGTTAAAAATGCAAGAGTACTAGACTCAATCAAAAAAGGTGAAGGTTATGCATTCTATTGTTACAAACCTCATGCAATTTGGGGAATGGCTGACGTAGTAATGTTAACAGAACCAAAATATGATCCTGCAAAATATAAAATGATTCAACCTAAAGCAGATGCTGACTGGTACAAAAAATCTTATGTTGCATCAAAAGATGCTCTTAAGCAAATCCAAATCGGTTGGGCTACTTCTTTAGAGAGTCAATCACCAGCGATTGTAGAATTCTTCAAGAATTTTCAATTAACAGCTGATGATGTTTCTGCAATGGCTTATGCAGTTTCAGTTGAGAAAAAAGATCCAGCTGATGTAGCAAGAGCTTGGATGGAAGCAAACAAATCAACTGTAGACGGTTGGTTAGGACTATAATCTAAATCAAAATCTATACTCGGCAGTTTAAGATTGCCGAGTATATTTTCCTATAATAAAAGACAAAAATGGATTCATCGAGTTCAGCAATACAAATTCAAAATGTCTGGAAAGTATTTGGAAATACTTCTAAAGAAGCATTAGATGCAATTCAAAATAAAAAAATTTCAAAAACAGAAGCTTTAGAAAATTACAACTCTGTTATTGGAGTTTCGGATGTTTCTTTTGACATTAAACATGGAGAAATATTTTGTGTTATGGGGCTTTCTGGAAGTGGAAAGTCTACGTTAGTAAGACATATTAATAGACTTTTAGAGCCAACATCAGGCAAAATTTTAATTAATGGTCAAGACGTAATGGGATTAGATAGAGAAAATCTCCAAGAATTAAGAAACAAAAAAATAGGAATGGTTTTTCAAAACTTTGCGCTTATGCCTCATAGGTCAGTTGTTGACAATATTGCAATGCCACTTGAGATAAGAGGTGTAAGTAAAAATGATAGGTTGGATGCTGCAAATAAAATTTTAGAAATTGTAGAATTACAAGGGTGGGGTAATAAGTTTGCCCATGAATTATCTGGAGGAATGCAACAAAGAGTAGGTCTTGCTAGAGCGCTAGCAGCTGATCCTGAATTTCTTTTAATGGACGAGCCATTTAGCGCATTAGATCCATTGATTAGAAGACAGCTTCAGGCTGAGTTCATTAAACTTTCAAAACAAATGAAAAAAACTACAGTATTTATTACTCATGATTTAGATGAGGCAGTAAGAGTAGGACACAGAATTGCAATTATGAGAGATGGAAAAGTTATTCAAATAGGTACACCTGAGGAAATAGTTGTAAGTCCTGCTGATGAATATGTTGCTGACTTTGTAAAAGGAATTTCAAGACTAAAAGTTGTTCAAGCCAAAACAATCATGCAATCCATAGAAAATTACGAAAGTGCTAACGGAAAACTAGATGAAAATAATCAAAGTGTGGGAGAAAATGAATTATTAAGTAAGTTAATTGAATTATCAAAATCTAGCGAAGGACCATTAGTTGTTAAAGATAATAATCAAAATAATATTGGTGTGCTAACGCAATCAGATCTTTTAAAAGCGGTTATAGAGGGTGGAGATGGAGAATAAACAAATACATAATCCAACTAGATCAGAATTAATTACAGATTTTGTAAAATCTAATCCTGAATATTATATCAAAGAATTTCAAAAAATTGGAAGTAAACCTTCTTTTTCATTTTCATTTAATTTGTATGCAGGAATCCTAGGACCAATTTGGTTTGGAATGAGAAATATTTGGAATTGGGCTCTAGCTTTTTTAATTATTGAAACTTTTTCTGTTGTTCAAATTATTAGAGGTTTATTTGGTAATATTACTAAAGAAGCTGTAGAAAAAATAAAGCAGGTTGAATCAACAATAGCTTTTAGAAACAAACAGTTAGAGGCAGCCATAACAAATAATCCAGACAAAGTTGATGTTTATAAAAGAAATATCAAATCGTTAGAGGATGCAATGCAAGGTTACATAGATGAAGTAGCAAGAATTGAAGCATCAGCTATTTGGATCACAATTTTTGGTATTGGAATGTTAATTGCCGTTAAAATTGTTCAAGGAATACTTGCTAATTCAATATTAGAAAAAAGATATTCAGAATGGTTATCAGATAAAACTTTAAAACCTGGAATGCAAGTTAAGAACTTTGTTTCCAGCACAATATTTGCTGCAGTTATTATGTTTTTTTCTGTAGTACATTACAGTTTTCCAGGTGTAATTACATTAATGGATGACTTCCCAACTCATCCAGATATCAGATTAACGTCAATAAAATGGGTGGAAACGATCTTTGATTATGCAGTGTTAAAAGGAGATGCGTTATTTACAGCAATCACTATAGGTATTAGATCAGTACTAGATTTCTTAGAGTTACTATTTGTCAAAACTCCATGGATAGTAATTATTACAACCATTGTAACCTTAACTGGATTAGCAGCAGGACCTAGAGCTGCAATTTATTCAGCAGGATTTTTGTGTTACATGGGATTTTTAGGTTTCTGGGTTAAAGCTATGACAACATTGGCTCTTTTAGGAACGGCAGCGGTATTAAGTATTGTAATTGGTATCCCACTTGGAATTTTTTGTGCTAGACGTCAAAGATTTTATTCAATGATTAGACCGATTATGGACTTCATGCAAACAATGCCTGCTTTTGTATTCATGATTCCTGTAATAGCATTTTTTGGAACTGGAAAAGTTGCAGCAGTAATTATCACAATGATATTTGGTGGAACACCTGTAGTTAGATTAACTGTTCTCGGTTTAAGAGGAGTGCCTGAAACAATAAGAGAAGCTGCAATTGCATATGGTGCATCTAAATGGTATTTGCTTAGAAAAGTAGACCTACCGTTAGCGACTCCATCTATATTAGCAGGCGTTAATCAAACAGTAATGTTAAGTTTAGCAATGGTAGTTGTTGCTTCGTTAATTGGGGCCAAAGGTTTAGGTCAAGATGTACTTGAAGCACTTCAGTACGCTAATGTAGGACAAGGTATTTTAGCAGGTGTTGCGATATTATTTGTAGCTCTTATTCTTGATAGAGTTGTTCAGGGTAGAAAAAGAGTTTAAGAAAAATCAATGGAATACGCACTGTTAGGTTTTTTTACTGGTCTAAGTTTAATTTTAGCAATTGGTGCCCAAAATATTTTTGTAATTGAACAAGGTTTAAAAAAGCAGTATGTATTTTTAGTTTGTTTAGTTTGCTCTATTTCTGATTTAATATTAATTTTTTTTGGAATTTTTTTATTTCATTTTTTTAATCAATTTTTTAACTCAATAGTAGAATTTATTTTAAATCTTCTTTTAGTGGTTTTTTTAATTCATTTTATTTATTCAAAAATTAAAACTCATTACAAAGAAGTTAATTTTCAAAGTAATGTTAGTGCGATATCAAAGTTAAATATTTTATTAAAAACATTAGGTTTCACATATTTAAATCCACATGTTTACTCTGATACAGTTTTTATTCTTGGAAACTTTTCTAAGAATTACTTATTTAATCAAAAACTTGCATTTGGAATAGGAGCTTCTTTAGCTTCTTTTCTATTTTTTTTTATACTTGGATACTTATCAAATTATCTTTCTAAATATGCCAATAATAAAAAAATTTGGCAGATAATAAATATTTTTATTATTGCTTTTATGAGTTTTTTAGTTTTGTTTATTTTAAAGGAAATGATAATTAAGCTTTTATGAGTAATATTTTTGTAGATGATAAAGGTGAAGGTTTTCCATTTGTTTTAGTGCATGGATATTTAGGTTCCTCAGAGATGTGGTGCTTTCAAAAAGACTATTTTTCTCAAAATTTTAGAGTTATTGCTCCAGCACTTCCTGGTTTTGGTGAAAGTTATAATGCTCAATCATTAAATTCTATTAATGCCATGGCAAAAAGAATAATTGAAATACTAGATGAAAAAAATATCGAAAAATTTAATTTAATTGGACATTCAATGGGTGGAATGATTGTTCAAGAAATCACAAAAATTGTTGGTAATAGAGTTAACAAATTAATCTGTTTTGCAACAGGATCTATCGGAGATATCCCTGGTAGATTTGAAACTATGGATGAAACAAGAGAAAAACTTAAAAAAGAAGGTGCTGAGGTGTCATTTGCAAGAGTTCCTCCTAAATGGTTTGTAAAGGGAGATAAGGATAAAAATTATTTTTTGTGTGCCAATGCAGTTAAAAATGTTTCATTAGAAACTGCTGATAATGCTCTAATAGCAATGAAAAATTGGAGAGGTATAGAAAATTTAAAAAACATTAAAAATGAAACCTTAATTATATGGGGTGATAAAGATATCTCTTATAATTTTGAACAAGTGGATACGTTAAATAAAAATATTAAAAATAGTCGTCTAGAGATATTTAAAAATTGTAGTCATAATGTTCACTTAGAAGAACCAGATAGATTTAATAATCTAGTAAATGATTTTATTTCAGAATAATATTTTTATTTAATTTACTTATTTTTTTATAAGCGTTCTTAAAATTTTTATTTAGATGAAACTTTCCTGGAAAAATTATGCATTTAATTTTAGCATTAACTGCAGAGTTTAAACTTTCTTGAGAATCCTCAATAGCTAAGCATTCTGTAGATTTTAATTTAAGTTTTTTTAATGCAAGAAGATATATATCTGGATTTGGTTTTAAATTTTTAACTAAATTTGAATTTCCAATAAAACTAAAATTTTTTCGATTAATTGATTTTCTTAATGAGAAAAGAATAGAATTAATATTATTTTTTGAGGTAGAGGTTACAAAAGCTAATCTAATTTTTTCTTTATTACAGAGATTAATTATACTTTTAACACCTGGTCTTAATTTTAAATGATTTTTCTTCAAGTAATTATTGAACAGTTTAGTTTTTAAATCTCTTAATTGCTTCGCATTAACTTTCGTATTTTTTTTCTTTGCGTATTCTTTTATTCTATCGCTGCCACCTGATTTGTTTAGTAGTTTGATATATTCCTCTTTAGTCCAATACCAATTCAAACCTTTATTTTTAAAAGCCTCATTAAAAGACTTTCTCTGAATTTCAGAAGTTTCAACAAGTGTTCCAATAGAACCGAATAACAAAGCTTTGTAATATTTTTTCAACCTTTTACAGCCCCAGTAGTTAAACCACTGATGACTTGTCTCTGGAAGAACATTACTAGCATAAACAATGGAGCTGTTGCAGACACTACAGCAGATACTGCCCACATTAGATTACCTTCGTGTTGGTTAGTTCCTAAATAACTTTGTATCTTTGGAACCATTGTATGATTTTCTTGATTAAGAAGTAAAGCTGTTACAGTGAAATCATTGTAAGCAAGCATTAAACTAAATAATCCAGCAGTAATAACCCCGGGCCACATGACTGGCATTATGATATGTCTAAATGCTTGAAAATATGAACATCCATCAATCAACGCACTTTCATCAAGTTCTTTTGGTATTGTTTTAAAAAATGAATATAGCAACCATAATGTAAACGGTTGATTAATAGCAACCAAAACAACAATAGTTGTTGGAAGTATTCCCCATATTTGTAATTCAAAAAAAGGAAATAGATAACCTGATACTAAAGTTATATGTGGCATAGCTCTAAAGATTAAAGCTGCCATTAAAATCCAAAATGCATATTTCTCAGTTGATCTTGAAAGAGCGTATGCTCCTAAAGTTCCTAAAAACAATGAAATACTAACGACAAATACAGTAACGATTATGGTATTCTTTGATGCTTTCCAAAATTCTCCTTCAAACCAAGCTTCATGATAAGCATTTGTCGTAAACTTTTCACCAGTTTCAATTAATGTATTGAAAGCTGAAATTGCATACCACCAATCTGATCTTGAAAAAAAATCTGCTCTTACTTTAAATGATCCCCAAAAAGTCCAGATGAATGGAAAACATGCAACTAACAACCAAGAAATAATAAATATGGTATTAAATGTTTTTAAAGTATTTGTTTTTTTATCTAACCCATAATCCATACTTATCTCGCAGTTTTAAATTCTTTCCATGTTCTAACTAATACAGGTGCAAGCAAAATAGCTATCCCAATGATTGTCATCATCGATGTTGCTGCAGCCGAACCAAACAAAATTACTTCTTCATTTACTAGGTTATCGTAAATTAACCATGAAAGAGATTGCGCACTACCCTCGGCACTAAAACCTATAATCGGTTCAAAAACTCTAAAATTGTCCATCAATGATATTAATGCAACAAATGTTACCACCGGGTAAATATGAGGTAGCACAATATGTTTTATTCTCTGAAATCTTGAAGCACCATCAATAATTGCAGCTTCAATAGGTTCCTGAGGCACTGTTTGAAGTGCAGCATAGAAAACTACGAATGCAAAAGGGGAGTGATGCCAAATTCCATAGATTATAATTGTTATCCACGTAAGAGTTTTAGAGGATTTTAAAGATAAATATGGATCATTCATTAAATTTTGAATGTTGGCTCCAATTATTCCTTGAGAGTCTATCATCCAAAATAACACTAAAGACCCAACTAATGGAGTTACAATCATTGGTAAAATAGTACCAAAGATTAATGGACCTCTAATTTTTCTTGAGATTGCGTTTAAACTCAAGGCAATAATAAAACCTAACAACAAGACATTTGGGGTTACAAATATACAATAAGTTAATGTAAATATTAGTGCCTTATAAAATGGTAGATTAGTTACTTGATCGACAAATTCACCAAAAGTTTCTGTTTCATTCCAAAATTTTTTTATTTCTTCTGTTGCTAAATGGTTTCTGTCTACATAAGTGCCAAAACCATTGAACTTTCCAAGAGGTTTTGCTTCTCTAATTTTTGTAGTTTCTTCATTGTCGACTACAATTGAAACAGTACAACCAAATGGATCACATTTTTTAACCTCTTTAACTACTTGATCATGCTGAGCGTAAAAAGATTGAACTCCTGTAGAAATGATAGGAAGCCCAATAAATAGGACCATTGCTAATCCTGTTGGTAAAAAAAACCAAAAAAAAGTTTTATTAGGCATTGAAATTTTTTGTTAAGTGGGGACCAAGTCCCCACTTAAATATTAGATTTTATAGAAAGCCTTGTTCTTTAGCTTTACTAGTGTAAGCAGCCTCAACATCTTTCAATGCTTGTTCAGCTGATTCTTTACCTTGTAAAAACTCAACAATCTCACTTCCTAATGCACCATGCATTAAACCCATTTGCGGTAACATTGGATATGGTTTTGCGCCCATTTTTACGGCCTCAATTACGCCAATAGATTTTGGTCCTGGAACAAATCCTTCTACCAACCAAACAGCTTGGTCAGCAGCGTCAGCAACCATTTTCTTATTTGATGCAGCGTGAGCTAAAGCTCTAAATGTAGCTTCTGCGTCAGCGTCAGATCTGTTTTTTGCAAGTGTGAAACCATCCCACCATAAAGTTGCGGCAGGGATATTTCCACCTCCAACTGTAGCTGGTCCAGTTAGTTTTGTAGCTTTAGTAATATTAGGATCACCTTCATCATCTAAAAGTGTACCTGATCTAGAAGCCCACAATGTCATTAAAGCAACATTTCCAGATTCCCACTCAACTTTAATAGCTTCACTGTCATGTGTTAAATAATCTGGGTTACTTAATTCAGATAATTTTTTAAGCATGTTTAAAGTAGCAACACCTTTTGCATTATTTACATTTGGTTCTGCACTTCCAGACTTAAAGAATTCACCACCATGACCAATATACATGTTAACAAACTCTTCTGCTAAGTTCCAACCAGCTTTGTAAGCAGCGGCATACGGATATTGCATTTTTCCTGAAGCTCTAATTTTTTCAGAAGCAGCAACTACCTCTTCATATGTTTTTGGAACATCTATACCAAGATCTTTTAAAACATCTTCTCTGTAGTATAAGTGTTGAGTGTTAGCCATAAATGCTACAGCCATTACTTTTCCATCAATTGTGATCAATTGAGAGTCTTGAATTCCTTTTCCATATTTTTTAACAAGATCATCTAAAGGTCTTATTAAATCTTGGTTCATTAAAGGAACGATTGAACTGTTTGCTGCAATTCTAGCTGAAAATTCAGATGGATTTGCAGTAAGAGCTGGCACTGCGATTTTATTGTGCTCTGATGAATGAGTCACTTTAAAATCTGCGCTTCCTTTACATTGTTTAGAAGTTTCAACGAAAGTTCTTAATGCAGGAAAATCATTAGCCAAAATATTTATTGAACCACTTTTAATGTTACAATCTGCATAAGCAGAAGTTCCAAAAAGTAAAAACAATAAAGTAACTAGTATTTTTCTCATATGTTTTCTCTCTTTATATTAATTGTTAAATTATATTTTAAGTTCAAAAACTATATCTATTACGAAGTTTAAATTAAAGAGGAAATTAAATCACTTTTGACGCAAGTTCTGCACCATGCACCAAAGACTCTAGTTTCTTATAAACTATATTTTCATCAACATTTCCAAAGCCAGCAAAGGTGCTAAAGCCACAATCTGTTCCAGCAATTAGCTGATCTTTTTCAATTACTTTTGAGTAAGTTACAATTCTATTTTTTACAACCTCGGGATGTTCGACAAAGTTTGTAGTTGAGTCAATGACTCCAGGAGCAATTATTTTATCTTTTGGAATTTTTAATTTTTCAAAAATTTGCCACTCATGAGAATGTCTTGGATTTGACGACTCAATTAAGTAGGTTTGTACATTAGCTTTTAAAGCTATTGGCATAATTTTTTCTATTCCAATGTCGTGTAAATGGGGTCCTTCATAATTACCCCAGCATATGTGCATTCTTATTTTGGAGCTATCAATATTACTAATTGCATTATTTAAACATTCTATTTGTTTTTCTGCTCTAATTAAAAATTCTTCTTCAGATAAATCTTTAAAAGTCATGTGTCTCGCTAATGCTAAATCTGGACAATCTAACTGAAGTTTTAATCCATTTAATGTAATCTCTTCATATTCATCTTTCATCAGCTTAGATAAATTTTCTAAATATTCATCATCATTTTTATAAAATTTATTTGGCAAGAAAGCCGAAATAACTCCTGGAGAAGCAGCATTCATAAAAGCGTCTTTGTGATTATTTTTTTCTAATGATTGCTTAAAATTATTAATATCTTTTGTTAAAGAGGTTTTGTCTTTAATTTTTAATTCACTTGTACAACAAGGTCTTGTGTAAGTAGGAGTACCACCTGTTCTTGCAATTCTTTCTTTAAAAGATGGAAAGTCATCTAAATCTTTTGGCGCTTTTCTTTCACTCTCTCCTGAAAAGCCATCAAGTCTATCTTTAACATAAGTTGCATAGCTAATCTTAGACATTTCACCGTCACTAATATAGTCAATTCCAACCTCTATTTGCTTTTTAACAATATTATCTACATCTCTTTGAACAATCTCATCAAATTGATTTAAATCTATTTTTTCTTTTTGATCTTTCTTGAATAAGAGATCGGATAATTCATTTGATCTTGGTAAACTTCCTACATGTGTTGTTTTAATTTTACTCATAATTTATTTCATTAAAATTTGTTTCCAAATTGCAACCTCATCATACAAAACCCATTCTCTTATAACATTTCCATGAATTATTTCTGCATGGTTTATACCCATTATAAAAATATTTTTATTTGAATTTTTTCCAAATTCTTCAGTGTCTTTAGAATGATTACCTTCCAGAAACCATCTTATTGACGCTTTAGGATTTTTATCTGGTTCTTCCAAATAACCAATGTGCTCTATAGAAAAATTTATATCGCTCAAAGTATTCTTTAAAGCATTCCAAAATTTGATTATATCTTCTCTTCCATGTCCAATTTTATTTCCAGGCCAATAAATAGTTGCAGCTCTTGCATAATCTGAAAAATCATAATTATCCTTGAAGATATTTGTCAATATTTTGGAGTATTTACCTCCAGCAGAATCATCAGGAACAATGCCTTGTTTGTAATCTGAATTCATCTCAGAATTTGAATTAAATAATTGTTTTGCTTTTTCAAAACCACCTTCTTTATCTATAAGCATTTGAGCAAAATCTTTTGGTGTAAATCCTATTTGTCTTACCATCGCACCTTGATCACGAACAATCCATTCATCATAGACTTGATTATTTTTGCATGCACAATCAGCAATTACTCTATAATAAATATCTTTACCAGTTGGTTTGCCATAAGAACCATCACCAAGATGTGTTCCTTTGCTTAAAATTCTATGAGACGAATGATAACCGACATCATCATTTCCATTCCAAATCACATCTTCACCAAGCAATTGTCTGTTAGGAAATTCTTTTAATGTTGCATAGGTAGCATCAATTACAGGTTTATTTCCATATGTGACACCAAACGGTGATCTAACTGGAATGTTATCACTATAAAACTGACCAATAGACTCAACATCTTTATTTTCCCAAATTTGTTTAGTTATTTTTAGTATGTAATCAGGAAAGTTTTTATATTTTGGATCAAAACCCTTCATTAGATTTGTGTTACACAATTCAAGTAACAATACTCATTTTCATCAATTTTAATATTAACATTTGAATTAATTGGAATAGAAATTGTATCTTTAGGATTTAAAATACATTGAAAATCATCAATCATAATTTCCCATTTTCCAGTCCTTGAAAACATTATTGTAGGTTTTTCAAATTTTAAATTAGTTATATGACCTTTACTGGATTTTAAAATCGAAAGATTAAATCCGGTATCTTGTTTTATTACTGGAGAGAATTCTTTTTTTTCAAATTTATTTCCAATAATTTGAATTAAATAAATATTTTCATTTAATTTATTTTCATATTTTGAATTTTCACTATTTTTACATATAAATTTTTCTAGTTGATTTAGTTTATAGTTATCAAATTTTTTAATTTCTTCTTGAGAAATAGGCTTAAGAATTGTTTTTCCCTCTGGAATTTTATTAATAGATAAATCAATTAACGAGTTATCATTTAAAAGCGCCATACCAGTTTTTTTTGCTTTTTCTAAAACACTTGGTACCCAAGTTATTATTCCAGGATCATCCCCTCCTAATACAACAAAAATTAATCCTTCTTCATCTCCTGCGTTTTCAAATGCTCTAAACATGTTAGTTGGCATTGAAATTATGTCGCCAGCATTCAAGATTGTTTCATCTTTTCCTTCCGCTCCCCAATAAAACCTCCATCTACCAGAATAAATTAAAAATACTTCTGCAGTTGTGTGACTATGTAAACCCGATCCATTTTTGGGTAATGCTGACACAGCACCTAAATTAAAACTATGAGGCATAGCAATTTTTATAAATTGTTTGCTATCTTCAGCTACACCAGGTCCAACTATAGAATAATTTTTTCTTTCTTTGTGACCTTCAAGTTTTCCTTCCACAAAGGGCAGGGTGCTTGGAACCAACTCATTAAATTTTGCTAACCTATTTTCCATATGTTATTCTAATTGAATTATGATATTAACCCTACTTAAATTATTATAAATGCCAATACAACAATTTGATACAGGTTTAAAAGAACAACATGGTGTAAAAAAATTAGAAATTACACCTGAAGAAAATTTCAATAATAAAACAAAAGTAAGAGGCTACTTAAAAACAATCATAGAAGGTGGAATATCTAAATTAGATCAAAATATAGAAAATTATTTTGATAAAGATGTAAAAGTTAATTGTTTTCACCCTGTTAATGAATTTGAGGGTGCAAATACATTTAAAGAAAAATTTTGGCTACCTCTATTTGAAGCTTTCCCAGACATTGAGAGAAGAGAACAGATAGTCATTGGAGGTACATTTAGAGATAAAGTTCAAGTTGGATCAGTATCTATGCTTTCAGGCACGTTCAAAAAACCTATTTTTGGGATAAAGCCAATTAATAAAATGGTAAATCTTAAATGTTGTGAAGTTCATGAATTGAAAAATGATAAAATAGTAGAAAGTTATATCTTAATCGATCTATTAGATTTGATATTTCAAACAGGTAAAAATCCAATCAAACCTTCAAGAGGTTCAGAGGGAAATTGGCTAAACCCAATTAATACCGATGGTGTAGATTATTTTGAAAAAGATATGAAAGTTTCTGAAGCAAGTTTAGACCAATCTTTAACGATGCAAAGAAGCTTGAACATAAAGCCAGAATTAGAAACTAATTCAGATAAAGAATTAAAAGAAAAATTAATTAATCATCCACAAAGTGAATTTTGGCATGATAAAATGATATGGTATGGGCCAAGTGGAATAGGTACTGGAAGAAACTTAGAGGGATTTGTCGATAACCATCAGTTACCATTTAGAAAAACTTTTAAAGAAAGAAATTATTGGAAACTAGGACATTACTGTGAACTTGGTGATGGAAATTTTTCAATGACTGCTGGCTGGCATAGCATACAAGCAGTTTACGGATCAGATGATTGGCTAGGTTACAAATCTGATAATCAAAAAGTAACTATGAGAGTAATGGATTTTTACCATCACCATGAAGGTAAAATTAGAGAAAACTGGGTGCCTATAGACTTAATACATATACTTAAGCAAATAGGTATTGATGTTTTAGATTTAATAAAGGACTAGTCTTTTAACTTATCCCACTCAGACATTCCGCCAGTAATGTTTTTAACATTTTTGACACCCATGTCTTTCATTGTTTTTGTGGCAAGAGTTCCTTGTCCACCTAAACCACAAAAAACTACAAACTCTTTATCTGGATTATTTTTAAAAATATCATTTTCTAAGGGACTTCCCTCTGCTAAATAAAATTCAAGCAATCCTCTGTCCATGTGAATGGCATTTCCTATTGTACCTTTAGAAAAACTTTCTTTATCTCTTACATCAATAAATTGAACATTAGGATCATTTAATTTTTTCTTTGCATCTTCAGCAGAAATGTTTTCAATTTCACTTCCTACACTCATAAGTTCATCAAATTTTTTCATTTAAAATCCCTAAATTATTAGTTTTGAAAACCGTATTTTCTTAATCTTACATCACCTGTTCTAGCATGTGCTTCCATTCCTTCGTATCTAGAAATTCTTGCACAAGCAGCACCAACTTCTTTTGTTGCAGCCTTACTCATTCTTTGGAAACTTAATGTTTTAATAAATTTACCAACAAATAAACCCCCTGTGTATCTACCTGCACCTTTTGTTGGTAAAATGTGATTTGTACCTGAACATTTATCTCCATAAGCAACAGTTGTTTCTTCACCAATGAATAAAGATCCATAATTTTTTAATCTATCGTGGTACCATTGTAAATTTTTAGTTTGGACTTCTAAATGTTCTGGAGCGTATTCATCACTAACTTTAGCGATCTCTTCATCAGTGTCACAAAGAATTACTTCACCATAATCTCTCCATGCAGCACCTGAATTTTCTCTTGGAAGATCTGGTAAATCTGCAATTAATTCTGGAACTCTTTCCATTACATAATCTGCAACTTTTTTACTTTTAGTAAACAACCAAGCAGGAGAATTGTACCCATGCTCAGCTTGTCCAACTAAGTCATATGCTACCATCTCAGGATCAGCAGTCTCATCAGCAATTACTGCAATTTCTGTAGGTCCTGCAAATAAATCTATACCAACTTTTCCAAATAAAATTCTTTTTGCTTCCGCAACAAATTGGTTTCCAGGCCCAACCAAAATATCTGCAGGTGCATTACCAAATAATCCGTTTGTCATTGCTGCAATAGCTTGTACACCACCTAAATTCATTATTACATCAGCTCCGCATAAGTCAGCTGTATAAACAATTGATGGATGTACTCCAACTCCAGGTTTAGGAGAACTACAAACTATAATATTTTTAACACCAGCTACTTTTGCTGTTGTTACACTCATTACGGCTGAAGCTATATGAGCGTATCTTCCAGCAGGCACATAACAACCTGCTGTGTTTACAGGAATAAGTTTTTGTCCAGCAAATAAACCGTCAGATAAT
This sequence comes from uncultured Pelagibacteraceae bacterium, assembly GCA_902578175.1. Next base: position 29,935 of record CACHBY010000003.1, read on the forward strand.
TCAACTTCAAAGTCTTGACCATAATTTTTTAATTGTGCTTCAGCAAACTTTCTAACTCTTTCATGAGAGAACTGAATATCATCTTTAGTTTTTTGATCTAAATTTTTTTTTATTTCTTCAATTTTTTCTTTTGAAACAATTACATCACCTTCATATTTATCAAATTTTTTCGAAAGCTCCTTACAGCCTTCTTCTTTACTAGTCTCAATATCTTTTAGAATATTCTCTACTATTTCTCTTGTTTTTGTGTCGTCAGTTGATGATGTTTTTGGTGATTTTTTTAAATATGTAATTGCCATTTCTCTCCTTTTAAAATTTAAAGTTTTTTTAGGTTAATTTCTTATAAATTTCAATTAATCATTTAGTCCAAAGCAACTACTGCCGCAGCTATAGAAGCTAGTCTTGCTTGTGCCTCATCAGATCTACTAGTTATTACAACTGGGACCTTTCCTCCAACCACAACTCCTGCAGCACATGCACCCATAAAATAAATCATCATTTTAACTAGAGCATTTCCTGTTTCAACGCTTGGAACCAATAGTACGTCAGCTTCTCCTGCAACTAAATTTTTAATGCCTTTAATACCAGAAGATTTTTTAGAAATACTGTTATCAAATGCTAAAGGTCCAAATACATCTGCGTTTAAATTTTCCTTTTTTGCAAGTTTTGTTATTTCAGCCGCTTCAATTGAACTTGGCACACTTTCTAAAACTTCTTCTGTTGCAGATAATACAGAAACTTTTGGTCTTTCAATTCCTATACGATTTGAAAAATTAATTACATTTTTAAGAATATGCATTTTAGTTTTAACATTTGGCAAAACATTTAAAGCGCCATCAGTTATAATTAATGGTTTATCTTCTTTTTCAATTGTCATATGCCAGATATGACTTAATCTAGTTTTGCCTAATAAGTTGTATTCTCGTTTTAAAACCTCTTTCATCAGGACGTCAGTGTGAATATGTCCTTTAACAATTATTTTAACTTTATCTTCACTAGCAAGTTTGGCTGCAATTTTGGCAGTATTGTTTTCAACTGGCTCATGAATGAGTTCGTATTTTGAAATATCCCAACCAATGTCCTCAGCACATTTTTGTATTTCAACCTCATGACCAATAAAAACTGGTTCAATTAGATTTTCATTTACAGCATCTTGAACCGATAACATGGGTAGGGGTTTACCGGCATTTACCACTGCAACCTTAACCCCCTTTTTACTATGAGCTATATCTAATAGTTTATTTGGACAGACAATTTCATTGTTTGAGAGCATTTGTTACAAATATGTGAAAAAAATGATCATGTACATAGAAAATTTCTGTAAAATATAGATAAAATAATTTTATAGGTTTATACTTTATTTTGAGATGGAGATAGTAACTAAGATAGCGCCAATCATATTGGCTTTGATAATGTTAGGCTTAGGCCTAGGATTAAAACTAGAAGATTTTTCAAGAGTATTCAAAACACCAAAAGATTTTATTGTTGGTTTTATTTCTCAATTAATAATTCTTCCAATCGTAGCTTACATATTAATTTTAATTTTAAGAACTCCGCCTGAAATAGCAATAGGGGTTATGATTATAGCTGCGGCACCTGGGGGAGTAACCTCTAATGTAATGACAAAATTTGCTGATGGTGATGTTGCATTATCAATATCTTTAACTGCTGTAATTAGTTTATTAAGCATTATAACTGTTCCTTTAATAATCTTTACGTCCGCAGATTTGCTTGGAATAACAGAAGTTTCTCGAAATATTTCAATGACAGGAATAGCTTTAAAAATGTTTTTAGTTGTAACTGTGCCTGTTATTTTAGGGATGATTATAAGAAGATTTGCTGAAAATTTTATTTCATCTAAAGTTGAAATATTTAACAAACTTAACATTGTGTTGTTTGTAATTTTTTTCATTGCGGCATTTTATGAAGAAAGAGATAGTATTATAAGCTTTATAAAACAAGCAGGTCTAATCGCTTTAATTTTAAATATATCAATGATGGTAATTGCATATTACATTGCAAAAGCTTTTGCTTCGGGTGTTAAACAAATGAAATGTATTGCTTTAGAATGTGGATTACAAAATGGAACGTTAGCGTTATTTGTTTCTACGCAAATATTTGGTACGGATATATTATATGCATTACCAACAGGTGCTTATGCGCTGATTATGTATATTACAGGATTTATTTTTATTTCTTTTTTAAGAAAATCTAATTAAGGATTTATTATTCTTATTTGATTAAAAATTTTATAGATAAAATTACTTAAACTAAGCATGTTTTGGTTTATCATTTTATCAGTTTTTTGAAAGGCACTATCTTTAGCATTAAATGTAATTAATTTTTTTTCATTAATATGAAGATATTTTTTATCAATTAAAAATTTTAATTTTCTAACAACTGTAGGTCTTGGAATACCAGTTATTTCAGAAATTGACATGGCATTTACACCTCTTACATCAGAACCCATAAGCGCTTTATGGTATGAACGAATGTTTTTTTTTGGAACAAAATCTTTATTTTTGACGGCATTAATTATTACTACCATTCCAATAGCTAAATATTCTAAATCTTTAAGTTCAGCTCTCCATCTATTAATATAAATAAACCAGAATTTATTAAACTGATACCAACAATATGAAAAATTTTCTTTCATCGCAGAAATTATTTCATTAATCGAATAAACATTAGTTGCTAGTTTTTCTTTTTTTAAAATTTTATTAAATTCATGCAAAATAGTTGCAATCTCTGTCAGCGTATTAGTTGCTCTAGCTGAGTACAATGTATCTCTTACAACAAATATTTTTTTACCAGACCTTTTGATTGTTCCTTCTTTCTCTAATTCTAAAACTTTTCTTCTAATACTTTCTTTAGGTACGCCTAGATCTTTTGAGATGTCTGAAATGTTAATTTTGTTAATTTCGATTGATTTATCCCTATAAAAAGTGTCGTAGTCTATTTTTACGGCATTTTTCCTAAAATATATAAGGTTGATATTTATAAGATATATAATGATGACGAATTTATCTATATCTTTGTAATGATCATAAGCTCTAACAAACCAGTTGCTTGTTAAGGTAAAAAAAGATGGTGCAAGTGCGGCAAAATTCTCTTGAATTACCTTATTGATTACCTTCTCATCGATGTGTGCAGATATGCTAGGTAACGTGTTCATGCTTATAAAAAAAACCCAATATGAACAAAAGTGAAATTTGTGTCAACCCATTTTGGACAACACTAGTATGTAAAAATAAAGCTAATAATGATTAAAATTGATCTTATAAAATAAATATGAGTACAGAAAGCTTAAATAGAACATCCGAGATTGTAGAGACCCCCTCTCAATATGTTGATGCTCAAAAAAGAGTTAACGTGGATGTTCTAAAGCAAAGGCTCATTGAAGAGAAAAAAAAAGAAAAAGTTAAGAGAACAATTATTGTTTCTTCTGTTGTTGCTTCTTTAGGAGTTTTAACTTTTTTAACTTATTAAAGTTTCTAAATCTTTTTTAATAATATCTGGAATATTTATTTCTTTTTTAAGATTTTGTTTATAACGATTAAATTTATTTTGTCCTGGATATATTATTTCTTTTACCCCTTTAATTTTAGGAAGTTTTTTAATTGTTTTAATATTTTCTTTAATTCTTTGATTGTAATTTTTTTGAAATAAGTTTGCTTTAAAAGTTATAAACAAGTGTCCAATATTTTGTGGTCCTGAAAAATCATCAAAAGGATCTTTAACTCGACCCGCATGATTTCCTCCAGTTAATACACCACTTAAAATATCAACCATCCAAGCTAGTCCTGAACCTCTAAAACCTGCAATTGGTAATTGCACACCCGCTAAAGCTTTTTTTGCATCAATAGTTGGTTTACCAAATTTATCTAATGCCACACCTGCAGGAATTGTTTTATTGTTCCTTGCAGCAACTCTAATTTTACCTCTATTAATCATTGAGATTGAAGTATCTAAAATAAAAGGAACTTTTGATCCAGTAGGGGTTCCAAAACAAATTGGATTAGTTCCAAATAATGATTTTAATGCACCATGAGGAGCAACTGCTGGAGGAGCATTTGTATAAATCATTGCAATTAAATTTTTCTTAACAGCTTGTTCGGCGTAATAACCAGATAAACCATAGTGACCACTGTTCTTAACAGCTACCATCCCTATACAAGTTTTTTGTGCATGCTTGATTGCAGTTTTGATTCCAAGATCAGCAGCAACAAATCCAATACTATTATTTGCATCAATGTGGGAAATTGAAGATGAAATTTTTTTAATTTTAATTTTTGGTTTAGGGTTAATTACTTTTTTTGAAATTCGATCACAATACATTTTAAGTCTTGATAAACCATGACCGTAGGCACCAACTAGTTCTGCATTAATTAATGCATTAGCTGAAATTAAAGCATGATCTTTACTTAAACCAAACTTTTTAAAAATCTTAATTATTTGTTTCTTTAATATAGGTGTTTTCACTTATTTGAATATTTTTAAATCTTCGTTAAAAAAATTTTTAATATCATGAATTAATAAATTTGGAACCTCTAAAGCTGCAAAATGACCACCTTTAGGAAATTTTTTCCATCTTTTAATATTAAAAATTCTGTTAACGTAAGACTTTGGAGGCCATTCAAGCATTTCTTTTGGAAATTCAGCTATTGCTGTTGGAACTTTTATTTTTTTAAAATTTTTTGGAAAAGATCTACCACCTTCCTTTCTTCTTCCAAAATATATCCAAGCTGCAGTATTAAAACTATTTGTAATTATATAGATCATTATGTTGGATATCAGTTCATCATTTGAAAATGTTTTTTCTATGTTGCCTTTATTTAAGTGAGACCAACCGTGAAATTTTTCTAAAATCCATGCTGCTGTTCCTACAGGACTATCTATCATCGCATAAGATAAACTTTGAGGTTTTGTTGCTTGTTGGGTCCTATATCCTTCCTGCATTATTTGATTAAAATTGAATTTTTTTTCCCATTTTTTTTCTTTATTATTTTTTGGCCCTTTAGGATGTCTGATTGGTAAGCAATTAATATGAATTCCCTTACAATTTTTTGCACTATCAAGACCAATCCATGCAGCAATAGTTGCTCCCCAATCTCCACCTTGTACAATATAATTTTTGTGACCTAAGTTTTTGACCATAAATTTATTTAAAATTTTTCCAATCCTTCTTGGACCTAATGCTTTTTTAATTGGTGTAGAAAAACCAAATCCTGGTAAAGAGGGGACAATGACGTCAAAACCATCTTCAATTTTTCCACCAAACTTTTCAGGATGAGCAAGCCTAGGAATGATGTTAAAAAACTCAATTACGCTACCTGGCCAACCATGTAACAGTAACAATGGTCTTGATTTAGAGTTTTTACTTTTTTCAACAATAAAATGTAGATTTATACCATCAACATTAGTCTTATAGTTTTTAAAAGAATTAATTTTGTTTTCAAATTTCTTCCAATTATATTTTGAAACCCAATATTTAGATATTTTTTTTAAAAAATTATAATTAGTTCCATATTCCCATCCATCTACATTTTGCATCATCTTCCATGGATAGGCTCTTACTTTTTTATAGATATTATTAAGTGTGCTTTTAGGCACACTTATCTTATATGATTTGATCATCAATTAATTATGACTTATCCAGATTGTTTTTGTTTGTAGAAACGAATTTAAAGCTTCTGTACCTTGATCCCTACTTAGAGAACCAGATTGCTTATATCCACCAAAAGGAGTTTTAATATCTCCCTCAGAAAAAGTATTAACTGATACAGTTCCACAAGGTAAACTTTTAGCTAAATGAAATGCTCTGTTTATGTCTTGAGTAAATACACTTGCATGTAATCCGTATTTAGAATTACTTGCAATTTTCAACGCTTCCTCATCATTTTTTACAGTTAAAACACCAAGCACTGGTCCAAAAATTTCCTCTTGAGCGATAGTCATATTTTCTTTTAATCCATCAAATAAGGTTGGTTTTGCATAAAAACCTTTTTGGCTTTTGCTTGAAACACCTCCGGATAAAAGTTTTGCTCCTTCGTCTATACCTTTTTGAATATATCCATCAACAGTTTGCAAATGACCTTTTGAAATCATAGATCCCATATTCGATTTAAGATCTAATGGATCTCCTACTTTTAACTTTTTAACTTTTTTAATAACTTTATCTAAAAACTCATCTTTAACTTTTTTATGAACTATCTGTCTCATATTTGCTGAACAGTTTTGTCCACCATTCCAAAATGCAGAATTCATAGCATTATCTATAAGATCATCAGTGATTTTAGCATCTTCTAGAACTATAAATGGACTTTTTCCTCCCATCTCTAATGCTACAGGTTTTAAATTACTTTCACTTGAATATTTTAAAAAGTATCCTCCAACCTCAGTTGAACCTGTAAAAGAAACTGCATCAACATCTTTGTGTCGACCTAAAGCTTCACCAACATCACCATAACCTGGAAGCACGTTCAAAACTCCATCTGGTATTCCTGCTTCTTTTCCAATTTGAGCAACTCTAATTGCCGTAAGAGGTGTATCTTCTGCTGGCTTAATTATTACTGAACAGCCAGCCGCAAGAGCTGGTGCCATTTTCCATACCGCCATCATTAAAGGAAAGTTCCAAGGAACTATTCCAGCAACTACTCCAATCGGTTCTTTAACAATTAAACTAGTAATAGAGGGTTCTGTTGGACCAACTTTACCAAATACCTTATCAATTAATTCTCCATACCATTGAAAATGCATTGGCGCATCGTTTGCAACTTCATTAATACAATCTGTTATTAGTTTACCTGTATCAATACATTCTAAAACTGAATTTTCATCACCATGTTTTCTAAGTAATTCAGCAAATTTTAACAAAACTTCTTTCCTATGCTCAGGTGAACTTTTAGACCAAACTCCACTATTAAAAGCTTTTCTTGAAATTTTAACTGCTAAGTCAACATCTTTATGATTACATTTTGCAACAGCACAAAGTTTTTTACCAGTAGCAGGATTGATAGTTTCAAATTTTTTACCATCAATAGCATTGACATATTTTCCATTAATAAACGCTCTTCCTTCAAATTTAATTTTACTAGCTATTACTTTATATTTGTTACCTGAGCTCATAAATTTTTCCTATAAATTGTATTAATTTTATTTCTTAAATTTAGTCTAAGACACCTTGAGACTAAAATAAATAGATTAACTATCAAATTATTAATACAACTTTTAATTGCAATCCCATTTTGATTAGACAAGTTTTTTTTGTGTGTACTTCCGTTGGAAACTTAATTAGGCTTAAATTTATTTAAATTGATACTTTAAACTAACTAAGAGGAGATAAATAAAATGTTTATTAAAACAATTAGCAAGACACTTATCAAAGTGGTTGCGATTATTTTCTTTGCACAAGCTGCTTATGCAGAAATAACTCTTAAGCTTGGAACTACTGGTAGATTGGGTATGCCAATTGGTGACGCAATAGATCAGGCGCTGATACCAGCTATGGAGAAAGCATCTGGAGGTAAAATGAAAATTGAACCTCATTATCAAAGAAGCTTATGCGCAGAACAAAAATGTGGTGAACAAGCTAACCAAGGACTTATAGCTTTGTGGACTAGTTCTACAGCAAACTATGGTAACTTTGGGCCTGAATTAGCAATTTTCGATTTGCCGTTTATTTTCAAATCATTAGAGGATGCTAAAAGAATTTCAGATGAATGGTTAGCTGAAAGACAATGTAAACTAGCTCTTGAGAATGCTGGTCATATTTGCCTTTCTGTATATTCAAGTGGAGGATTTAGACAACTTGGAAATGCAACTAAACCTGTTCATGAACCAGATGATATGAAAGGACTTAAGTGGAGAACTACTAAAAGTCCAGTTGAGTTCATGTTAGTTAAAAACTGGGGTGCAACACCAACGCCTTATGACTGGAGTCAATTATATCAAGGTCTTCAATCAGGTGTAGTAGAAGGTCAGTATGTTGCTAGCCCATGGCAGCATGTAGCAAAACTTCATGAAGTTGCAAAATATTTCACTGAGATCGGAGGAATGTGGTCTGGAAATATTTTAGCGATGGATGCTAAACAGTACAATGCATTGTCTGACCAACAAAGAAAATGGTTACACGAAGCAGCTGATGCTTATGGAGAAAAAGTAAACGAGTTGGATAACGCTTGGATTAAAAATGGTGAAGATGCAATTAAAGCATCTGCCAAAGAGTGGTATGTACCAACAGAAGCGGAAATGACTAAGTGGAGAGCAGGTGCAATCGGTGCTTGGTTAGACGCTAAGGGTACTTTTGAACCAGAAGTAGCTAAAAGAGTACTTCTAGAACAAGGTATGGATGGATTTGTAGCTCAGTTAGAAAAAGCTGGAGCTCTATAAATCTTCAAACAAAACTATGTAAAGACCATTTAGTTCTATTTTAGAATTAGATGGTCTTTACCTAAAAAAAATCATAACTTATAAATATCTATGGAAAGTATTATTTTACTCGTAGTACTCCTTTTTCTAATTTTATTAGGAGCTCCTATTGGTTTTATATTAATACTGATACCATTTGTTTATATTCTATTAACAGATGCTGTTCCTCTTGTTTTAATTCCTAGTCAAATGTTTACCGCCATAGACTCGGTTCCATTGACTGCCATTGCATTCTTTATGTTGACAGGTGAGTTGATGACAAGCGCAACAATCACTGACCGTTTAGTTGCTTTAAGTAGAGCATTAATTGGACGTATACGAGGAGGGTTGGCTCAAGTTAATGTTCTTGTGAGTATGTTTTTTGCAGGTATGAATGGTTCTGTTGTAGCAGACACAGCAACTGTTGGAGCATTAGTTTTACCAGCTATGAAGAAAGCTGGATATCCTGCTGCATTTTCAGCTGCGGTTACAGGTGTAAGTTCCACTATAGGGGGGATTATTCCACCTAGTATCATGATGATTGTACTTGCTAATGCAACTGAAATTTCAATTGCATCTTTATTTGCAGCTGGGATTGTTCCAGGTATTTTGATTGGTGTTGTGATAATGGTAATCAATCATTACTTTGCAGTTAAATATAATTTCGAGCGTAGCGATGACCCATTCTCAGTTCGGAGAGCTGGTAAAGAATTATATCGCTCTTCATTTGCTCTTTTAATACCTTTAGTTTTGGTTGGTTCAGTAATGGGAGGTGTCGCATCAGTTGTTGAGGCAGGAGCTATTACTGCATTAGTTGCATTGTTTACAGGTGTATTTGTTTACAGAACTATTAAATGGAAAGATTGTACAGGAGCTTTCCGAAGAGCATTCCGTAATTCAGCAATGGTTTTTATAATCATAGCTGCCTCAGGACCTTTTAGTTGGTTACTTACTTCTCTTGGAGCAATTGGTGATCTTGAAGCGTGGCTTTTGGGATTAGCGGATTCTCCAATATTATTTATTTTAGCTTTAATATTATTTATTTTTCTTCTTGGAACAGTAATGGATTCAGCAGTTAACATTATCATTGTTGGTCCAGTGCTTGTAAATGTTATGTCTCAAGCAGGCTTTCCTGAGGTACAAGCAGCAATGGTTGTAATAGTAGGATTTTTGATAGGATCAGTTACACCACCAGTTGGAGTTGCGTACTTTACATCTGCAACTATAGCACAAGTTCGTTTAGAAAAAGTAGCCGTTGCTTTAATTCCTTATCTTGTTGGTCTTTTTTTACTTTTATTTTTTATATTAGTTGTTCCAGAATTAACAATGTTCCTTCCAAACTTATTGAGTAATTAATGATAAAATTTTTAAATAGTATTGATCGTTTTATTCATCGTATGTTGGAAGCTATGTGCTCACTCTTGTTGGCTGCTATGGTTGGTTTCACACTTTACAATGTTACAATGCGATATGTATTTAATAACCCTCCTGTTTGGGGGGATTTGCTAACAGTATTAAGTAATATTTGGTTAATGTTTATAGCGCTCTCTTTAACAGCTAGAGATAATGAACATGTAGCTTTAAATTTAATTTATGAAAAATTACCAGAGCGACTTTCATTATACATACGCCAGTTTTGGAAAATTATGATTATGATAATTGGTGTAGTCTTAATTATTTATGGAATTGAACTTGTAGAGGGTATGCGAGGTAAATATTGGGAAATGTGGTATTTAGAAATTAGTATGCAAGGAATTGAGTTTAAACCAAATTATATGCCCAAAAAATACGCAGTCGCTATCCTCCCGTTAGCTGGATTTTTGACTACCATTGGTGCTGCCATTGGTTTTATAAAAAAGGTCTAGTTCTTTAACAGTTTACTTAACCTTTGCCTCTCCAAGGAATAGTCTTATCTATAATTTTTCTTAAAGATATATCAAATAAAAGACCCAGCATACCCATTATGAAAATTGTTATCCAAATAACTTCATACTGAAAGTATTTTTTTGCAACATTTTCAACAAAACCAATACCGGTTGTACCTGCTAGAAATTCTGCAGCAACAAGTGTTCCCCAGCACATACCTACAGCAACTCGAATTCCTGTAAGAATTTCAGGAAGTGAATTAGGGAAAATCACATATCTTAAAATTTGTTTTTTAGTAGCTCCTAATGAATGTGCAGCATGTATTTTTGAAAGCTGTGTTCCTGATGCACCAGCTCTTGCAGAAATAATCATAATTGAAAGTGAGACCATGAATAATAAAAATATTTTACCTGTATTATCTATTCCAAGAACTGAAATAATCAATGGCGCCCAAGCTAACGGTGGAACAGGTCTGTATAATTCTATTAAAGGATCAAAGAATCCTTTAGCAAATCGATTTAGACCCATAAACAATCCTAATGGCACCCCAATAAGAATTCCAAATACTAAACCTAAAAATACCCTTAAAAAAGAGTCCCATATGTGTCCATAAGGAACAGGAATTTTAAATAATTTAAAGTCACCAGTAACAACTTTTAAAACGTTACTTTTAAAGTTTTCTTTTACAATTCCATCTTTTGTATGCACTGGATATTCACCAGGCAACATATCTGCTATCCAATCTGGTAAAATGAAGCCTATCATTTTACTTACATCAACCATTTCAATCCATAAAAGAGGAATATTTTTGTATCCAACACTTGGTTTAGACATTAATACAAACTTATTAAATGTATCCGATGGTTTAGGTAGCCATCTACCTGAGCCTTGTTCAGAACATGTTGGTCCACTTGCTACAATTGTTCCTGCTGGAAATAGAAGAACATCAATTAATCTTAATCCACCTTGCTCTTTATTTTGCAACTCATCAAATTCTATGATTGCTGCTTTCATTTCATTTAATGCATTAGGAGGGTAGATACTTGCAAACTCTATTCTTCTTGCAATCTTAACTATATTTTTTGCATAGTCAGATGCTATTTCTTCACTGTCATCCAAACCTTTTCTGTAAGCTTTAATGTCATCTTTTAGTTGTTTGATTGAGCTTTTGAATGGTGGGTTATGGTTTTTTAATTTAAAAAATTTGTCGTCAATTTTTTTAAGTTCTGCCGCAGCTGCATGAAACTTTAAGCCTTTGTTGGTTTGTGGTGCAGTTGGTATTTCAATTGTATTTTCAATTGTACCTGTTCCAGAGTCTATTGTGGTAATTCCCCAGCCACCTTGTTCATTAATAAGTTTTTGTCTTTCAGTTTTTTGAGCATCTGTCTCAAATGGATAATCTTTCTTTTGGAAGTTTGAACTTAGAAGTTTTATTTCTTCTGTTATTTCTTGAAGTTTAATTTTGGTATCCATTTCTATTAGCTCTTCACTTGTTAAAAATGGAATTAATTTAGAAGTTCTATCAATATAACTTACAAGGATTGTTTTTTGTTGATCATTTAGATCAGGAGATGCTTTTATTTCATTTGCAATTTTTGTAAGATTTTTATTTTCAATTTTAATAATCGATGTGCTTTTGAATTCTCTTTCTTCAATAGGGAACTGATATTTTAAACCTAATAATGACTCATTAATTTTAGCAACCTGGCATAATTCATTCGCTGATTTCGGATAAAAACCTTTTGCAATATCCCATGAATAATAAAGCCAGAGCATCAGGATTGCACTACTACCAACGATTACCCAGTGCGTTCCACCTTTAGCCCTTTCTGGATTTCCAAAAACAGCATCTACTTTTTCAGTTCTGATTAATCTTCTTCCATAAAGAATACAGCCAATAACTGAAACTATAATTAGTATTGTTACAAATTGGGTTAACATTAATTATCTTTCCCCATTATCTCTTCTTCCATATTCCAGATCATCGATAAAATTTCTTCTCTAGTAGATGAAAATTCTTTATTTTTTTTAATTTCTCTTAAATCCTGAGTAAGTCCCATTTCAGCAAATGGAAGATTATACTCTTTATGTATTCTTCCGGGTCTTGGTGCCATTACATATAATCTTTCACCAAGTAAAAGAGCTTCTTCAACTGAGTGAGTAATTAAGATAATTGTTTTTCCAGTTTCTTTCCAAATTTTTAAAACTAATGACTGCATTTTTTCTCTTGTTAATGCATCCAATGCACCTAATGGTTCATCCATTAAAATTAAATCAGGATCATTGATAAGACATCTTGCAAGAGCAACTCTTTGCTGCATACCGCCAGATAATTGATAAGTTGGAGTGTTACCAAATCCTTTTAATCCAACTATATCTAGCCATTCCTCAACTTTTTTTGCAGTTAATTCTGGATCTTCTTTTTTCATACGAAGACCAAAGTTCACGTTTTCAGCAACTGTTAACCATTCAAATAAAGCACCCTGTTGAAATACCATTCCTCTTTCAACACCAGGTCCATCTATCTCATTATTGTTTAAAGTAATTTTTCCTGAAGTCGGTCTTAAAAACCCAGCAGTAATATTAAGTAAAGTTGTTTTTCCACAACCAGAAGGACCAAGAACTGTAAGTAGTTCTCCTTTTTTTAAGGTAAAACTAACATCTTTTAATGCATGAACTGTTTCTCCTTTTGGAGTTTTAAAAATCATATTTAGATTTTGAGAAACAAGATCACTCATAGCGCCCTTATATTAACAATTTTTTAAAAAAAATAGGCACTAATTATTTAAATCAGTGCCTATTTAAAAAGTTTTAAACCTTTAAAATTATAAAGGTAAGAAACTTGTATCTACGTTACCAGATGGAGTTCCCATTCCTTTTAAGAAACCATCTAAGTTTCCGCTCTCCATAGATGCTTTTGTTTCTTCTGGAGTTAAGAATTTAAATCCACCTAAAGTTTCTTTCATATCAGCAACTTTCATTTCAGAAGCTTTTGCCATAGAATTCATATCAGATTTACCTGCTCTGTATCTATCGTTTGCTTCGTGAGTTACTTCGATGAAAGTTCTTAACATTCCTGGATTTTCTTTCATGAATTTATCTGTAACAGATGTGATATCTATACCTAAGATACCAGCAGCTCTTGCTTCATCTACAGTTAATAATCTTGAACCAACTGCAGTTGCAGCTTTAATAGAATTACCACCAAATAAACATGCCATTACAACATCACCACTAACTAATGCAGCAGCACCTTCTTCAGGGTCCATTTGAATGATATCCATTTTACCTCGGTCAGCACCAACAACTTTCATACTTTCATCAAAAACGTATTCAGCCATTGTTCCTAATGGAACAGCAACTTTTTTACCTTCTAATTCAGTAGCGTTAGCTTTTGTAATTCCAGATGCATTTGATGTTACACAAGTAGTTCCACCCATTCCGTATTCCATAGCGATATCAACTAATTTGATTGGCGCATTAGATTTTACAGCGTTGATGAAAGGTACTAAACCTTGTGAGTAAGAAATATCAATATCCCCTGCTAACATTGCATCAGTCATAGCTCCACCGTTAGTGAAGTTTGTCCATTTAACTGGTACACCAAGAGCTTTTGCAAAATTTTTCTTCTGCATGTCCTCTAGATTTGGACTTGGCCATTCTAGAAAGTATGCAACTCTAACTTCATTAGCTGCAGAGTTTGCAACTGAAATTGAAAGGTTTAGAGCAAATATAGATCCTAGAATAAAACTTAGTATTTTTTTCATTTATTCCCCTATGTTAATTTAATTAAATTAGCGCCATTTAAATTCAATTTCGTACGGTTGTAAAACAAAAAGATAGGTTCAATTATAAGTTGTATATTTATGACGCATCATTTTGGGTGGTCAAAATATTTCTAGCAAACTAATCCATTTAGTCTAATAGTTGGAAATATTAATAACAGTCAATTAAAAGAGAAAAATTATATGAGCTCAGAAACAAGAACTTCAGTTCCAAATTCATTAAATGAACATTGGATGCCGTTTACATCGAATAAAGATTTTAAAGCAAACCCAAGATTAATTACTGAAGCAAAAGGAGTTTATTTAAAAACTCACCATGGAAAAACACAAATTGATGCGAGCTCAGGATTATTTTGTAATCCATTAGGACATGGAAGAAGAGAAATTACAGAAGCAGTTACTAAACAACTTGAAACATTAGATTACGCACAACCATTCCAACAAGGTTTTGGTGGTTCATTTGAATTAGCTACAAAAATTTCAAAACACACTCCAGGTGATTTGAATAAAATGTTTTTTACTATTTGTGGATCAACTGCTGTTGAAACTGCAATTAAGATTGCTATTGCTTATCACAGAGCTAAAGGAAATGCTCATAGATTTAGATTTGTAGGACGTGAAAGAGGTTATCATGGAATGAATATTGGATGTGTTTCAGTTGGTGGAATGATTAACAATGTTAAAACATTTGCAAGTATTTTAATGCCAGGTGTTCAACACATGAGACACACACATTTACCAGAACACAAATTTGTTAGTGGTCAACCTGAAACAGGAGGAGATCTTGCAGATGATCTAGAGAGAATTGCAAGTAACTTTGGTCCAGAAAATATTGCAGCTTGTATAGTTGAACCTATTGCTGGATCTACTGGAACTTTAGTTCCGCCAAAAGGATATCTGCAAAGATTAAGAGAGATATGTGATAAGCATGGAATACTTTTAATTTTTGACGAAGTAATTACAGGCTGGGGAAGAACCGGTTCTTCTTTTGCAAGCCATGAGTTTGGTGTTACCCCAGATTTAATGACTATGGCTAAAGCAACAACCAACGGAGTTGTTCCTATGGGCGTAGTTGCATGTAAAGATGAAATTTATGATGCAGTGATGGATGCTTCACCAATGGGATCTGTTGAATTGTTTCATGGTTATACTTATTCAGGAATTCCAGTTGCTGTAGCAGCAGGTTTAGCGGTTCAAGATATTTTTGAAAAAGAAGATATATTTAACAGAGCAAAAAATTTAGCGCCTTATTTCCAAAAAGGATTATTTTCTCTTCAAGATTTAGAATCTGTTGAGAATATAAGAGGTTATGGAATGATGGGTGGTATTGATATGAAAATGAATACCAAACCAGGTAAAGCTGGTCTTGAATGTTTTAAAGCTTGTTATGAAGCAGGAGTAAACTTTAAAGCAACTGGTGACTGTTTAATTATAGCTCCTCAGTTTATATGTGAAGAAAAACATATAGACGAGATTATTGATAAACTAAGAACAGGTATTACGAATTATCAAAAAAACCAAAAGAATTAATTAGTTTATTTAAAGATACGGAGAGTGCTTATGAAGATAGGCGTACCTAGGGAGATAAAACCTCAAGAAAATAGAATAGGGTTAACACCAGAAAGTGTTAAAACTTTAGTTTCAGAGGGTCATGAGGTTATTGTTGAAAACAACGGTGGCTTCGAAGCTGGATTTGAAAATGATCAGTATACAAATGCAGGTGCAAAAATAGCAAGCACAGCAGCTGATATTTTTAATGATGCAGATATAATTGTTAAAGTTAAAGAGCCTCAAAAAGTTGAAGTGGATATGATTAGAGAAAACCAAATCGTCTATACATATCTTCACCTAGCAGCCGCAAAAGAATTAACTGACGGTTTAATTAAATCAAAGAGCGTTAATATAGCTTATGAAACTGTAACAGATGATAATGGAAGATTACCATTGCTAGCTCCAATGAGTGCAGTTGCTGGCAGAATGTCAGTACAAGCAGGAGCACACTGTCTAGAAAAAAATCAAAGTGGAAGAGGACTTTTATTGGGAGGTGCTCCAGGAGTTACTGGAGGAACTGTAGTAATTTTAGGTGGTGGTGTAGTTGGAGAAAACGCTGCAGTGATTGCAACAGGTATGCAAGCTAAAGTGCATATCGTTGATAAATCAGAAGCTAGATTAAAACAATTAGTTGAAATGTTTGGAGATAAAATTATTCCAGAGCAAAGTGATAAAATTGATCTTCCAAAATTAGTTTCTGAAGCAGATTTATTAGTTGGAGGAGTTTTAATTCCAGGTGCAGAAGCTCCAAAATTAGTTACCAAAGATATGATCAAAAGTATGAAAAGAGGTTCTGTAATTGTTGATGTTGCAATTGACCAAGGTGGATGTGTTGAAACAAGTAAACCAACCACCCATGGAGAACCAACTTATATTGTTGATGATGTTGTTCATTATTGTGTAGCAAATATGCCAGGTGGAGTTCCAAGAACTTCTACTTTAGCATTAAACAATGCAACGCTTCCTTATCTAGTCAAACTTGCAAATAATGGTTACCAGAAAGCATTAAGTGAAGATAAAAACTTTTTAGCTGGATTAAATGTCCATAAAGGAATGGTTACTTATAAAGCAGTTGCAGACGTATTTGGTCACAATTTTGTAGAACCTGGAGAAGCTGTCAAACATTAGTAATGGAAAAGAAATATCCTTCTAGCACCAAAGTAGTTGTTGTTGGAGGTGGAGTTATAGGTTGTTCTGTTGCTTATCACTTAACAAAATTTGGTTGGAAAGATGTTGTTCTTTTAGAAAGAGATCAATTGACATCAGGTACAACTTGGCATGCAGCAGGATTAGTTAGTCAATTAGGACCCACAGCTGCAGTTACAAAAATTAGAAAATATACTTTAGATCTTTATAAAAAATTAGAAAAAGAAGTTGATCACTCTGCAGGTTTAAGAATTAATGGAGCATTATCTATCGCTCAGACAGATGCTAGATGGCAAGAGCTTCAAAGACAAGCAACTACCGCTCAACTGTATGATGTAGATATTAAGATTTTAGATAAAGATCAAATAAAGAAAAATTATCCAATCATGCACACAGAGGATTTAAAAGGTGGAGTGTTAATGCCAGGTGATGGTGCTGCAGATCCAAGTGGTGTTACTCACATGTTGGCAAAAGGTGCAAGATTGGGTGGGGCAAAAATATTCGAGCAATCACCTGTTGAAACGATTTTAACTAAAAATGGAAGAGTATGTGGTGTCAGAGTTAATGGACAGGATATTGAATGTGAATATGTAGTTCTTGCAACAGGTATGTGGTCTAGACAAATAGGAGAAAAAATAGGAGTAAGTATTCCTTTGTATCCAGCTGAACATTTTTATGTAATCACAGAACCGATTGAAAATCTTTCACCGACATTACCTGTTATAAGAGATTTTGACAGTAGTACATATATAAAAGAAGATGCTGGAAAACTTTTAATTGGAATATTTGAGGGAAAATCAATTCCAGCATTTAACAAAACAAATAAAGTTCCAGAAGATTTTTCATTTGGTGAATTTCCTGAAAATTTTGATCATTTTGAACCTTATTTAGAAAAATCTATAAAACGATTTCCAATTTTAGAACAAGCTGGAATTAGAAAGTTTTTTTCAGGACCAGAATCTTTTACTCCCGATACAAATTCTTTATTAGGTGAAGTTCCTGAGGTTAAAAATTTATTTGTTAGCTGTGGTTTGAATAGCATTGGTATTGGAAGTGGAGGCGGAGTTGGAAAGGTTACAGCTGAATGGTTAATGACCGGTCATATTAATGAAGACATTTTTAATTATGATATAAAAAGATTTCAAAAGTTTCATTCAGATTTAAGTTTCATTAAAGATCGTGTCACTGAGTCACTTGGAGATTTATATGGAATGCATTGGCCTTATAAGCAACACAAAACATCAAGAAATGTAAAAAAATTACCATACCACGATGAATTAAAAAGTTTTGGGGCATGCTTTGGAGTTTCAGCTGGATATGAAAGACCAATGTGGTTTGCTCTTGATGGTGAAAAAGCTGAGTATGAATACAGTTATAATTACCAAAACTGGTATCCATCAGTTGAATACGAAACCAATAACACCCTAACAAATGTTGGGCTATATGACTTGTCTCCGTTTTCTAAATTTGAAATTGAGTCCAAGAAAGCTCACGAAGATCTTCAGAGAATTTGTACATCAAATATAAAGCAAGAACCTGGAAAATGCACTTATACTCATATGCTTAATAAAGATGGGGGAATAGAAACAGATCTTACAGTGGTTTGTATTGAACAAAACCATTTTAGAATTATTAGTTCAGCAGCAACAAGAGAAAGAGATAAATTTCATATTAAAAAACATTTATCCGAAGGTGTTGAGTTAATTGATGTTACTGATGATTATTGTGTGTTAGGAATATTTGGTCCAAAAAGTAGATTATTAATGCAGGATTTAAGTTTAGATGATTTCACTAATGAAAATTTTAAATTTGCAAATTCAAAATATATAAAAATTGATGGTACTAAAATATGGACACAAAGATTATCTTATGTTGGAGAGTTAGGTTATGAGCTTTATGTCAAAACTTCTGACTCTAAAAATATTTATGATAAATTAATGGAAAAAGGAAAAAAATATAATTTATCTAATTGTGGAATGCATGCATTAGATACGATGAGAATGGAAAGTGGTTTTTTACATTGGGGACATGATATTTCACCTGAAGAAAACCAATATCAAGCGGGCCTTAATTTTACAATTAATTATAAGAAAGATTTAAATTTTATTGGAAGAGAAGCATTGGAAAAAATAAAAAATAAAAAAATTGATAGAAAATTTGCTATGTTTGTTTTAAAAAACAATGAACCTGGAAAACCTCTTCTACTTCATGATGAGCCAATTTATAAAGACAACAAGATTATTGGAAGAACAACATCGGGTAATTATTCTTTTAATTTCAAAAAAAATCTTGCATTTGGTTATATAAATAATGACTTTTCAGATGATGAACTTTTAAATGGGAATATTTCAATAGAAATTGAGAAAATTAAATATCCAGCTGAGATTATTTTTAAACCATTGAAACATACTAATTTTAAAAATAATTAGTTTAAGTTTGCATTAATATTTATCTCCTGATTAAATATAATTGTGAAAAATAAAGATCAAGATTCAGATTTGCATGAAAACGATGTAGATGTGAGAAAAAATTTATATTTAGAAGATTATAAAACAACTAATATAAATATCTTACTAAATAGAGTTAGATTAGATAAAAAAAAAGCTATAAGAAAAAAACTTTTTTTTACAACTATTTTGTTTGTACTGGTGAGTGGATTTATAGCTTATCTTTTAATTTAGTTTGAAAGTTATTGAAAAATTATTGATTTATAATAAAAGTAAATTTTTTAATGGCGGGGTAGCTCAGTTGGTTAGAGCGCGGGACTCATAAGCCCGAGGTCAGTGGTTCGATCCCACTTCCCGCTACCATTTTGTAAATCATATCACTTTGCTATAACATCAAAAGCTAGAACAATTCTGTCTTTGTTAGATTTAAATGGTATCGTGTAATGAAACAATGATGCAGGGAAAAGGCATAGCAAACCAGTTTTTACGTTAATAATCTTAAAGTTAGAATTTTTAGAATGTTCTTTTTTTTTATCATCAAGAGATACAACTAGATCTCCGCTATCTAATTTTGATTTTTGCGGCACATTTATATAGATACTTCCACTTAACCATCCATGTTCATGAATGTGAGGTTCTATATTACCTCCACTTTTCATTTTAACTAACCATCCATCTAAATAAAAATTTTTAGGCCAATTTTTTAAAAAACCCTCATCACTACTTGAAAACTTTTTGTGATAATTTTGAATTTCAGAATTGATTATGTTTTTTATTTTTGAAATGTTTTTATTTTTATTATAAAAAATATTATTTGCACTCTGGATACCATTAATTAATAAAGGTTGTGGATTAACTTTAAAGTTATCACTTTCAAGAATATTGATACTTGTATTTATAAATAAATCTTTAAAATTACATATTTTATTTAAGTCAATTACCTTGACAAAATTTAAAGGATTTTCACAAAATAAATTTCTTTTTTTGATACCAAATTTTTTTTTTGATAAAAATACAATTGAACCAATTAAAGCATTGATATTTTTATTCTCAATTTCAATATCAAGTCTTTTTGATAATTTTTCTGTATTTTTTAACTCATAATAACTTTTCAAAAGATAACTTTGACTTTTCTTGAAATTAATATTCTTAAATACTTTAATTGTTTTCTCATATTGTTTTATTTTAAAATATAAAAGTCCCAAATTATATTGGGCATTTAAATTATTTTTGTCCTCAGCAGGCACCATTTTATAAACATGAATAGCTTTTTCTATTTCATTTATTTTTTCATAACAAAGACCTAAATTACAATAAGCTGCAAATTGACTTGGGTTAATTTTTATAAGTTTTTTAAAATTTTCAATTGCATCTAAAAAGTAGCCTTTTTCTAAAAGGACTATGCCAATATTATTGTATGCATTTTGATAGTAAGGATCTATTTCTATTGCTTTCTTAAAAAAATAAATTGATTTGTCCAAATCTCCAAAGTTTTTATGTATTAAACCTAAATTGTTATAACTTTGTAGGTTTTGAGGATCTAATACAATAATTTCCTCATATTTCTTTTTAGATAGATCAAACCTTTGTTCATTGTATAATTTAATAGCTTCGGCAAACAGTTGATTGATTTTTAAACTATTAATCATCTTATTTTTTTAAATTAATCAATTATTAGTTTACTTTAAGATTTAATGACCAGGAAAATCAATTAAATTTTCAACTTTGTAATTATTCTTAACTAAATTATCAGAACCACCTAGATCAAATAAATTAATAACAAATACAAAAGCTGCAACTTTAGCTTCACACATTTCTACTAATTTAGCAGCAGCTTCTGCAGTTCCACCGGTTGCAATTAGGTCATCAATTATCAAAACAGACTCATCTTTTAAAATAGAATCTTTATGAACTTCAATAGTTGCTGTTCCGTACTCTAATTCAAAATCTACAGTATGTACTTCTGCAGGTAATTTATTTTTTTTTCTTAACATTATAAAAGGTTTTTTAAGAATATAAGAAACTGCAGAAGCAAACACAAAGCCTCTAGATTCTATTGCAGCGATCTTATCAATTTTATATTTTTTGGATCTTTCAACAATTTGATTGATCGTTTCGGCAAAAGCCTTTTCGTTCTTTATAAGTGTGGTTATATCTCTAAATAAAATACCTTTTTTAGGATAATCAGGAATTGATCTAATATGATCTTTTAAATTCATAATACTTAATTATAAATAAATATATTTTAAATTATGACAACAAATAAATTAGCAATCATTGGTGGTAGTGGCCTTTACGATGTTGAAGAATTTACCAATAGAGAATTGTTAGAAATTAATACTCCTTGGGGTAAACCATCTGATCAAATTTTAAAAACTAATTACAATAATAAAGAAGTTTATTTTTTACCCAGACATGGGAGAGGACATTTTGTTTCTCCCTCAAATATAAATTTTAGAGCGAATATAGATGCACTAAAACAACTAGGTGTTACCGACATTGTTTCAGTTTCAGCTGTAGGATCTTTAAAAGAAGAATTGCCACCTGGAAAATTTGTTATTGTGGATCAATTTATTGACAGAACATTTGCACGAGTGAAAACTTTTTTTGATGATGAAATTGTTGCTCATGTTTCAATGGCACATCCTACATCAAATGGACTTATGAATGCTTGTGAAGTTGCAATTAAAAAATCCAATATAGAATATCAAAGAAATGGAACTTATGTTGTTATGGAAGGGCCTCAATTTTCAACATTAGCAGAATCTAATTTATATAGAACTTGGAAAGCTGATGTAATTGGAATGACAAATATGCCTGAAGCAAAACTTTCAAGAGAGGCAGAAATTAGATATGCATCAGTTTCAATGGTTACCGACTTTGATTGTTGGCATCCAGATCATGAAAACGTCGATGTTCAACAAGTAATAAAAGTTTTATTAGGAAATGCTGAAAAAGCAAAAGTGATGATTAAAAATTTAATTGATAATTTTGAAAGCTATATAGACCCAAATGATCCCACAAATAATTGTTTAGATGTAGCAATAATTACTGCACCCGAAAAAAGAACTCAGAAAACAATAGATAAACTTAAAACAGTAGCTGGTAGAGTTCTTAATAAATGAAAATAAAATTAATATTAATTTTATTACTTTTTTTAACTAATATTGCTTTCGCTAAAACTAAATTTGAAAAAAGATTTGAGAAAGATTTAAATAAAATTTCAAAATTAAATTCCTTTGTGGATAAAGAAGGTAATCCTTATGAATTAGATGAAAATATTGATAAAGATAAAACTATTATTTTAATTTATACTCATGGTCAGTGGGGTAGTAATCAAAAATTAAATGGTTGTAATAGGCGATGGAGCAAAATACCGCCTGCAATCTATCAATTAGATGGAACTAAAATTAAAGGTCTAACTATAAAAACATATCAATTATGCTCTGGTGTTAGAGGCTGGACTCAAAATGAACAAGATAAATTTTGGGAAACCTACAATAAAAATAATCATGATGTAAATAGCGTATTAAATCTCAAAGATAAAAATGGAATTCTTTTAATAGACAAATATAAAGATAATCAAAAACACAAGGTAATGAAGTTTAAAATTGATGAGTTTAAAAAAAAAGGTTTCAATAATATTGTATTATCAGGACATTCAGCGGGTGCGAAAAGTTCTTTTGTATTAAAATCAAATTATCCTAAACTAATCGATGGAGTAATTTCTCTTCATTTAGGTTTTGCAGGTAAATTTGCAAAAGCAAAAAATCCAGATCAAGGTTGGATAAATTGGAGAAACTATAAAAAATCTCTTATTAATTGGTCTCAGATAGGTGAGGTAATATTATTTACTCATGATAAAGATTGGGCTGATACAAAAAAAACCTTAAGTTTTCTGACAGAGTTTGAAAATATCAAATTTGTTGATTTAAGTGATACGCAATGTAAAAAGAAAAAATTATTAGCTGACTATCATGGAATAGCTTTAACAAAGTGTTTTGCAGACGAGGATCCTAAAAGCAAAGAAATAATTAAATATTTAAATAAAATTTATTAATATGAGAATAGAAGGAAAAGAGTATCGAACAATATGGTATGAGGAAAGTGTTGTTAAGATAATTGATCAAACTAAGCTACCACACAATTTTGTTATTAAAGAATTAAAGACAGTAAAAGACGCAATTAATGCAATAAAGGTAATGGAAGTTAGAGGTGCCCCGCTAATTGGAGCAACTGCAGCTTATGGAATTGTTTTGGCTATTCAAGAGAGTAATGATCTTGAATTTATTAAAAAAAGTTCAAACGAATTAATCCAATCTAGACCCACAGCAATAAATTTAAAATGGGCAGTAGATCGTATGATAAAAAAATTAACGGGAATTGACAATAATCAAATTTTAAATACAGCTTTAAAAGAAGCTAAAGAAATTTGCGATGAAGATGAAAAGTTTTGTGAGAATATAGGTTTTAATGGATTAAAAATAATTGAAGAAGTTTACAATAACAAAAAAAGTACAGTAAATATTTTAACCCATTGTAATGCAGGTTGGTTAGCAACAATTAATTGGGGAACAGCAACTTCACCTATTTATCATGCTCATAAAAAAGGAATTCCAGTTCATGTCTGGGTAGATGAAACAAGACCAAGAAACCAAGGTGCAAATTTAACTTCATATGAGCTAAACGAAGAAGAAATTCCAAATACAATTATTGCTGATAATACAGGAGGTATTTTAATGCAAAGAGGCCAAGTTGATATGTGTATTGTTGGAACAGATAGAACTTTATCAAATGGAGATGTGTGTAATAAAATTGGAACTTATCTAAAAGCTTTAGCAGCACATGATAATAAAGTTCCTTTTTATGTTGCACTTCCAAGTTCAACAATTGATTGGGATATAAAAGATGCAAAAGACATTCCAATAGAGCAAAGAAATACTGATGAATTGTCTCACGTGGAGGGTGTTGATGAAAATAATCAAGTTAAGAAAGTTTTGATATATCCTGAAAAAAGTAAAGCAATGAATCTAGCTTTTGATGTAACTCCTGCAAAATATGTAAGTGGATTAATTACTGAGAAAGGAGTATGTGAAGCTTCCTCCAACGGACTAAAAAATTTATTTGAATGAAAAATTTAAGCTCTGAAATTATCCGATATTCAAAAATGTTGAATATAAAAAGATTATCAGTTTTAAGATCTGGAAATATTTCAATTAGGTATAAAAATGGTTTTCTAATTACTCCTTCTGGAAAAAAATATTCAACTTTAAAAAATAAAGATATAGTTTTCGTTTCAATAGACGGTGAGTTTGATAAAAAAAAAGGAACTCCTTCCTCAGAATGGAAATTTCATCAAGATATTTATAAAAATAAAAAAGAAGCTAAGGCGATTGTTCATGCTCATTCAACAAATGCAACCGCTTTATCTACTCATAATAAAGGGATCCCTTCTTTTCATTACATGGTTGCAATGGCTGGTGGCCATGACATTAAATGTGCGAAATATGCAACCTTTGGAACAAGAGAGTTATCTAAAAATATTTTGAGAGCTCTAAAAGATAGAAAAGCTTGCCTAATTGCAAATCACGGTCAGATTGCATTTGAAGATAGTTTGCCTAAAGCTTTTGAGTTAGCTGAAGAGGTTGAAAATATATCGCTTCAGTATATAACGAGCCTAAAATTGGGTAAGCCTAAAATTCTTTCTATAAAAGAAATGAAAAAAGTTTTATCCAAAGCTAAAAATTATAAAAAGGACAGCTAATGACTAAAGTTGGAGAGCATATAACTCTAGACATCATTGGAACAACAAAAGAGTATGATCCTTCTGTTTATGAAAAAGTAATTCACGAAATCGCAAAAGCTGCAAAAGTAACGATATTAAAAATTTCTAAATATAAATTTGAACCACAAGGTTTTACAATATTGGCTCTTTTAGCAGAAAGTCATATCAGCTTTCATACATTCCCTGAAAAAGGAATTATTAGTTTTGATTTTTTTACATGCGGAAAGGTAAATCCATCAGTTGCAATTGATATAATTAAAAAAGAATTTGAACATACAAGAATTGTTAAAAAAGAATTTAATAGGGATACAAAATCACTTTATCACGACATTTATAGTTCTCCAGGTTTGCAAAAATCGTATGTTGTAAATGATGTTTTAGAAGATTTTAAATCTAAAGTTGGTCAGCATATTGAAATTTTAGATCTTGAGCAGTTTGGAAAATCACTATTTATAGATGGTGAAATTCAAGTTGCTGCGACTGATGAACACTTATATAGCTCAACTTTTGTTGGTTCAGGTTTAAATTTAAACAAAGATAATGAAAGAGCAGCTATCATTGGAGGTGGAGATGGTGGTGTTGCAAGAGAATGTATTTCTAAAAATTTTAATTTTATTGATTGGTATGAGCTAGATCCAGAAGTTGTAGATGTTTGCAATAAACATCTTGGTGATATTGGGAAAAAAGCTACCGAAAAAAATTCAGTTAAATGTGTATGGGGAGATGCATTTGAAAGTATTAAATCAGTTTCTGATGATACTTACGATCATATTTTTGTTGATCTAAATGATGATCAATTTTGCATCGATCTAGCAGCTAAAAATATGGACTCTTTGGTGAGAATATTAAAACCAAAAGGTGTCATTACAGCTCAAGTTGGTAGTCAGGATAAAAAACCTAAACAAGTAGATAACTGGTTAAACGTATTTAATCAAAATTTTGGTAATGCTAAATTATCTAGAGTTTACATACCAAGTTTCGATTGTGCTTGGAACTTTTCATCCTCAATAAATCATTAATTTTTCTTTTTTCTTTTCCAAAATTGTGAAATAATTATTCCAATTAAAGGAGAAAATATGAATATATTCAAAAAAACTATTTTAACAGTTCTAGCTTCTTTTTTAATCATCGGAAATGTTTCTGCTGAGAAAATTAAAATTGGAACTGAAGGTGCTTATCCTCCATGGAATTCAAAAGATGCTTCTGGCAATTTAATTGGGTTTGAGGTCGAGTTAGCTCAAGAGCTTTGTAAAATTATGAAGTACGAATGTACAATCGTTGAGCAAGATTGGGATGGAATGATACCTGCATTAGTAATGAGAAAATTTGATGCGATCATGGCTGGTATGTCAATCACTGATGAAAGAAAGAAAACAATAACTTTCTCACAAGGTTATGCTGATGAAGTTGCATCTCTTGCTGTAATGAAAGGTTCAAGCTTAGAAGGTAT
>CACHBY010000004.1 GCA_902578175.1 uncultured Pelagibacteraceae bacterium
ATTAGTTTACGGAGCAACGGCAAACTTATTTTTAGATCGTCACAATAATTATATTGGTTATGGTCCAGAGGCTATGGAGCTCGTTGGAATACCTGATCCAGAAACTTTTGTGCAATTACCTTGGGATAAAAGAGTTGGAAGAGTATTTGTAACATGTTTTAGAAACAGAGAAGAAAGAAAAAATCCAGGTGGTCACTTAACTTCAGACTGCAGAGGAAATCTAAGAATTTTTATGGATGAATTTAAGAAAAAACATGGTCTAGAATTAAGAGTTGGTACTGAGCCAGAAATGATGTGGTTAACAAAAAATGAGGATGGAACACCTACAGGTAAAGGTTTTTCTAAACCATTCTGTTATCACATTGATCAGTTTGAGTCATTAAGACCAGTATTCATGAAGGTAATTGAATATGCAAAAGCGATGGGTCTTGATATGATTCAAGGGGACCACGAGGATGCACCAGGTCAATTAGAATTAAACTGGACCTATGATAATGTTTTAAGAAATGCAGATAGATTGTCTACGTATAGACAAATTTGTGCACAGGTTGCAAGAGAACACAATTTGATTGCTTGCTTTATGACAAAACCATTTATGGGTGTGTCTGCTAGCGGATGTCACACAAATATGTCTTTATGGAAAGGTGGAAAAATTAAAATAAATAAACTTGGAAACAAAACGCTTCCGGGTGTTGAAGAAGTATTTAGTTATGTTGAGGGTGGAACAAACACTTTCATGCCTGATACTAAGGATATGCAGTTACCAGGTAAAATCGGTTTACAATCCATTGCAGGTATAATGAAACACTTGCCAGCATTAACAGCTCTTGGATCTTCAACTGTAAACTCTTACAGAAGATTATGGGATCAAGGATTTTGGGCACCTGTTTATGCTGACTGGGGATATCAAAACAGAACTTGTGGTTTAAGAGTTTCTGCTCCAGGAAGATTTGAGTATAGATCAGTAGACTCGATGCATAATCCTTACTTGTTAGGTGCTGCTTTATTAAAAGCTTGTGACGAAGGAATAAGTAAGAAAATGAAACCAGCTGCTCCAGAGTCTAGAAATATTTACGAAGCTCAAAAAGCAGGTAAAGATGTTAAAAAACTTCCATTAAGTTTAGGTGAAGCTTTGGATAGACTGGCAGAGGATGAAGTAATCAAATCTGCAATGCCAGATGAAATGTATAAAGTTTTCCATTGGTACAAAAATGATGAGTGGGAAAGATTTCTTGGTGCAACAACGCAATGGGATCTGGATACTTATCTTGATTGTCTACCGTAGGTCTTAAAAAAATATAGAAAGGGTATAAAAATATGTGTGGGATAGCAGGATTAATTCATAGAGGAAAATCCTCAAATGTTGGAAGCGAATTACAAGGAATGCTTCAAGCGTTAAAACATAGAGGTGAAGACTCAACTGGATATGCTTTGTATGGAGATACAGATGGTAAAAATTTCATCATGCGTTTCAAAGTTGGTGAAAACGTTGGAGAAGGAAGTTCATCTATTATGGAAGATGTTTCTGTATATGATGAAAGAAAAAAAGTTGTAGATCAAACTCTAGCTGAGATGGGGGCTAAAGTTATTAAAGAAGAAAGAACACTTCCCTACTCTTTAAGATATGAAATTGATTATGATGTAAAAGACCTTCTGGAATTTTCTCAACGTATAGAAAGTATTCCTGGTGTAGAAATTCTTTCGATGGGTAAGTCTTTGGAAGTTATTAAAGATCTTGGAAACGCTAAAATGGTTTGTGATAGATATAGCTTGGATAAAGTAGTTGGGACTCATGCTATTGGTCATGCTAGAATGGCTACAGAGTCTGGTGTAGATATTAAATCAGCTCACCCTTTTTGGGGTTATCCTTTCAGCGATGTATCTGTTGTTCATAATGGGCAGCTAACTAATTATTGGAATAATAGAAGAGTGTTAGAAAACAAAGGTATGAGATTTATGTCTGAATGCGATTCAGAATTAATTGCAGTTTACCTTGCAGAAAAAATGAGAGATGGAGCAACTTTAGAAGAGGGAATGAAAGCGTCTTTAACTGGTTTAGATGGTGTTTTTACTTACTTTGTTGCAACAAAAGACTCTTTAGGAATGGCAAAAGACACAATGGCTGCAAAACCTTTGGTGTTATATGAGTCTGACGATTTAGTTGCAATGGGATCAGAAGAAATAGCTATAAGATCAGTATTACCACATGAAATTGATACATATGATCCATTTGATGGGGAGGTGAAAGTATGGCAAATCTAAAAACAGTATCGAAAAAATCAAAAGCCCAATCAATGGGTATGCACACAGAGGTATTGACGGGAAGAACTCAACAAAAATTCTTTAACCCTGATGAAGCAGAAAACTTTTATTACTTTGGTACATACGATGTGGACTTCAATAAAAGAACTGAACTTGATGTTAAAGACATGACAGCTCCAGAGGCTAATAAAGAAATTGATAACTTAATGAGCCAAGGATATGGGACAATAGTAATAAAAAACCCACAAGGTAAACATAGTCTTGGAGTTGGTATTTTAAATAAACTTAATTTAATTTTTGAGGGAAGTTTAGGATACTTTGGAATGGGTTCCTGCGATGGTCCAATTGTTAGAATTAATGGAAGAGTTGGATGGTCATGTGCAGAAAACTTAATGGCTGGTAAAGTAGTAATAGAAAAGAATGCTGGATCTTGTTTTGGTGCGGCAATTAGAGGTGGAGATTTAATTTGCAAAGGCAGTGTTGGTGCTAGAACTGGTATTGATATGAAAGGTGGAACCATAATAATTGGTGGTGACGCTGGTGCATTTACTGGTTTTATGATGCAAAGAGGTAGAATAATAATTCTTGGAGATGTTGGGATTAACCTAGGCGACTCTATGTACGATGGGACAATTTTCGTAGGTGGAGAAATTGGTTCTTATGGTAGTGATGCAGTAGATGCAGAATTAACATCTAGTGATCAAGATTGGCTAAAAAGAAAACTAAAGGTAGCTGAAATTGGTGAAAATTTTGACGTTAGTAAAATGAAAAAAATTGTAGCTGGTAAAAAGCTTTGGAATTATGATAATTTGGAACCTACAGAGAAGAAGGGAGCAATTTAATGCCTAAGAAAAAAAGTAAAAAAATTAAAAAAAATGGAAAAAGTGTTGGTGGAAAAGCAGATGTCCATGCGCACGAAGAAGGTAAAAGAAATAAAAGTTTATTAGGACATAATGCTATCTTCACTCCTGAAGTAATAGACGACATTCATATAAAAGCTCAATTAGGAAGATACAGAATGCGAGGAATGGCATTGATGAAAAAAATTCCTACTTTTGATGATTTAGTTTTCTTACCTGGAACACTAACTAGATTTGTAATCGAAGGTTATAGAGAAAAATGTGAAACAAAAACTGTTATTGGACCAAGATGTGAAAATCCAATTGAGTTAGATATTCCAGTTTATATTACAGGAATGAGTTTCGGTGCGCTTTCTTATGAAGCAAAAACTGCTTTAGCAAGAGGAGCCACTATGGCTGGAAGTGCTACTTGTTCAGGTGAGGGTGGAATGATACCTGATGAGAGAAGATATTCAGAGAAATGGTATTACCAATGTATTCAATCAAGATATGGTTTTAACCCTCATCACGCTCAGTTAGCTGATGGAATTGAAGTATTTATTGGACAAGGACAAAAAGTTGGTATGGGTGGACACTTAATGGGTCAAAAAGTAACTGATCAAGTTGCAGAAATGAGGTCGTTACCATCAGGTATTGACCAAAGATCACCTGCAAGACACCCTGACTGGTTAGGTCCAGATGATTTAGCTTTAAAAGTAGAAGAGTTAAGACAATTAACAAAAAATAAAGTGCCTATTCAATTAAAATTAGGTGCATCTAAAGTTTATGATGATGTGCGTATGGCTGCAAAATGTGATCCAGATTCTATTTATTTGGATGGAATGGAAGGATCAACAGGTGCAGGACCACATATCGCTGCAGCAAATACAGGAATTCCAGGGATTGCCGCTATCAGAGAAGCGAGAAGAGCGATCGATGATGTTGGTAAAACTGGAAAAGTAACATTAATTTATGCTGGTGGAGTAAGAGACGGTGCAGACATGGCTAAAGCTTTAGCTCTTGGAGCTGATGCGATAGCAATTGGTACAGGATCTATGATAGCATTAAACTGTAACAAAGATATCCCTGAAGCAAACTTTGAAAAAGAAATGGGAGTAAAGGCAGGTGAATGTTATCATTGTCATACTGGACGTTGCCCAGTAGGTGTTGCTACACAAGACCCTAAATTAAGAGCAAGATTAAACCCTGATGATGCTGCATTAAGAGTTTATAATTATCTTCACTCAATGACTCTGGAAGCTCAGCTACTAGCAAGAGCTTGTGGTAAAACAAATATCCATTCTCTAGAGCCTGAAGATTTAGCTGCATTAACATCGGAAGCATCAGCTTTAGCAAAAGTTCCTTTAGCTGGAACTAACTACACAGTTGGTGTTGATAACTACCACAAAATATAGAGGTAACTATGCCAAAGAAAAAAAGTAAAAAAGTAGCAAAAACAAAAGATATCAAAGGTCAGTTAGGTAAAAAGAAAGAGACTGCTAGAGAAAAAATGATTGGCCAGTCTATTGGTTACAGATATGATGTTAATCTTTTACCCGACTATTCTAAACTAACTCCATTTCTTAAAAAATATATAGAAGCAATGGGGTGGGATGATTTAAATTGGTTAGAAGATGTGCATATGGGATACGAAGAAGATAGACCGGCAGTTTTTTGCAGAAATGCGAATGGTTGGGTTACTATTCCAAGTTCAATAAAGTTACCTAACAATCAACAAGATAGAGATATGATTGCAAGAGAGCTTTTAGTTAAGTTCCAAATGTCTCCAAAACATCCTCTTGTTGATTTGAAAAAAGCATACTTAAAGTTTTAATATTACAATCAATAGTTGATTATTTTTGTAAATCTGGTGTTCATAACTGGATTTTTTTAGCTTCTTTATATTTGTAACGACTCATAAAATTTAATAGGGTTTAAATAAACAAATATGGAGAGAGAATATGACTGATCAGTTAGGTGCTCTTACCACGATATTTACAGAATTTTACTACTGGACAACAGTAGTGCTAATGTTTTTAATTCACGTTGGTTTCTGTATGTATGAGGTCGGAGCTTCAAGATACAAACACCATCAACATACTCTTATGAAAAATACAATGCTGATACCTCTAGTAACAGTAACTTGGTTTTTATTTGGTTGGTGGATTTACTGGGCTTTTCCAACCGGACCTGGATTAGCTCCGTCAATAATGACAGAAAGTACAGGGCTTGTCCTTGGTGGAGGATTTGGAGGAAATGATCTTGCTAATCCGACAAATGCTCTTATGGCAATCAATCTTAACGACCATATAATGGGTGTGTTCTGGGCAGCATTCCTTTTATTTTCATGGACCGCAGCATCTATAGTTTCCGGTGCAGTTATTGAAAGAATTACAACTTTTGCATTTGGAGTTTTGGCAATTGCAATAGGATCTGTTTTCTGGTCAATAGACGCGTCATGGGGATGGCACTTTGATGGTTGGATGCTTAAAATCTTAGGTTATCATGATGCATATGCATCGGGCGTAATTCACGCTATTGCTGGTGGATTTGCTTTAGGTGTACTAATGGTTTTAGGTCCAAGAATTGGAAAATTTTCATCAAGTGGTGAACCAAGAAATATTGGTCCACGAAATCCTTGGTTAGTAACAATTGGATTGTTCTTAATTTACACTGGATTCTGGGGATTTTATGCGGCTTGTAACGTTCCAATATATGATCTAGGCCCAGAGTATGGCATGGAAGGCATATCATTCTGGACAGCAACTAATATATATTTAACACCCACTACTTTAAGTGGAATTACAATGAACTTTTTGATGTCACTGTCTGGAGGTTTATTGGCTGGATATGTTATTGCTAAAGGTGATCCTTTCTGGACTTACTCAAGTGGACTAGCTGGCATTATATGTGCATCTGCAGGAAACGACTTATATCATCCAATTCAAGCATTGATCATTGGTATGATTGGAGTTGTTATTGCATACAAACTTCATTACTGGGTTGAACGAAAGTTCAAAATTGATGATGCTGTTGGAGCAGTAGCTGTACATGGTTATGCTGGATTTGTAGGTCTTGTGATTTGCGGTTTCGTCTTAAATGGTTACCCTTCATCTGGTTATAGTGTTGGGGCTATGTTTGATGGAACAACTTATGCAACAATTAATCCACTAGGACAATTTATTGGAGCAATAATAATGTTCTTTGTTTTAGGATTAATACCTGGCTATATCATCGCCAAAGTTCTTAATGGTATGGGCAAATTAAGAATCCCGCGAGAAGTTGAAATAGCTGGACTAGACTATGAAATGATGGAAAGTGCTAAAGAAGACGAAAAAGCAGTTTCATCAGCAACCAGGTAAAGGAGAAAAATATGGCAACAGTATCAAACTGGATAGATCATCTTAATAAACCAGCCGAAGAAGTTGGGGGATCGGTTTATCCTGGAGCTGGATCTAGTGAATTTATACTAGTTCTTTTGTTAATTGCTGTGTGGATAGGATGGACTGTGATTACAAGCAAATCTGAAAGTGATGAGCTGAACGCATTATCCAGAAAAAGACACGGTGCTAACGACCATAAAAGTAATATTACTGAATGGTAAAATAATATTTGGGCGCTACACAATTGTAGCGCCCTTTTTTAATTATTTAAATGAGTGAAAACAAAAACGAGCATCTAAGACCAAGTAAAATGAGAGGTGTAGCTTTTCCAAAAGCAAAGTATGGCGTTATTCTTGCAATTATTCTTATAATTGTAGTTAATTTTATTTATTATAAAGAAACTATCTTTTCATTTTTCAAATAATTGTGGTAGCCTTAGAAATGGCTAAAAACTTATTTAAAATATCAAAACAAAAAAAAATAAAATACTTCTTAATAAGCTTTGTTGATCTTTTTGGAGTTTTGAGATCAAAACTTGTTCCAGCTCATGCGATAAAAGAAATGCAAACTGCAGGTGCAGGTTTTGCTGGTTTTGCAGCATGGCTGGATATGACACCAGCGGACTCTGATATGTTTGGGATCCCCGATCCTGATAGCTTAATTCAATTACCTTGGAATAAAGAAGTTGGATGGTTAGCATCTGATTTATGGATGAACGGTAAACCAGTAGAAGCATCGCCAAGAGTAATGTTAAAAAATCAAATCAAAAAACTAAAAACACAAAATTTGACAATGAAATCAGGTGTTGAATGTGAATATTTTCTAATATCACCTGATGGAGATTCAATTGCAGACCCAAGAGATACTCAATCAAAACCTTGTTACGATCAATCTGCACTGATGAGAAGATATGATTTAATAAAAGAAATTTGCGATTGTATGATTGAAATGGGATGGGGCCCATATCAAAATGATCATGAGGATGCAAATGGACAGTTTGAAATGAATTGGGATTACTCTGATTGCTTAGAAACTGCAGATAGACACACATTTTTTAAATACATGGTGAAAACAATTGCTGAGAAACATGGATTAAGAGCAACCTTCATGCCTAAGCCTTTTAATAATTTAACAGGTAATGGGTGTCATGCTCACGTATCAGTTTGGCAAGGTAAAAAAAATATGTTCCTGGATAAGTCTGATAAACTTGGATTAAGTAAAATTGCCTATAATTTTTTAGGTGGAGTAATTAAAAATGCATCATCATTATCAGCATTTTTTAACCCAACAATTAATAGCTATAGAAGAATAAATGCACCACCTACAAAATCTGGAGCATCATGGTCACCAAGTAGTATTTCTTATACAGGCAACAATCGAACTCACATGATTAGAATTCCTGATCCAGGAAGGTTTGAATTAAGATTAATGGATGGATCTGCAAATCCATATTTATTACAAGCTAGTATTTTAGCTGCTGGCTTAGACGGTTTGAAAAATAAGATTGATCCAGGTAATCCTTTGCACTGTAATATGTACGAAGACTTTGCTAAATATCCTAACTTACCAAAGTTACCAGATGAGTTAGATCAATCACTTTCTCAATTAAAAGATAATAAAAGTATGAACGACGCATTTGGATCTGATGTTATTTCAAGCTATGTAAAATTAAGAAATACAGAAATCAAAGAATTTGAATTAAAAGAAAATTTTGATAAAGCCAAAGCAGTAACGAAATGGGAAAAAGATAATACATTGGATTGTTAGTTTATGAGTATTTTATCTAACGGTCATCAATGGAAATTGACTGAATTTGTAGATAATAAGAAATATTCATTTGATAGAGACCAAATCTTAAACTCTTTAACATCAAAAGATATAGATGATGCTTTCAATTCTATTTCAAAATGGGAAGGATACTCCCCTACACCCTTACTTAAATTAAACAAATTAACAAAAGAATTAAATTTAAAAAATATTTTTTATAAAGACGAAAATAAAAGATTTAATTTAAAATCTTTCAAAGCTCTAGGAGGAGCATATGCAGTAGAAAAAGTTACTAAAGGAAATAAAGAAATAGTCGTAGCGACTGCTACAGCTGGAAACCATGGTAGGTCTGTTGCCTGGGGTGCAAAAAGATTAGGTTTAAAATGTAAAATTTTTATAAGTGAATTTGTAAGTGATGCAAGAGGCAAAGCTATGGAAGCACTTGGTGCAGAAGTTATAAAAGTTAAAGGCAATTATGAAAATTCTTTAATTGAATGCATTAAACAATCTACAGAAAATAATTGGCAAATTGTTCAGGATGTTGCTTGGAAAGATTATATGCTAGTACCTAAATATACAATGGCTGGCTATTCAGTCATGATGAAGGAAATAGCTGAACAAATAAATAATGAAAAAATTTCTCATATTATTTTACAAGCCGGAGTTGGTGGCATGGCTGGTGCAATGGTAGCTGGAATAGCAAGATATCTAGATAATATTCCTACAATAATTGTTGTGGAACCAGATAGCGCGGCTTGTGTGATGGAAAGTATTAAAACTGGAAAGATAGAAAAAATTGATATTAAAAGAGAAAGTTTAATGGGCGGGATGTCGTGTGGAGAAGTGTCACTTGTGCCATGGGAAATCTTAAAAAACTCAGTTAAACATTGTATAAGTTTACCTGACGATGATATTGCAAAAACTATGAAATTACTTGGAAATGCAAGCTTTAGTGAAGAGAGTATAATTGCAGGTGAAAATGCAGCTCCAGGTGTAATTAGTTTAATTGCAAGCTACGAAGATGAAACAATTAAGAATAAAATAGAGCTTAATAAAAAATCTAATGTGTTAATTTTTGGTTGTGAGGGCGATACCGATCAAGAAATGTATCAAAAATTAGTGAACCAAAAATAATTATAATGAAAAGCACAGGAATATTTTGGATTAGAGAAGATTTTAGAATTCATAATAATCCAGCACTTTCCTTTGCAACCAATAATCACGATAACGTGATTGCACTATATATTTATAACAATGTTGAATTTGATAACAAAAGAGAGGCTCAGAAATGGTGGTTATTTAAATCATTAGAGTCAATAAAAACAGAACTTTTAAAGTTTAAAATCAATCTTGAAGTTTTAAAAGGTGACGAGTTGGATATTTTTGCAAAACTGAAAAAAAAAGATAATGTATGTATCTATTGGAATAAAATTTATGAACCAGATGTTATATCCAAGGGAAAAAAAATAAGAGATTTATTTATAAAAAACAAAATAGAATACAAATATTTTAAAGGAAATATTTTAAATGAATTTCAAGAAGTGACTAAAAATGATGGTACACCATTTAAAGTATTTACACCTTTCTGGAGAACTGCTGAACAAATTTATCTAAATCAACCTCCAAGCAAAAATTACATCGTAAAAAAGAAAACTAAAGCAATCAATTTTTTTAAACATTCTATAGATCTCAAGAATATTTTACCCAATAAAAAATGGTATGAAAAGTTTGATAAATATTGGAAAGTTTCAGAAAATGATTCTCAAAAAATCCTAAAAGATTTGTTAGATAATAAAATTAAGGAT
Source organism: uncultured Pelagibacteraceae bacterium (assembly GCA_902578175.1). The sequence goes on from CACHBY010000004.1 coordinate 10,057, forward strand.
TATGGAACAAATAGAGATATTCCTTCTATAAACGGTACTTCTAGGTTGTCTCCGTATTTAAAATTTGGTCAAATTCATGTGAATACAGTTTGGAAAAAGTGTAATGAACTAAAATCAAAAGGAATTGGGTATAGAAAATATATAAACGAATTAGGTTGGCGTGAATTTTCTCACAGTCTAATTAATTATTTTCCTGAATTTTTAAAAGGTAACTTTAGAAAAGAATTCGACAAATTTCCGTGGGCTAAAAATGAAAAATTTTTAAAAGCATGGAAAAAAGGTATGACGGGTTATCCTATTGTTGATGCTGGTATGAGAGAGTTATACGAAACTGGATGGATGCATAATAGAATAAGAATGGTTGTGGGATCCTTTTTAGTTAAACATTTGAGAATTAATTGGATAGAAGGAGAGAAGCATTTTAGAAACTGCTTACTTGATTTTAATAAAGCTAATAATGTTGCACAATGGCAATGGGTTGCAGGTTGTGGAGCTGATGCTGCACCATACTTTAGAATTTTTAATCCTATTCTTCAGGGTGAAAAGTTTGATAAGGAAGGAATATATGTAAAAAAATGGGTTCCTGAATTAAACAAAGTTCCTGCAAAATTTATTCACAAGCCTTGGGAAATGGAAATAAAGTATCAAGAAGCTGTCAAAACAATTATTGGTAAAGACTACCCACAACCAATAGTTATTCATGAAAAAGCAAGAGCTGCTGCATTGGATGCATTTCAATCTCTGAAGAAAAAATAACTTATTCTCCCAAAAAATGGTGAATTATAGATCTTTTTTGATCCTCTAATCTATGCTCAAACAAATAGAGACCTTGCCAAGTACCAAGTAATAATTCGTTATTTTTAACACTAAGAGAAATTTGATTATTCGTTAATGCAGATTTTATATGAGCTGGCATATCATCTTTACCCTCAGTTGTATGAACATAAAGCGAATTATCCATTGGTGCTAATTTATCAAAATATTTTATTAAATCAGTTTGCACATCTGGGTCCGCATTTTCCTGCACAATTAAAGATGCACTTGTATGTTGGATGCTTAAATTTAAAATTCCATTCTTAAAATTATTTTTATTTAACCAATTAAGAGTTTGACCAGTAAATTCATATAACTTTTGACCATTAGTATTTATTTGAAGATTAAAAAATTCTTGTTTCATGAATTCATCGCTTTGGATGTTAATTCATATAATCTACTGATCGTTCTTTCAAATGGTTTTTCTAATAGTTTTGAGGATGTAAATTTATCTAAACTTTGATCAGCTGTTACTGCAATTGGAATACTATTGTCATAAATTATGTCTAATAAAGTAATAAACCTTTGCTGTTGATTAGAATTAAAATTATCAAACTGTGGTATTTTATCAATTACTATAAAAGTACAATTTTTAATAATTTCTAAATAGTCTTCAGCACCTAAATTTTGATCACATAATGTTTTAAAATCAAATCTAGCCACTCCTTCATAAAAATTTTCTATTTTAAAGTTTCTTCCTTTAACATCAATTATTTTCTCAGTTTTTTTTTTATCTTTTGTAATGGTTCTAAAAAATTTATTTATTTTAAAATTGGTTTCTTCATCAAGTGGAAAAAAGTATTTATCTTGAGTATTAGATTTTCTATAATCATCTTCAATTACAAGTTCGTGCTCAAAAGATTGATCCTCCATTATTTTTATAAATGGTTTGAACTGATCTCTTTGAAGACCATCTTTATAAAGTTCAGAGATTTTAATATTAGAAGTTACAATTATTTTAATATCTTCTTTGAAGATTTGATCAAACAATTTTCCTAAAATCATGGCATCAACTATGTTAGTTACTTGGAACTCATCAAAGTAAATTAAGAACGCTTGTGATTTTAAATCTTTAACAAATTCATTAATAATATTTTCTTGGTTATCCCCTTTTCTTTCATGAACAAAATTATGAAAACTCAACATAAACTCATTAAAATGTAATCTTAATTTCTTGTGATCTAAATGATCAAAAAAAAAATCTAAAATCATTGTCTTGCCTACACCAACATCTCCATATAAATAAAATCCTTTTTTAAAAGATTGGCTCTTAAAAAATTTTGATATTAATGATTGGAAATTGCCCTTATGGTACTCTTGTAGTTTTTTTACTAAATCTATCTGGCTAGAATTAATTTCTAGATTTTGTTTTTTGCAGTGAGATATAAATTCTTTTTCAAAAGATAGAGCCATTAATTTCTTTTAGTTTTAAAATCGGTACCATATTCTGATCTTGGTCCTTTTCGTAAACCAAATGGTCCTGGAATAAATATTGTCATTGGTTTAGTGCCTGGTTCTAAATCTACTCTATGAAAAGAGTTTGCAGATCTAAAACCTATGTATCCTGGCTTTCTCCAAAATCTTCCATTTTTTGTAGTTTCCCAATACCCTCCTCTTAATATTATAGTAATGTAAGGGCATAAATGGTTATGCACTCCATCGCCATGATCATCATCTAACATTTCATGAATTAATATATTAAATGGAAACCATTTGGGTCTATTCCTAAATATCACATAGTATCTATTCATCCACGGTTTTGCTTCTTCAAATTTTGGGTGTGATGGTCCTCTATCTAGTACTACTTTTTTTCTTCCGATCTTCTCTAGAAATTTCAAGATCATATTTAATTGTATTGTACGATAGAACCGTTTCTAACTACATACAAATTATTATTAAATATAAATGGCTCTGAAACTATATCTCCAGAAACTTTTTCTATATTTAAAACTTTTCCTTCACTTAAATCAGCTATTATTATTTTTCCATCAGAATTTGTTAAATATAAATTAGTATTACCTATAACAAAACCAACTGGTTGAATTTCTTTTCTTTTTTTGATTTGATAATTGTTAAAAAGATCTGTAATTCTAATTATATTTCCTTTATTTTTTTCAATTACATACAAATAACCATCATTAGAGATTGTAAAAATCAAATTACCAGTAATTATTGGCGTAATGTTGGAATTTAAATTATTTATCCAATTAACAACCCCCGTTTTTACATCCACTGAGTAAAATTGATTTTTATTATTTGAAAAAAAGATGGATTTTCCATCTGATACTAGTTTTGATATTTTAAAATTATATGTTTCATTGATGATACTACTACTTTGAGTTGGTAATTGCCAAGTGATTAATCCAGTTTCAATATCAACCGCTGTGATATCTCCAATTGAGTTACTAAATACTACCATTTCATCAATTATAATTAATGAATATTTTATATTTGATATTGTAAATGAGTCTTCCGTTTGCAAATTCCAACATTCGGATCCATCTTCAATTTTATAACATCTCAATGTATTTTTATAATCAACTACAAAAATTTTATTTTTATAACTTTTGATATCTGAATTAAATGGATAGGTATTATTGTTTGACCAATTTAATTCTCCATTATTAAGATTTACTGAGTAATATTTAGCTATACTATCAGTAATGAAAATATTATTTTCTTTAATTGTAAAATTTAATTTAGGCCTTAATTTTTTTTCAGACTTTGTATAATGATTTTTTTTCCATAACACTTTTTTATTATTATCATATCTAATTATTGTACCCTTTTTATCAAAGAAAATTATACCGTCTGATAAGAAAATTGGTTTGTAATTAAGGTTGTTTATTTCATCTAACTTTGAAAATTTAAAACTACCAATTTTTTCAAACACTCCGTCATATATTTGTGCACCATAGTTATTTGTATTATCAATTATTTTATTAGATGTTCTTAATCCTGATAAATTCAACTTAACTTCTTTATTGAATTCAGACGCTGTTACGTCTTCCTCTGCCAATATTTTTTTTACATTTTCTTTTTCTGATAAATCTATTTCCTTATCTTGCCAAATTCTTGAATTTTCATTGAAAGAACAATTATTTAGAAGAAAAAATGTAATAAATAATGCTAATAGTCTATTCACTCAAATCTCTGTTTAATCTTTTCTCTGCTTCTATTCTTATATCTGGATTTGGATTTTCTAAAGTCGTTATTTGTTCAAAAAACTCTTTTGCTTTTTGTTTTTGATCTTGTGCATAAAAATATTCAGCCATTAAGTATAATGCGTGTGATTTCCATACACTTTTTGAATTGATTAATGGGTTTAGCATATTTAGCAAATCAGCTTCATTTGCCTGATCGGCGTTAAATAGTGCCTTCTTATAAATAACTAAATTTTTAATTTCTTTATCTAGTGATGTTTCATCAATTATAACATCAAATAATTTATTAACCTCACTTTGATCAGAAAGTAGGTTGTTATCAATTATAAAATAAAGTGAAAGAGGAGAATAAGTTGGATCTTTTTGATTAATTATCTCCAGTAATTTGTTTAGAGTTGTGTCTTTAGAACTTTCAGAATGATCTATCGTGATTGCATTAAAATTGTCAGATATTTGTCTTTTTTTATCAGTTGTATATTTATCATAACTGTAAACACCTATTACTATTAAAACTAATATAATAACTGATGAAATTAGAAGTTTTTTGTTATTAACAAAAAAGTTCTTAATTTTTTCGTTTCTAGTATTTGCATTTATTATTGATAAATCTTCGTCCATATCAAATCATGTTCCTTAACACATATTGGAGAATTCCTCCATTTTTATAATACTCCAGCTCATTTTTAGTATCTATTCTGGATAAAGTCTTCACTTTTTTAATTTCTCCAGAGATATATTTAACCTCTAAAATAACTTCATCAGAAGGATTTATGCCTTTTTCAATATCAACTACACTTATTAGTTCTGAGCCAACTAAATTTAAGCTTTTTCTATTTTCTCCATCTTTAAATTGCAGTGGCAAAATTCCCATCCCAATTAAGTTTGATCTATGAATTCTTTCAAAACTTTCAGCAATAACCGCTTTTATTCCTAAAAGTTTAGTTCCTTTAGCAGCCCAATCTCTTGAAGAGCCAGTTCCATATTCTTTACCACCTATTACTATTAAATCAGTTCCTCTTTTTTTATACTCAACAACTGCATCATAAACAGGCATAACTTTTTCTTCAGGATATAATTTTGTAAATCCACCTTCAGTTCCTGGCACCATTTCATTTCTAATTCTAATATTTGCAAAAGTTCCTCTCATCATAACTTCATGGTTCCCTCTTCTTGAGCCGTAAGAATTATAATCTTTAGGTAAAATTTGATGTTCCATAAAATATTCTCCAGTTGGACTATCTTTTTGTATACTACCAGCTGGTGAAATATGATCTGTTGTTATCATGTCACCTAATATTAATAACGGTCTTGCATCTTTAATTTCTTTAAATCCCTCTGGTTCATCAGATAAACCTTCAAAGAATGGAGGTTTTTTTACATAAGTTGAACCTTCATCCCATTTATAAATACTGCTTTTTTCAGTATTAATTTGTTGCCATTGAGTAGGACCATCAGAAACATTTGAGTATCTTTGAATAAACATATCAGCATTCAAAGATTGTTTTAAAGTATCCTCTATTTCTTTATTTGATGGCCAAATATCTTTTAAAAATATATCTTTTCCATCTTTACTTTTTCCTAAAGAATCTTTGTATAAATCGAACTCCATGTGTCCTGCTATTGCGTAAGCAACCACTAATGGTGGAGAAGCTAAATAGTTTGCTTTGATATGAGGAGAAATTCTTCCTTCAAAATTTCTATTTCCAGATAGTACAGAAACAGCATGAATATTTTCTTTTTGAATTGCCTCTACTATATTTTCAGGCAATGGTCCTGAATTTCCAATACAAGTAGTGCATCCATATCCAACTAAATTAAACCCTAATTGATCTAAATAAGTATTCAAACCAGCTTTTTCTAAATAGTCAGTCACAACTTGAGATCCAGGTGCTAATGACGTTTTGACCCATGGTTTAACTTCTAGTCCGTACTCGACAGCTTTTTTTGCAAGCAAACCTGCTCCAATTAAAACATTTGGATTTGAAGTATTTGTACATGAAGTTATTGCAGCAATTAAAATTGAACCATCTTGAATTTCGTAATCAGTGTTAGAGACTTTAGAGATTGATTTTTTATCATTATTGGTTGCTTCAGATAAAACTTTTTTAAATGAAGTTGGCGCATCAGTTAACAAAACCTTGTCTTGAGGTCTTTTTGGGCCAGATATAGTTGGTACAACTGTGGACATATCTAAAGAAATTACATCAGTAAATTCTAAATCATTACTTACCCATAAACCTTGTTCCTTCGCATATTTCTCAACTATCTCAACTGTATGCTGATCTCTTCCTGAAAATTTTAAATATTTTAAAGTTTCATCATCTATTGGAAAAAAACCACAAGTTGCGCCATATTCTGGAGCCATATTTGCGATAGTTGCTCTATCTGCAAGAGTTAGGTTTTTTAATCCATCTCCATAAAATTCTACAAATTTTCCAACAACACCTTTATCTCTTAGCATTTTTACCACTGTTAAAACAAGATCTGTTGCAGTTGTACCTTCGGGCATTTTATTTTTAACCTCAAAACCTATCACTTCGGGTATCAACATAGAAATAGGTTGACCTAACATTCCCGCCTCTGCTTCAATGCCACCTACTCCCCAGCCTAAAACTGAAAGTCCGTTGACCATGGTTGTATGACTGTCTGTGCCGACAAGAGTATCTGGAAATATATATTTCTCTCCTTTAAATTCTTCAGACCAAACTACTTTGGATAAATATTCTAAATTTACCTGATGACATATTCCTGTTCCTGGTGGAACAATTCTAAAATTATCAAAAGCTTGCTGTCCCCATTTTAAAAATGAATATCTCTCACCATTTCTATTGAATTCTATATCTACATTTTTTTCAAATGAATCTGCTTTTGCAGATTGATCAACCTGCACAGAATGATCAATTACAAGATCGACTGCTGACAATGGGTTAATTGTATTTGGATCTTTATTCTTTTCTTTTACAGCTTCTCTCATGGCAGCTAGATCTGCAACTGCAGGGATTCCTGTATAATCTTGAAGTAAAACTCTCGCAGGTCTATATGCGATTTCGGTTTTAGATTTTTTTGTTTCTAACCAATTTTTAATTGCTTCTATTTGGGACTTTGTAACACTTAAGTCATCTTCATATCTCAATAAGTTTTCTAATAAAACTTTTAGAGATTTAGGAAGTGTACTAATTCCCTCAAGTCCATTTTTTTCTGCTTCGCTTAATGAATAATAATTATACTCTTTGTTATTGATTGTGATTTTTTTTAGAGAATTGTAAGAATTTTTTTTTCCTGGTGTCATATTTTACAAATAAAAAGTTATTATGCTTGTTAAAAGAAGCAGTGACATAGCATAATTAAAATAATTAATAAATTTCTGATTTGTCGCAAATTTCCTAAAGAATTTACCTAAAAATGTCCAAAGAGTTATGCTTGTTACTGAAACTAGTAAAGCCATGATAAGAATTTGAGTCGTATAACTCACAAATGTTTCTCCTGGATTTATATAAGTGGATACAAGAATAATAGATGCAATTACACCTTTTGGATTTAAAAACTGAAAGATAAAAGTTTCATGAAATTTAATCGGATTTTTATTATTGTTTTCTTGGTTAGATGGACCTGAAAAAGAAATTTTATAAGCTAAATAAATCAAAAATAGAGTTCCTAAATATTTTAATATCTCTTGAATTAAAGGATAAAGTTTAAATATATTTATCAAACCTAAAGCTAAGCATAATAATAAAAATGGAAAACCTAGGGTGACACCAATTATATGTGGAAGTGTTCTAACTATACCAAAGTTAAAACCAGAATAAAAAGCAACAAAGTTATTAGGACCGGGTGTAAATGCAGCAACAATTCCAAATAAAGTTATCGAAAGAATTTCAGGATGCATTACTAAGCAATTGGTAAACCATTCTCAGCTTTTTGTGATGGGTGTACAAGCGTAACTTTCCCTTCAGCATCAATTGCTCCTAAAACTAATACTTGTGAAACTACTCCAGCAATATTTTTTTCAGAAAAATTACAAACTGCAATAACTTGTTTTCCTTTTAAATTCTCCTCGTTATAATAATGTGTAATTTGTGCTGAAGATTGCTTAATGCCAATTTCACTTCCAAAATCAACTTCAACTACTAAAGATGGTTTTCTTGCCTTTTCATTTTTTTTTACTGAAATTACAGTTCCAACTCTAATATCTACTTTGTCAAAAATGTCATAGGTAATTTGCTCTTTAATCATAATATAATATAGTGTTTTAAGTTTATGAGTATAGATAACAATTTATATGAAAAATCAATCAAGATTTTAACTGACTTAATTGCATTTAAAACTATCTCGGGCCAAGATAATAGTAATTTGATTGATTATTGTGAAAACATTTTAAATAACACCGGAATAGAAACTTTTAAAGTTTACGATGATGATAAAAAAAGAGTAAATCTTTTTGGAACTTTAAAAGCAAAAAATCAAAGCCCAAAAAAACCAATCATTTTATCAGGACATACTGATGTGGTTCCGGTTTCTAAAGGTTGGAGCAGTGATCCATTTGTAGCAACAATTAAAAATGATAAACTTTATGGAAGAGGATCATGTGACATGAAAGGTTTTATTGCATGTACACTCGCTTATGCACCAATTTTTAAAGAAAGTAATTTAGATAGAGACTTACATTTCTGTTACACATTTGATGAAGAGACTGCGTGTATTGGAGCTCCTTTATTAATAAAGGAATTGAAAAAAAGAGATATCAAAAATGGAATTTGTATAATTGGAGAACCAACTACAATGAAAATTATAGATGCACACAAGGGTATGAATGAATACACAGTCCACTTTGGAGGACTAGCAGGACATAGTTCAAAACCACATTTGGGAGTAAATGCTGCAGAATATGCTACTAGGTATGTTGGAAAACTTTTAGAAATAAGAGAACAGTTAAAAAAAAGAGTTAAAGAAAATAGTATTTTTGATCCTCCACATTCAACTTTATCAATTGGGGGTATTAAAGGTGGTATTGCTCATAATGTAATTGCAGACAAATGTAGTGTTGAATGGGAAACAAGGCCAGTTGTTAAAGAAGATGGAGAATTTGTAACAAATGAAATTGATAAATATGCAAATGAAGTTCTGCTACCAGAAATGAAAAAAGTATTTCCAGACTCTTATATTAAAAAAGAAACAATTGGTGAAGTAGTTGGGTTTAATAGATTGGATGAGTCTGAGGCATGTGAATTTGTATCAAATATAACTGGTGATAATTCAAGGGAAGTAGTTTCTTTTGGAACAGAGGCTGGTTTATTCCAAGAATTGGGTATCAGTACAGTTGTTTGTGGACCTGGATCTATTGAACAAGCTCACAAAATTGATGAGTTCATAGAATTAAACGAAATGAAAAAATGCCTTAAATTTTTAGAAGGCGTAAAAGATAAATCGGTAAATTAACTCCAACCACCCACAGCTTTTACTTCTAAAAATTCTTCTAAGCCGTGCTCACCTGCTTCTCTACCAATACCAGAGTGTTTAAAACCTCCAAATGGTGCATCAACTGCAATACCAGCTCCGTTAACATCAACCATTCCAGATCTTAATTTTCTGGCAACTCTTTGAACTTTTTCAGAGTCTTGAGTTTGAATGTAGTTTGTTAATCCATAAGAAGTATCATTTGCAATCTTTATTGCCTCTTCCTCTGTTTCAAAAGGGATAACGGATAAGACAGGCCCAAAAATTTCAGTTCTTGCAACATCCATATCATTGTTTACATCTGCAAATACAGTTGGTTTAACAAAGTAACCTATATCTAATCCATCAGGTTTACCTGTTCCTCCAGCAACTAATTTTGCTCCTTCATCAATACCTTTTTGGATTAAAGTTTGAATTTTATTGTATTGAGTTTCTGAAATAACTGGACCTATATGTTCTCCTTCTTTTTTAGGATCACCCACCTCAAAATTTTCAGTATATTTTTTTAGTCTATCAATAGCTTCATCATACATTGATTTTTCGACCAACATTCTTGTTGGCGCGTTGCAAGATTGCCCTGAATTTCTAAAACATCTCAAAGCACCTCTTTCAATAGCTTCTGGATCAGCATCTTTAAAAATTATATTTGCTCCTTTGCCACCTAGCTCTAAGCTTACTCTTTTAAAATCTTTAGCAGCATTTTGAGAAATCAAAGCGCCAGCTCTTGTTGATCCTGTGAAAGAAATCATATTAATATCTGGATGACTTGTAAGTGTATCACCTGTTGTTGCTCCATCACCATTAACTAAATTAAACACACCTTTAGGAAATTTTACTTCATCGATAATTTCAGCAAGTATCATTGATGAAAGTGGTGCTAATTCTGATGGCTTTAAAACCATAGTGCAACCTGCAGCGATTGCTGGCATTACTTTTAAACAAACTTGGTTCATAGGCCAATTCCACGGTGTTATTAATGCACAAACACCTTTTGGTTCATAAATTAATCTTTGTTTAGGAGCGTGTTCTCCTAATGGTTTTTCAAATTCAAAATTTTTTAAATATCTGATAAATGATTTGATATGACTTGCTCCTGTTCCTGCTTGTAATTTTGTAGCAAAATCTTTTGGAGCACCCATTTCAAGAGTTATAGCTTCTGCAATATCTGCCCATCTTTTTTTATAATTTTCATAAAGTTTTTCTAATAGAGCAATTCTTTCTTCTTTAGATGAAAAGGCCCAAGACTCATAAGCATCTTTTGCTGCACTAACTGCTAAATCAACATCTGCTTTATTTCCTAAAGTAATAACAGCACAGTTTTCTTCTGTAGCTGGATCGATTACTTTTATTTCTTCAGCACTATTTGGTTTAACCCATGCTCCATTAATATAAAAATTTTTTTTATCTAACATGATTTAAAATTATCCTTTCCTTATGATTTTGCAAATAAATTTGTTAATTCATAAACAATTGTTGCAGCTGCAAGAGATGTAACTTCTGCATGATCATATGCAGGTGAAACTTCAACGACATCAGCAGAAACTAAATTTAATCCTGACAACCCTCTTAAAACATTTACCATTTCTCTTGTTGTCATTCCCGCAATTTCTGGCGTACCTGTACCAGGTGCAAATGCTGGGTCTAACACATCAATATCTATAGATAGATAAAGTGGATTGTCTCCTACTCTTTTTTTAATCCTTTCAGCAATTTTATCTGTTCCTTCAGTTTGAAATTCATCGCAGTGAATTATTTTAAAACCAAAACTTTCATCATTTTTAATATCATCTCTACTATAAAGAGGTCCTCTTATTCCAACATGCATTGAAGCATCATCTAGAAATAAACCTTCTTCTCTTGCTCTTCGAAATGGAGTTCCATGTGTATATGGTGCACCAAAATAAGTATCCCAAGTATCTAAATGAGCATCAAAATGAACTAAAGAAACTGGTCCTTTGTTTTTTTTATTAATTGCTCTTAACAATGGTACTGCAATTGTATGATCACCGCCTAAACTAATTATTCCACCTACTTTATTTAATAAATCAGTTGCTCCCTCTTCTATTTGCTTAATAGCTTCATCAATACTAAATGGATTGCATGAAATATCTCCAGCATCAGCAACTTGTTGTATTTTAAAAGGTTCCACATCATAACTTGGATGATAATTTGTTCTTAAATGTCTTGATGCTTGTCGAATACTTTGAGGGCCAAATCTCGCCCCTGGTCTATAACTGGTTCCAGCATCAAACGGAACACCTACAATCGCTACGTCACAACTTTCAACATCTCTCAATTCAGGCAATCTAGCAAAAGTACTTGGGCCTGCATACCGAGGTACTTTTGTTCCACTTACCGGTTGAATAGGATTTTTGTTTCTTTCTTTTGTCATTTTTTAATAATCTAAGATAATATTATCTAATCTAATTCGTCTATAATAAATTAATGAAAATTATATTATTATTCATCTTAATATTTCAGTTTTCCCATTTAAATGCTGATGAAATATATAATCTAATCAAAATTCCAAATTTAGAAATCTACAAGCTAAAAAACGAGAACAATATCCGTTATCTATATGCAAAAGGAGATTTTATAATAGGAGTAGATAATAATATTACTTGCAATAAAACAAATAAAGAAAATCTTAATACAAAATTTCCAGTCATTAAAAGAAATATAAAAAGATACAATTCTAAATTCCTAAAGAAAATAGATTTAAAATATATTGTATTTTGTGAAGGTTTATCTATTTCGAACATTAATACTGGTGGAATACCAGATAATAAAAATAGAACCTTAATATTAGACATAAATTTTAATGAAAAATATTTTGAAAGAATGATTCATCATGAAATTTTTCACATGATTCAAAATAGTTATGAGGATGATTTTAATGATCAAAAATTTTCTTTATTTAATAATTCTGATTTCGAATACGCTGAATGCTCCACTTGCTCCAATAGATTAAATTTAGATTTATATGAAAATACAAATGGTTTTTTAACAGAATATTCAAAATCAATTCCATCAGAAGATATGGCTGAAATCTTTTCTTTTTTAATGGTTAATAAAAATTTAATTGAAGAGAAAATAAAAAAAGACTCCATATTAAACAATAAAGTTAATTTTATTAAGACCAATATATTTAAAATTGATGAAAATATTTTATGATTAAAACAATTAAAGCTTCAAAATCAGAAAAAATTTTATTTACTTTTTTAATAGTTTTAGGCGTTTCTGCTTTTTCATCTTTTTTTTTATTAAAAAATAAATGTTTGTTTGTAGAAAAAAATGATTTAAAAAAATTAAACTTTGAAAACCCAGATAATATTGCTGTGATGAATTTGGAATGTGGAAATGTAATTATTGAGCTATACCCAGAAATATCTCCAAAAGCTGTTGAAAGATTTAAAACACTAATTAAAAAAAAAATGTATGATGGTTCAACCTTCTATAAAGTTGTTGAAAATACTTTAGTGCAAGCTGGTGATATAGAATTTGGTAATATTGAGTATTTAGATTACTCAAAAATTGGAAGTGGAAAATCTGGATTGGGATTATTAAAATCAGAACTTAGTGATGATTTTGAATTTACTGAAGGAAGTATTGGTTTTGCAAGGTCAGCAGAGTTTGACTCTGAGGATAGTGAGTTTTTTATAACCTTAAAAGAAATCCCGATTTATCAAGGAGAATATACTCCAATTGGAAAAGTGCAGTATGGACTGGACATTCTTAAGAAAATTAAAACAGGGAATAAAGCAATATATGTGCTTAGACCTGATTATATTAATACTTTTAGAATGCTACAGACTAATTAACTAAAGGTTTTCCAGTTGAAAGAGTATGTTTAATTCTATCTTGAGTTTGTCTGGTTTCTATCAATCTCATAAAAGAATCTAACTCTAATTTGTAAAGATCATCCTCTGTTAAAATTTTATCTAAATTTGTATCACCGCCACTTAAAACATTTGCTAATTCTGTTCCAACATGCATTCCGTGATCTAAAATAATTTTTTCATTATATAATTTATCTAAAATTTTAATCATCTTCTCTTTTAAAGGTTTTCCAGATAAATTAAATTTACACTCTTCAGGAGGAACAAAATCCTTGTTTACATGGATAAGTTTTCTTGCCTCCTCAAAAAGACTGTTTCTATTCATGATTTTTTTATCCTCAGGTTTTAAATATTTTAAAGGCTCTGCTTCAACAGGTGAAGTTGCAGTTTTTGCGTATCCAATAATATCAAATACTTTCAAGGGAGCATAATCAGGATCAGATTTTGCCTCATTAGATTGTGACCATCTCCATAGCATTTCTTTACATCCACCTCCTGCTGGTACTAATCCAACAATTGTCTCTACAAGACCAACAACAATATTTGTATGCGATGCAACAAAGTTACTTTGAACCAAAACTTCAAAACCACCGCCCAAAGTAAGACCAGAAGGTGCAGACACTACTGGGTACTTAGAATATTTTAATGTTTTGCAAGTATCCTGGAAGTATTTAATAAATTTTTCTATAGATTTAAAATCACTCTTGTCTGCAAAATTCATTGTATAACTTAAATTTACACCTGCAGAAAATTGCATGCTTTCATTCATGACAATAAGTGGTTTGTCTGTTGCATTTTTTAATGCATCCATTGAGTCGTAATCTAATGCACAAGCCTTTGTAGTAAATTCAACAATATTAAAATCTTTAAAACGATGAATTTCAGCAGAATTATTTTTATCTACTTTTATTGCTGTGGGTCTTATTTTTCCTAGTGTTTCAATATCAGTGTAAAGTTGTCTTTCTCCATAAAAGTTTTCATTTTTTGATTTTGATAAATTTTCTAAAAATTTATTATTTTCAAAATTATCTATTCGTGAAAAAAAATTTTCTACTCCAATTGATTTTAACATTTCAAAAGGACCCATTGCCCAATTGAATCCAAGTCTCATTGCTTCATCTATATCATTGAACTTGTCTGTAATTCCTGGAACTAAAGAAGAAGCGTATTTTATTATTTTAGAAACAACTTCCCAAGCATATTCTCCATATTTATCTTTTCGATTAATTAAATTATTTATATCTACAGTCTCGATACCTAAATCTATTTTTTTTGACGTTGTATATTCGCCTGTTTCTAAATTGATGGCCTCTAATATTTTCTGGTTTCCATTTTTATTCATTCTATAAAAACCACCTTTTCCTTTACGCCCAGTGTAACCAGTATCAATTAATTTTTTTACTAATGGAATTTCTTTTGCAACAATCTGAAATTCATCATTTTCTGAAAGTTCTTTAATAAAGCTTTTTAAGACATCAGCCATTAAATCAATACCAATTAAGTCATATAAGCCAAAAACTCCTGTTTTAGGTATACCCATTGGTCTTCCAAAAACTGCATCGGCTTCTTCTATTGATAGTTTCATTCTAAATGCTTCTGTCATTGCTACCTGCATTGCATAAACACCTATTCTATTTCCTAAGAAACCAGGAGTATCATTACAAACAATAGCTCCTTTACCTAATTCAATTTCACAAAATTTTTTAAGAGAATTAATTTTGTTTAAATCATTATTTTCATTTTTAACAATTTCAAGTAAACCCATGTATCTAACTGGATTAAAAAAATGAGTTATGCAAAAATCTTTTTTTTCTTCTTCAGTTAATTTTTCTGACAAAACTTTAATTGGGATAGATGATGTGTTTGATGAAACAATAGCTCCCAGTTTTCTATACTTAAATATTTTTTCATAAATATTGTGTTTTATATCAATTCTTTCAACAACGGCCTCAACAATCCAATCAGCTTCCTTTACTACATCAAAATTATCATTGATGTTCCCAACTTTAATATTTTCAATTTTGGTTTTATCTAAAAGTAATGGAGGTCTTGATTTATGAATTCTGTCTCTAGCTTTTTCAGATATTTCTGTTGTTAAATCCAAAAGAGTTACCGGCACATTTGCATTACATAAGTGTGCTGCAATTCCACTGCCCATTGTACCAGATCCGATAACAACTACTTTTTTAATATCCATAATCAATAAAATTCTATTTAATTAATCAAAAACTTGAAATAAGACAAATTTCCTGATTAATTAAATAGGTAAGCTATATAAATTAACACAATATTAAAGAGAAAAATGTATAATTCAGTAATAGCTGGTTACTCAAGATCACCTTTTGCAATGGCAAATAAAGGTAAATTAATAGATGTGAAACCAGTTAATTTACTAGCTGAAGTAATTAAAAACCTAGTTTCACAATCAAAAATCAAACCAAAAGAAATTGATGATGTTGTTATTGGGTGTGCTTTTCAAGTTGGTGAACAATGTTTTAACATTGGAAGATTAGTAACTTTTTTATCAGACTTAGATATGAGAGTTCCAGGTATGTCTGTAGATAGATGGTGTGGATCCTCAATGGAAGCAATTCATATTGCTGCTGGGAAAATAGCGATGGGATCAGGTAAGATATTTGTCTGTGGAGGAGTAGAAAGTATGACAAGAGTTAGAACTGGGTTTGACTCTTTGCCTTATCCTTATTCAGATGAGGAAAAACAAAATCCACATTTATATTTATCAATGGGAATTACTGCAGAGAATGTTGCAAAAAAATATAATATTTCAAGAATTGAACAACAAGAGTTCTCATTAGAAAGTCATAGAAAAGCAAATGAAGCCCAACAAAAAGATAAATTTTTAAGTGAGATTACTAAGATAGGTGATTGTGAATTAGACGAAAATATTAGACCTAAAAGTACAATGGAAAAATTAAATAGTTTAAAGTTAGTATTCGATCAGAATGGAACTGTAACAGCTGCAACTTCATCTCCTCTAACTGATGGAGCTGCTGCAACTCTAATTTGTGAAGAAAATTTTGCTAAAGAGAATGGTTTAGAAATTCTTGGAAGAATAAAATCTACTGCTGTTGAGGGATGTGATCCAAATTTTATGGGATTAGGCCCAATTGTGGCTACCAAAAAGGCCTTGGAAAGAGCTAAACTTTCAATAAAAGATATTGATATTGTGGAGTTAAATGAAGCTTTTGCTTCTCAATCGTTAGCTTGTGTTAAAGATTTAGAAATAGATATTAATAAAGTAAATTTAGACGGTGGAGCAATTGCATTAGGACACCCTTTAGGAGCAACAGGTGCAAGGATAACTGGGAAAGCTGCACAACTTTTAAAAAGAGAAAATAAAAAATACGCTCTTGCTACTCAATGTATTGGTTTGGGAATGGGTATAGCAACTGTAATAGAAGCAGTTTAATTTATCTATTAATTCCTCTTAATCTCTCAGATCTTCTTCTTAATAATTCTGCGCTAATTAATATTAAAGTTGAAAGAATAATTAAACATGTTGCAACAGCTAAAATTGTTGGGCTTAACTGCTCTCTTAAGCCTGTCCACATTTGCACTGGAATTGTAGTATTTTCTAAACCAGCAAGAAATAAAACTACAACTACTTCATCAAATGAAGTTACAAATGCAAATAATCCACCTGATATTACTCCTGGTAATATTAATGGAAGAGTAATTTTCATAAATGTATTTACAGGATTGCTTCCCAAACTAGAAGCAGCTCTAGTTACACTATGGTCAAAACCAGATAATGTTGCTGTTACTGTAATCACAACAAAAGGTGTGCCTAAAATTATATGTGCCAATATTATTCCAGTATGAGTAGCAGCTAAACCAACTTTGGCCATAAAGAAAAAGATAGCAACACCCGAGATAATCAATGGAACAATCATTGGAGAAATTAACGTTGCCATTATAATTCCTTTATAAGGCATATGTCTGCTACTCAAACCTAATGCCGCTAAAGTTCCAAGGATAATTGAACCGATTGTTGCAAATATTGCAATTATAAAACTATTTTTTGCAGCTAAACCCCATGGATTTTTAGTTCCATAAACCATATCATGATACCATCTTAAAGAAAAAGCATTTGGATCAAGATTTTTCATTCCTTCTGAAAAAACTAAGAATTCTTCAGCATTGAATGACAACGGAAAAATTACAAATAATGGTGCAATTAAAAAGAAAAACACAAAAGCACAAATAGCTAGATAAACATAATGCCAAATTCTATAACGTGTTTCTGTATAACTTGGTAATGCCATATTTATCCTAATTTAATATTATCAACTCCAACTAATTTATTATAAACCCAATAAACTGCTAAAACTCCAGTCAGCAACATTAATCCCATTGCAGATGCAAAACTCCAATCGAGAGTCGTTTTCATATGATAAGCGATTTGATTACTGATTAAAGTTCCTGACGCTCCACCGACTAATGCGGGGGTTATGTAGTAACCAATTGCTAATATAAATACTAACAAGCAACCGGCTCCTATTCCTGGAATAGTTAATGGGAAATATACTTTCCAAAAAGCAACAAACGGTGTTCCACCTAGAGATTTTCCTGCTCTCATCAAACTTGGAGATATAGTTTTCATAACACTGTAAAGAGGTAAAACCATGAAAGGTAACAATATTTGTGTCATTGCAACATAGGTACCAACTTTATTATACATCATTTCTGGGCGATTATCGTCAGTAACTAAACCAATCATTACAAAAAAATCATTTACAACACCTTGCTGTTGTAACAAGATCATCCAACTTGCAGTTCTTACTAATAACGATGTCCAAAAAGGAAGAAGTACACAAATCATTAAAAGATTTGAATATTTCATAGGTAATGTTGCAAGCAGATGGGCAATTGGATACCCCATTAAAAAACAAAATATAGTAACAAATAACGCTATTTCTAAAGTTCTTAACCAAAGTATCCTATGAATTCTCCTATCTTCATCTACTTGGGCAATACTTCCGTCAGCAGCGTAATACATATCCATACCTTTTAAGTACTTGGCCATTGTATAAGGAGGAGCAGTTCTTTTTATCGCTTGCCAATATTCTACATCTCTCCATCTTTTGTGAACTTTCATTATCTGTTCTTTAATACTTTGATTTTCATCAATTTTGTTTCTTTTGATCTGTCTTAAAAGTTTCTTGGTAATGGAGTTGAAACCATTTTTTTCTTTATTTAATCTCTGTCCTAATTTTCCCTGTTCTTGTTTTTCAACCAAAACCTTAAAATCTGCATAAAAGGCTGCAAAAACTTCTTCTGGAGGTAATTCTTTTCCGTCCCATGTTTCCATCTCCTTAAAGGTTTTTGGAAGCATATTGGTTATCATTTTGTCGTCTATACTTCTGCTAAACATTTCACCAATTGGAAAAATATAAGTGATAATTAAAAACAATAATAAGGGAGCTACTAGAAGGAAAGCTTTAATTTTATTTTTTCTTTCAGCCTTCTTTAAGCTGACTTCTAAAGGGATACCGTCAGTTGTTAAAATTTGTTTTATTTCAGAGCTCATAAAAAAATAGGGCGACTAGTTATTAGTCGCCCTAAATATATTATATAAATTCAGTGTTTAAAACTGAAATTATAGGCCTGCTTTCATTGCTTCCCACATTTCACCAATCTCTGTTCCGTTATCAGCCCAGTAGAATGGATCTACTAAGAAATAGTTCTTAGTATTTGAAGGAGCGGTTGGCATTTGAGGCATCATTTCAGTTTTACCATCTTTATACCAAGGCTCATTAGCTTTGATAATATCTAGAGATGATAATCTGTATGGCGCATACGCAATGTACTTTGCACTACCTGCTAACATCTCAGTGTTAGTCATCATAGCTAAAGCTTTCATAGCATTTTCTTGGTCAGGACCACCATCAACAAGTGCAAAATATTCATAGTCTAAACCTTGACCATCCCATACTTGTTTAATTGGAGCACCTTCACCAATTTCAGCGTTGAAGAATCTTCCGTTCCAACCAGTTGCCATTACAACTTCACCAGCAACTAATAATTCAGGTGGTTGAGCACCCGCAGACCAGAATACACATCCACCATTTGGATCTGTACATAATTCTTTGATTTTATCCATCGCTCTTTCTACTCCACCTTCTTCCTCAAGTTTTCTGTAAAGTAGTTCACCACCTTTACCCATTCTAACTCCGTCAGCGTGCAAAGCGATTTCTAAGTTTGTTAAAGCGCTAGTGTAAATAGCTCTTTTTCCTGGAAATTTTTTTGTGTTAAAGAAGTCTTTAATTGTTTTAGGCTCTTTACCACCAAAAGCTCTTGTATCAAAAGCATAGTTCCAAGAATATAAAATGTTACCTACAGCACACTCACTTGGCATTGGAGCAAAAAAGTCCTTACTTGCAGGAGTTCCATCTGGTGCTGGTGGAAAATCTTTGTCAAAATCAAATTTAACAAATAAACCTTCATCACAACCATTAATAGTATCAAATGCAAATACATCGATGATATCCCAAGTAATAGCACCTGCTTCTTTTTGTGCTTTGATTTCTGATAAACCACCAGAGTAGTCAACCCAGTTGACTTCAACTCCTAGTGCTTTAGCAGTTGGATCACCATACCCTAACTTTTGAGATTCTGTATAAGCTCCACCCCAAGATGCAACAGTAACTGCAAATGCTGATGAAGTTATAGAAAGAGCAAAAGAAAGAGCTAGTAATAATTTACTTATTTTCTTCATTATTCCTCCGTTTAAACGTTGATATAAATTAATTTATATAAACAAAATTACAACAAATAGACCAACTTAAGTCAACAGCTCTTTTTTGTCTTTACAATAATAATATATTTATTTTGGGTCTAAAGCCCTAGCATCTGTGCTGTTCCATCCAATTTTAATATCTTGACTTACTTTTAGCTCTAGATTGGACGTACTATTTGGAACTTTTAAAATAAATTCTGAGCTATCTAAAAGATTTAACCTAACTCTTGTATGGTCACCATGATAAATAACTTCCTCTATCTTTCCAGTAAACATATTATCCATTTTATCTTTTGGATTTATTAGTGCCCTCTCGGGTCTTAATGAAACTGTAGTTTTTTCTCCTTTGGATTTAACTGAAATAGGATTGGCTAATATTTCTGAATTCGCCAGTTTAACTTTACATTTATCTTTATCTATATCTGTAACTTCTCCATTAAAAGTATTATTCTCACCAATAAATTCAGCAACAAACGAATTTACAGGTTTTTCATATAATTCAGCTGGGTCTGACAATTGTTGGACTTTTCCATCATTGAATACTGCAATTCTATTAGACATTGTCAAAGCTTCACTTTGATCATGAGTTACATAAACAACTGTTACCCCAATACTTTCATGAATATGTTTAATTTCATATTGCATACTTTCTCTCAAATTTTTATCAAGCGCTCCTAGAGGTTCGTCCATTAAAACAACTGCTGGGTCAAATACCAAAGCCCTTGCTACGGCAACCCTTTGTTGTTGACCACCTGAAAGTTGGGCTGGCATTCTGGTTTCAAATCCATTTAATGAAACCATCGACAAAGCCTTATCAACTTTTTTATCAATTTCGTCTTTCTCAACTTTTCTTACTCTTAAAGGGAAAGCTAAGTTTTCATAAACCGTCATATGTGGAAACAATGCATAGTTTTGAAATACCATTCCAATTCCTCTTTTATGAGGAGGAATATTTGAAATTATATTTCCATCTAATAAAATCTCACCATGAGTTGGAGTTTCAAATCCAGCTAACATCATTAAACATGTTGTCTTACCTGATCCAGATGGACCAAGCATGGTTATAAACTCGCCCTCTGCAATATCTAATTGAAGGTCTTTGACGACAAGAACTTTTCCGTCATAACTTTTATCTACTTTATCGAATTTAACGAATTCTGGATTTTTAGACATTAAAGTGAATATAAAACATTTGTGTAAATAGATTTCAATAGCTAATTAACTCTTTATATGAAGCTCTTTTGGAAAATTACAAAATAGTTCTGATCCATTTTCAGTAACTCTAATTGCTTCAGATGCCTCAACACCCCAATCACCAAACTGCATCACTGCTATCATGTGAAAACAAACATTGGGCTCAAGAACTGTCATATCTCCTTTATATATATTAAGAGTGTGCTCACCCCAGTCAGGAGGATATCCAATTCCAATCGAATAACCTGTTCTAGATTTTTTTTCTATTCCATATTTATCTAAAATTTTCCAAAAAGATTTAGCAACATCATCTGCTGTATTTCCAGGTTTGATTGCACTAATTCCAGCATTTAGTGCCTCGATGGTTTTGTTCATTGTATCAATCTTTAGTTGATTAGGTTTTCCAAGAAGAACTGTTCTGGCCATTGGAGCATGATACCTCTTATAAACCCCAGATAGTTCAATAATTGTAGCCTCTCCATCGACAAATTTTTCTTGAGTTGCTGTTAAATGTGAAGCTGAGGTTCCTTTTCCTGTTGGGAGTAAAGTTGCTATACTAGAATACTCTCCACCATATTCCTCTGTTCCATAAAATAATGTTTTTTGAATTTCACCTACAGCATCACATTGTCTAACACCTGGTTTAATTACATCCATTGCAGTTTTCATTCCTTTTTCAGATATTTTAGCAGCAGATTTCATAAAACCAATCTCAGCATCAGATTTAACCAATCTTGCCCAATTAACCAAACGATCACTATCCTTTATTTGTGCGTTTGGTAATCCCTGTTTAATTTTTTCATAACAGAATGCGGTAAAATAATGGGCATCCATTTCAACCCCTATATTTAGTTTATCCCACTTTCTCTCTTTAATTATTTCAACTAAATAATCATAAGGATGTTTTGGCCATTTATGAATGTAATTTTCATCATAAACAATAATATTTTCGTTTTTTAGGTAAGTTGTTATATACGCACCACCAGCATCCTGTGCTCTAACAAAACATAAAGGTTCATCGGCATTTATATGAACAATAGCACATTGAGCATAATAGAAAGACCACGCATCATAGCCTGTTAAATAATTCATATTATTTGTATCATGTGAAATTAAAAGTTCGATGCCTTTTTGCTGCATCATTTTCTGAACTTTTTTAAACCTTTGTTTGTATTCTTCTTTACTAAATGACATCAATTTACTTGGAATAATTTTCCAAACCCTTCAACTGAATTGTTTTTTTTTATTTTTACAAGGGTGTCCCAAATTAATGCCTGGTTGCTAGATAAAACTATAGTGTTTAATTTTTTTTCTAATTTATCAATAATTTCTAAAACTGGTAGAGCTGTGCATGAAACAAATAAAGCATCAGCTCCATTTAAATCTATTTTTGATAATACTTCATATAAATAATCTTGATCAACTTTTCCAATGTCATAATCATCTTGAATATCAAAATAAGAATTCGATGTAACTTCAAAACCTTCACTTTTAAAATAATCCAAAACATCGTCATTTAATTTTTTGCTATATGGGGTAAATATCGAAACTTTATTAATATTTAATTTCTTTAATGCTTTAATAGCAGCAGTGCTTGGTGTTGATACGTCTGCCATTGGTTTGGCAACTTTAACTTTTTCTTCAATTGAATCATGACCAGCAGCAATAGTTCCTGATGTGCATCCATAAACTACACAATCCAAGTCTTGATCAGGTAAAATATCTTTTGTAACGTCAGTGATTTTATTAGACATTTTAATCAAGTTTTCTTTCGTGAGAGGGTTGTAACACTCAATACGATTAACAAAGAAATCGATTTTTTTATTTTTAATCACATTTATAAAATCTTTTTCAATCATAAAATCACTAGCAAGAGCAATTAAACCAATTCTAGGGTTAGCTTGGCCAATAAACTTAGGATCTATTTTTGTTGAATTCATAAATTAAAAAGTGAATATATCATAAGTTCTTTAATAATCATTAATATTAAAATAGGCATGAATATAAAAGATACTTTCGTAGCATCCCTTGTGCCTATTTTTTTAGGGTTCGGTTTTGTAATTGCTAAACCAGCATTTGAATCTTTTCCTCCTGTTCTTTTAATGGGTATCAGATTTACATTTGCTGCATCAATATTAATTTGGTGGTTTCCAATTCCAAAAGGATATTTGAAAAGAATATTTGTTGCTTCATTAGTGGCTAATTCGTTGCAATATAGTATTACATATACTGGTTTAGATTTAATTGATGCATCTTCAGCAGTTCTTTTGGTTCAGATGGAAGTTCCGTTTGGAGTTATTTTTGCTTACTTCATGCTTAAAGAAAAACCAACTATTAGAGCTTTGATTGGTATAGCAATCGCTTTTGTTGGTGTTTATATTTTAACTGGATCTCCTAACTTGGATGGAAAATTTATTGGAATTGGTCTTACAATTTTAGGATCTGCTATATGGGCTCTTGGACAAGTTATGGTTAAACCTTTAAGTAAAGAAATAAATCCTTTAGCTTTAGTTGCATGGTTAGCATTATTCTCTGGACCAATTTTAATAATGCTTTCTGCAATAATTGATGGAAATACAATTAATTATTTAACAAATGCAAAAATTGATCACTGGATCATTGCAATTTATATTGGTTTCATCATGCAACCAATTACTTATGGTTGTTTCTATTATGTTTTAAAAAACAACCCACTTTATAAAGTGCTTCCTATCGTTACCATGGGTATACCTCCAACAGGTTTACTTGCTGCTATATTTCTTTTAGGTGAAAAACCAACACAAGAATTATTTATAGGTGGTGCAATAATAATAGTAGGTGTGATTTTAATTGTATTTACAAAAAATAAAAAAGAAGAGGAAATAAAATGAAAATAGGTTTTGTTGGTTTAGGAAATGTAGGCGGTAAACTAGCTGGAAGCTTAATAAGAAATAATTTTGATGTTACTGTTAGAGAGATAGATGAAAGTTTAGCAAATGAATTTAAAAAACTAGGTGCTAAGGTTGCAAAGTCTCCTAAAGAATTGGCAGAACAAACCGATCTAATTATCACTTCTCTTCCCTCGCCCGAAGTTTCCGCGGAGGTTATGGAAAGTGAAGATGGAATTTTAAATGGTTTGTCAAAAAATAAAATTTGGTTAGAAATGAGCACAACAGATGAGGATGAGGTTAAAAGACTTGGAAATAAGGTGATATCAAAAAAAGCTATCCCACTAGATGGACCTGTTAGTGGAGGATGTCATAGAGCAGCCACAGGTAATATTGCTATATTTGTAGGTGGAGATAGAAAAGCTTTTGAAAAAATATTACCTGCCTTAACTGTAATGGGTAGAAAAGTTTTACACACTGGGGAGTTAGGTAGTGCATCAGTTCTTAAAGTTATAACAAATTATTTGGCATCAGTTCATTTGGTAGCTTTAGGTGAAGCATGGACTATTGCAAAAAAATCAAATTTAGATCTCACCAAAGCATTTAAAGGCATAGCGGTTTCATCTGGAAACTCATTTGTTCATGAAACAGAAAGTCAGGTTATTTTAAATGGCTCTTATAATATTAATTTCACAATGGATCTTGTTTTAAAAGATACTGGTTTATTTGATAACCTGGCTAAGAAATTAAATGCCCCTTTAGAGATTTCTCCAAAGATAGTTGAGATATTTAAAGATGGTCAAAAAAAATATGGTTCAAGAGCATGGTCTTCGATGATTGTAAAAAGAATGGAAGATTTAAATAAAATTGATTTTAGGGCTGAAGGTTTTCCGGATGAGCTTGTGGATAATGAGCCAGAAGAAAAAGGCTATGAAATTTAATAAATATGCTAAGATTATTAAATGTTAGATAAAAGAAAATTTTACATTAATGGTAAATGGGTAGATCCAATTGAAAAAAATGACTTTGAGGTAATCAACCCTTGCAATGAAGATCCTTGTGCAATTATTTCATTAGGTTCAAAAAAAGATACGGATAATGCAGTTAAGGCTGCAAAAACTGCCTTTAAAACCTGGAAAGAAACTAGCAAAAAAGAAAGGTTAGAATTGCTCGAAAAATTGCTTGTAGTTTATAAAAAAAGATTTGGAGAAATGGCAGAGGCTATTTCACTCGAAATGGGTGCACCAATTGATTGGGCAACAGACGTTCAAACTGGATCTGGACAAACACACTTAGAAGATTTTATTTTAAGACTTAAAGACTTTGAATTTGATGAACATTTTGATCAAAAATCTGATAACCACATCTATTATGAACCAATCGGAGTTTGTGGACTAATTACTCCATGGAATTGGCCAATAAACCAAATAGCTCTCAAAGTAATTCCTGCTTTTGCAACTGGATGCACAATGATTCTCAAGCCATCAGAAATAGCACCACTTTCGGGAATGCTATTTGCAGAAATGATTGATCAAGTTGGTTTTCCAAAAGGAGTATTTAATCTGGTTAATGGAGATGGTGAAGGAGTAGGAACTCAAATATCAAATCATCCTGATATTGATATGGTTTCTTTTACGGGTTCAACACGTGCAGGAAAATTAATTTCAAAAAATGCAGCTGAAACTATTAAAAGAGTTTGCTTAGAGCTTGGTGGCAAAGGTGGAAATATAGTTTTTGCAGATAGTTATAAAAATGCAGTTAGAGATGGAATAAGAAATGTAATGAGTAATTCAGGACAATCATGCGATGCTCCAACAAGAATGTTGGTTGAAAAATCTATTTATGAAAGAGCAGTAAATGAAGCAGTTGATGAGGCAAATAAAATAAAAGTAGATCAAGCATCGAAAAAAGGAGATCATATTGGTCCTGTAATTTCGAAAACTCAATATGATAAGATTATAAATTTAATTGAAAGTGGAATATCTGAGGGAGCAACATTAGCAGCAGGAGGTCCTGAGTTACCGAATGGATTAAATAAAGGTTATTTTATTAAACCAACTATTTTTACCAACGTAACAAATGAAATGAGAATTGCAAAAGAAGAAATTTTTGGTCCAGTGCTTTCTATAATTCCTTTTGAAAAGGAAGATGAAGCAGTAAAAATTGTAAATGATACATCTTATGGTTTAGGAAATTATTTACAAACTGAGGATAGAGATAAAGCTCATAGAGTTGCAAAAAAATTAAGATCAGGATGTGTTTATATCAATGGAAATGCGGCTGATGCGGGCACGCCTTTTGGAGGATATAGACAATCAGGAAATGGTAGAGAGGGTGGAGTTTGGGGGCTTGAAGAATATTTAGAAGTAAAAACTGTTACAGGCTGGAAGGATTAATACTTTTAAATTCTAACATATCCTCAAAAATACACATTTCAGGTTTTGTAAAAGTAATTTTTGGAAATTTTTTACTAAAGTCTAAAGATAGTTTTTTATTAAATTCAATTAAATTATTTATTTCAATTTGATTAAGTTCTCTCAAGATATATGCCAAAGTAATATGAAAATTATATCTTTGATGGTTTTCAAATTTTATTTTTAACAAACTACTTAGTTCATCTCTACAATTTCTTAATATTTTTTCATCCTTTTCAGAATATGGTTCTAAAATAATACTGTATCCTCCAAAAAACATTTTTAGTTTAAGATTGAATTCGTTTGGAAAGATATAGTTCTGAATTCTTTTATTTAATTCAACAGCTATATCTTTATAATCCATATCAGGATCTATATCTGATGGCCAATAATTAGTGTTTTTTGTATTAAAATTACAACAATCAAATAATGTCATATGAAAACTGGATGGAGGTAAATAAAAGTAAGTTTTTTCAGGGTTAAAATTCTCTATATTTTTTTGAAGACTAATAATTTGATCAGATAAATTAGTATTAAGAGGAATATTGCAAATTATTGTGCAGCCTGGAAATGGTAAAGGATTTCCTCTATCATCAAATTTATTTTCTGCACCTTTTAAAGTATATCCTTCAAGTTTTCCCGCTAAAAATTTCTCTTGGTTATTAACTATATTTAAATCCATTAAGATAAACTAAAACCATTTTATATTTTCTTTCTCACAAAGTTCTTTCAACCTTAATGGATAATCTGTCATAATACCATCTACACCGTATTCAACCATCTTTAACATTTCGTACTCTTTGTTTACTGTCCATACATTTACTGGCAATTCTTCTTGATGGGAAATATCGACAAGTTTTTTTGTAATGTCTTTTCGGTATGGATGCCAAGCTTTTCCACCTTGTGACTTTATAATTTTTGGCAATTCATGATCTTCATAATAAGGCAAAAAACTCAACCATGGAGATCTGTTGTAAATAGTTTGATTAATATTAATTCCTGTCAAATGTTGAGTTAAGTAAGCTCTTGGAATTTCAGGATACTGATTTTTAATTACTGATAAAGTTCTCCAATCAAATGATGAGACAATTATTTTATCTTTTAAAGATGACTCATTTATATCACTCATAATTAGTTTTACTGTATCTTCTGGTTCTGGTGTCAAATTTTCTTCCTCTGGTGTAGATTTAATTTCTAAATTTATTAATAATTTTTCAGATTTATTTTTTGAAGACATTTCTAATAATTCAGAAAGTTTTGGTATTCTTTGGTTTTCTAATTTTTTTTGATTAATAAATCTTCTTCCGTATCTGGATAATTTATTTACTGAACCTACATCAAAATTTGAAAGTTCTTCATAAGTTAAATCAAATATTTTTAAATTTTCATCCTCTATCCAATTCCCCTTATTATCTTTTGTTCTGCTTGGATCTAATCTAAAATCATGAGCAATAACTGGTACAAGATCCTTAGAAATTAATATATCGGTTTCGTATGCATTAATATTGTTTTCAAATATATATTTAAAACTTTCTAAAGTGTTTTCAGGAAGATCTCCTCTTGCTCCTCGGTGACCATAAATTTTTATGTGATTTGGTTTGCTTAAAATCAAATTTAGTTTACTCTTTTGCCAGTGCTCTTATCAAAGATGTAATATTTAT
This sequence comes from uncultured Pelagibacteraceae bacterium, assembly GCA_902578175.1. The sequence continues at coordinate 38,223 of CACHBY010000004.1, forward strand.
TCTCTTCAATATTTAAACTTAGAGTTTCTCCTTTTTTGATTGTTTGTTTTCCTGGAGATCTATAACAAAAATCTTTTATATTTTTTATTTGTCCATAAACAAGGTTATCTGAACCTAGCTGTTCCACCAATTCTACTTTTAAATTTATTAAACCATTTTCAGACTCTATTAAATGCTCTGGTCTTATTCCTAAAGTAACCTCACCATTATAATCACTATTTATATTTTTAATCTCAAAGTTTTCTACTGATAGGGTTTTATTATTTAAATTAGCATCTAAAAAATTCATTTGTGGAGAACCGATAAAACCAGCAACAAATAAAGATTCTGGATTATTGTAAATTTCAATAGGGGTTCCAAGCTGTTCAATAATTCCATTATTTATAACAGCTAATCTATCCGCAAGGGTCATGGCCTCAACTTGATCGTGTGTAACAAATATACTTGTTACTCCAACTTTCTGCTGAAGTTTTTTGATTTCAAGTCTCATCTGGATTCTTAGTTTTGCGTCCAAGTTTGAAAGAGGCTCATCAAATAAGAATATTTTAGGGTTTCTAACAATCGCTCTACCCATAGCAACTCTTTGTCTTTGACCACCAGATAACATTGATGGTTTTCTTTGTAAAAAATCTGAAATTTGCAAAAGTTTAGCTGCATCATTAACTTTTTGCTTAATTGTTTCTTTGTCAATTCCTCTGTTTTTTAAACCATAAGCTAGATTGTTATAAACATTCATATGTGGATACAATGCATAGTTCTGAAATACCATTGCTACATCTCTTTCAGATGGATCAACTTCATTTATTAATTGTCCATCAAGATTAATATCACCTTCAGTTATGTCCTCTAAACCTGCAACCATTCTTAACAAAGTTGATTTTCCACATCCACTAGGTCCTACAAAAACCATGAACTCCCCTTCATCAACGCTTAATGAAGTTTCATGTACTGCTTTTGTGCCGTTAGGGTAAATCTTAGTTACATTTTTTAAATCTAAAAAACTCATTTATTTCTCCGTTTGAATTAATCCTTTTATGAACCATTTTTGTAAAAATACCACCACTAATACAGGAGGGATCATAGACAAAATAATATACGCAAATCTTTCTGCAGTTCTTGGTAGTGCAACTCCTTCATAACTCTCTGTGTAAATAATTTTCATCCCCATTACAACGGTCCAATATTCTTCGGCAGTAGTCATAATCAATGGCCATAAATATTGGCTATATCCATAAACAAACATAAATATAAACATTGCAGCTATCATAGTTTTTGATAGTGGAACTAAGAAATCAATGAAAAAACTCCAAGCATTTGCTCCATCTAATTTTGCAGACTCCAATAGTTCGTCTGGAATTGTTTTGTAAAATTGTCTGAAGAAAAAAGTTGCCGTTGCTGAGGCAACTAATGGCAGAATAAGGCCTGTATAAGAGTTGGTCAAACCTAAATCAGATACTATTTTATAGCTTGGAAATATTCTCACCTCTAGAGGAACAAGCAGAGTAATGAAGATTAACCAAAAAATTGGTACTGCTAATTTGAATCTATAATAAACTAAAGCGTATGCAGACATTGCTGAAATAGCTACTTTAAGTGTAGCAATTCCTAAAGCCATTATAAAACTGTTAATAAACATTTTTGCAGCGGTTACTTCCTCAGACCAACCACCTTTTTCATTTAAAACTTCATTATAGTTTCTTGAAAATTGATCACCCAAAGTAAACCTCATACCTTCTGTAAGTATAGATACATTTTCATGTGTGGAACTTGCAAAAGAAATCCAAATTGGAAGAACCATTAACAAAACTCCTATTATTAAAATAATATGAGCAACAATTTGAAGTGGTTTTATTTTCATTTATCTTGAAAAACTCCTTTAATAAAATGTTTCTGTAAAACAATTATAATTAAAATTGGTGGAACCATAGACATCATAACAAACGCAAAACGATGAACGATTGAACCTGACATCATCTTTAATCCCATAACCACAGTCCAGTATTGCTCTGAGCTTGTTACTAATAATGGCCATAGGTACTGGTTGTAACCAAAAACAAACATAAATATTAACATCGCCACTATCATTGTTTTTGATAATGGAAGTAAAAAATCAATAAAAAATCTCCAAGTATTTGCTCCATCAAGTTTTGCTGATTCAAGTAATTCATCTGGAACAGTTTTGTAAAACTGTCTGAAAAATAATGTTGCTATCGCTGAAGCTGATATAGGCACAATTAATCCAAAATAAGAATTTACAAGATTTAATTCAGCCATTACTGAATAAGTAGGAAAAATTCTTAACTCTAATGGAACTAAGATTGTAACAAATATTATCCAGAACAATAATGTTGCATATTTTGTTCTATAATAAACTAAAGCATAAGCAGCCATTAAAGATGTAATAACAGATAATATTGCAACTCCGGTTGCCATTATGAAACTGTTTAAAAACATTTTTAAAGCGGTTATCTCTTTGAAAAAACCACCTTGATATAACAAAACTCTCATATAATTTTCATAAAAGCTGTCTCCTAAAAACATTTGAAGACCATGAGTATTAATCGTTAAACCTGTATGAGTTGAGCTAGCAAAAATCATCCATACAGGAACAATCATAATCAATATTCCTATGAATAAAATAAAATGAGAAAATCCTGATGTAATTAATCTAGTCATTAATTATAATGTATTCTCCCTTCTATGTATCTAAATTGAAAAATTGTAATAAATAATACTATGAACATCATCATTATTGATTGAGCGCCTGCACTTCCTAAATCTAGTCCTCTAAATCCATCCATGTATGCTTTGTAAACTAGAGTTCTTGTTTCACCTGATGGGGCACCTATTGTTGTAGTATCAATAATACCGAATGTATCGAAAAATGCGTAAGTAATATTAATAATTATTAAAAAGAATGTTGTTGGCATTAATAAAGGAAACGTAATTGTCCAAAATCTTCTAATACTATTTTTGCAATCTATCATAGATGCTTCAATCACAGATCTTTGTATTGCTTGTAGGCCCGCCAAAAAGAAAATGAAATTTGCACTAATTTGCTTCCAAGAACCAGCAATAATTAAGTAAATATAGGAGTCAAAAACACTTTCATACCAATTAAATCCCCATAGATTATTAAATAAATGGTAAAGTAGTCCAAATCTTTCACTAAAAAAATAATTTGCCATTACACCAACAACAGCAGGAGCAATTGCATACGGCCAAATTAATAATGTTTTGTATGCACTTTTGCCATGTATAACATTGTTTGCCTGAACTGCGAGCAACAAGCCAATAGAAGCTGTGATTAGTGTTATTACAAAGCTATAAATAATAGTAAACTTAAATGCTATCCAATAAGCAGGATCATCAAAAATAAATAAAAAATTATCAAACCATACAAACTGAGTTCCAAATCCAAATGCATCCTGCATTGTAAATGCATCTCTAAAAGTTTGTATGATTGGCCAATATAAAAAAATTAATAAAATTCCTAACTGTGGAGCCAAAAATAAATATTGAGAATAACTAGATTTAAATTGGACTTTTTTCATAAAATTTGAATAAAAATAAGGAGGGTAAGTTATTACCCTCCTTAATTAGATTATTACTTATAAAGTTTTAGCAAATTGTTTTAACAATTTAGCTGCACCTTTATCCATGTTCTTCAATCCTTTTTCGATAGATATTTTGCCGTTTAACATAGGCTCAACATTTTCGTAAATTACTTCACGAATTTGTGGCCAGTTACCAGCTCTATATCCACCAGGAATAGTCGAACCCTCTAAGCTCAATTGTTCACCAACTGCTTTATGATATGGAGAAGCTCTATAAAAATTTATAGTCTCAGCTAGTTCTATACCACCTTTAGTCACTGCAGAATAACCAGTCATATTGTGATAATACAGATCCATTTCTGGAGAACCCATAAATTCTATAAATTTAGCAAGTCCTTTGTACTCTTCTTCTGTATGACCATTTAATATCCAGTTAGCAGCACCACCGATAAACGTTGGATACTCTTTACCACCTGTTACAGAATCCCAGTAAGGAATATGGTTTACTGTAAAGTTAGGAACAACACCTTTCATTCCACCGAATGATGCAGCTGAACCAAACCAAAACGCAGCTTCACCAGCTATAAATGGAGCCTGGTTATCTCCCCATGCTCTTCCTTTATAACCATAAAGTCCTTTTTCATACCATTCTTTAACTTTCTTCCAGTGCATTACAAATGCATCTGTTTCAGCAAATAAAGTTTTTGTTGGAACAGCATCGTAACCATTGTTTCCATCTGTCATAAGTAAGTTATGTCTTGAAAAGAAATTTTCTGTCCAGATCCAAGGAAAGTGACTTTGAACTAAAGGTATGTATCCAGCAGCTTTAATTTTTGGAGCCATAGCTTCAAATTCCTCATAAGTTTTTGGAACAGATTCAATTCCAACTTCTTTCAAAATGTCCATGTTTGCATACATCAAACAAGTTGAACTATTGAAAGGTACACCAATCATTTTTCCATCTGAATCGGCATAGAAATTTTTAATTCCTGGAATATAGTTGTCTGCATCTACTTTAATTCCATATTTCTCTGCCATTTCTTCAAAGCCGATAACAACACCATTTTTTACTTGAGCTACCATAATTGCAGCACCAGCATCATAAACTTGTGAATAGTGTGGTTGATCTCCTGCTCTAAAAGCAGCAATAGTTGCGGCCATGTTATCTTCATAACTTCCTTTACCTGTAGGAATGACCGTATATTGATCTTGTGAAGCGTTAAATCTATTTGCAATTTCAATAATTACATCACCAAGAAAACCACTATTTCCGTACCACCAATGAATTTCTGTCTTTGAGTAACTGTGTGATGTAAAAGAGAATGTAAATAGAATTGTTAAAATACTAAGTATTTTTTTCATTTTTTTCCTCTCTTTTTAATTTATGTGTATACAACTTTGTAAATTATATTTGTTAAGATAACGTTAAATTTAAATTACTTAAATGTTAAAATATATAATTTTTCTAAATCAGGTTGTATCTGTTAATAACTTTTAAGATATTTTAATCTTCCAATTATTTCATCTCTATCCATATAATATCCTTGAAGATGTCTATGTCCTGAGTTTGGATCAAATTCAGTTCTTCCATGAAGCAATCTTCTGTTATTAAAAGTAAATATATCTCCTGGTCCTAATCTAAATTTAATTTGAAATTTTTCATCGTGTAATAGATTTCCAAATCTATGATGAGCCTTATAAACTTTGTCCATTAAGTCAGGATGGCAATCTAAAGCATCCATAGTTGCAATACTAAATCTAATGTCATGATAATCATTATCTTTAGTCAAAGAAATTGCTGGCGCATAATAACTTCTTACAGATTCTTGCGTATAATCCATATCTCTAAATTTAAGGTGAACATTCACTAATGTATCAAAGATTTCCCTTTCATTTTTTCTCAAATAATCTGCTACAGCAAATCCATCTACTGCCGAAGAATCTCCTCCATTTGCAGAATTAACCAAGCAGTGAAGAAATTGATAACCTGGGGGTGTCTCAAACCAAGGTAAATCCATATGATTTCTCAAAGCATGGGCCGTATAGGCAGAATTATTTGGTTTTGGAATATTAATTACCTCAAATGGAGTTTTAAAAAAAGTTTCTCTAGTATGACTAATTCTATTTAAAACTTTAAATCCAGAGTTCTCATTTGTTGGTGCATTTTTGACAATTGCAATTCCAGTATGATGCAAAAGTTCCAACCATTTAATTAATCCCTGATCTGAATTAATTATCTCATCATGATCAATTTCTACAGATTGTAAATTTTTTTGCAGAGATTTATCCCAAAGTTTATAGGGTGATTTATATTCTAAATTATTTTTTATTGTATAACAATTATCTCTCAGCCATTTTTGATCATAATAACTAACATGATCTCCATCACTCCATTCAATTTGTAGTTTACCATCATCATTTACTAAAAATTTTTTAGGATTTATATCTTTAGACACCTTAAGAATATTAAACATTCTGTGACGAGAGTCTTTATCGTGTGCTGTGGGACAATTGTCTCTTAACCATAAATAATTAAACTTACTTTTTTTTCCATCACTCCAATCAACTTCTAAATTCGTAGAATTTTTAGTTATATTTTTAATTTTACAATTTTGTTCCATTAACTTTTATAATTTGAATTTTCACGATCCAATTTTCTCAGTAATGCAGCCCATTCTGTTTTTCCATTATAATTATAATCATCTGAACTGCTCATATTTTCCCAAAAATATGCAGCTTTTTGTTTGTCTATTTCATGTTTACTTAATCCCATAGATAAATTTTTTACTTGAACAGTGCATGCTTGCTCCAAATAATAAGCTCTAAAAAAAGCTTCTGCAGCAGTTTTGCCTACAGTGTAATATCCATGATTTCTAGTAATTAAAATATCATGCTTACCTATGAGGTTCTCAAATTTTTTTCCAAAATCTTTATCTTCAACAAATTCATAATCAATATATCCAATTAAATGATTTAAATAGACTGCCGCTTGTGAAAGATACATCAAACCTTCTTTAGTTCCTCCAACTGCCATAACATCATTAGCGTGACCGTGAACGTAAAAATTCACATCGGATCGAGAATTAAAAATCCACTGAGCAAGATTTATACATCCATCATTTAACCACGGTCCATCTGAATTGATTTTTCTTCCCTCTTTATCTATTTTTACTAAAGATGATGCTGTGATCTCTTCATAAAACATTCCATAAGGATGAACAAAAGAACAATCTTTATTTTCTACTGATCTTGCTCCTGCACACTGATTAGCAAGATCTGTCATGCCATACATATGTAAAATTCTATATAAAGCAGATAATTCTATTCGCACATCAATGTCTGTTTGCGCCATAACTAAAATTCTTATTAAAAAATTAAGTAAAAGCAAATAAATATAGCTTTATATTTTTAGAACAATCAGAAGTTGTATAATATTTATTTTACATTCTATCATCGTAACTGTTACAAGAATATCCAATGTCAAAAATTGAGATCAATAACGTTTACAAAATTTTTGGAAATGATCCTAAGTCTGTACTTCCAATGGTTAAGGATGGTGCTACGAAAGATGAGATCTTGGAAAAAACTGGACATACAGTTGGCTTAGATAATGTCTCGCTTAAAATTGAGGAAGGTGAAACTTTTGTATGTATGGGTTTATCAGGTTCAGGAAAATCTACACTTATTAGACATTTAAATAGATTAATTGATCCGACTGATGGTGAAATTTTAGTTGAGGGTACAAATGTCATGTCTCTTAATAAAGATAAACTAATTGAATTTAGACGACATAAAATGAGTATGGTTTTTCAAAGATTTGGTTTATTCCCACACAAAACAGTAATTCAAAATGTTGGTTATGGACTAGAAATGCAGGGTAAAGCAGAGGACGAAAGAAATAAAATCTCAATGGAAAAAATTGATGCTGTTGGTCTAACTGGTTTTGAAAATCAATATCCAGCCCAATTATCAGGAGGAATGCAGCAGCGTGTAGGATTGGCAAGAGCATTAGCAACTGACACAGATATTATGTTAATGGATGAAGCATTTAGTGCGCTAGATCCTTTGATAAGAAGTGATATGCAAAAACAATTAATTGATCTTCAATCTCAATTAAAAAAAACTATTGTCTTCATAACTCATGATCTTGATGAGTCGTTAAGATTGGGTGATCATATAGGAATATTAAACTCTGGCAAATTAGTTCAAGTGGGTACTCCTGAAGAAATTATCATGAAACCTGCCGATGATTATGTGAAAGCATTCGTAAAAGATGTGAATAGAGCAAAAGTAATTAAAGCAAAAATTATTATGAAAAGTGCTGATGAAGCAAATAATATTGATAAATCAAATCTAATAAAAGTAAATGAAGATGAATTTATAGAAGATTTCTTACCTAAAATTGTTTGTTCAGACTCGAATTGCGAAGTGGTTGATAAAAGTGGAAATATAAAAGGGTATATTTCAAATCAAGAATTACAGTCCTCATTAACAAGATCATAAAGTGTTATTAAAAACTTTCGAAGTCAAAAAAGAATGGGTTGATTATAACAATCATATGAACATGGCTTATTATGTGCTTGTATTTGACCAGGCGTGGGAAGTTGCTCTTGAAAAATTTAAGATGGGAGGAACCGCAGCCAAAGATCTTAATAGAAGTACAATGGTTGTTGAAACAAATACTAAATACTTAAATGAAGTCAAAGAAGGAGAGGTGGTAAATGTTAATCTTACTTTTTTTGACCATGATAAAAAAAGACTACATTTAAAAATGGAAATGATTTCTCAAAAAACTAATAAACTTTCAGCTTCTATGGAATGGATATCGCTATATATAGATTTAAGCAAAAGAAGAGTTACTGAATTTGAGGAAGAAAAAGTAAAATTAATGAAAGATTTTATTGAAGAAAATAAGTCAAAATTTTCAAACGAAGGTCTTCTGTTCTCTTCTAAATTGAAGAAATAATCTAATATTCTATACAATTTTTTTTTGATATAGGTGCATAATGAGCGCTAATAATAATTCAAGAGGTATAATTCTAATAATTACTGCAATGACATTTTTTGCAATGCAGGATGCTTTAATTAAATTCATTTTTGAAAAGGCAGCTCTATATGAAATATTTTTTGGAAGATATTTTGTTGCAGCAATTTTGTTGTTTGGTTACATAAAATTTAGAAAACAAAAAGTTTCTCTTAAAACTTACTACCCTTTTTTAACAATACTAAGAGTGGTTTTACATTTTATTGCTTTTTCTGCTTTTTTTATCTCATTAACTTTTATGCCTTTAGCAACAGCAAATGCTTTATTTTTTTCTTCACCTTTTTTCGTATCTATATTTGCAAAATTATTTTTAAAAGAAACTATTGGTATTAGAAGATGGTCAGCCATTATTTTTGGTTTTATTGGTGTTTTTATAGTATTAAATCCAAATTTTTCAGATTTTGAATATCGAAGTCTTTTACCAGTTTTTTGTGCATTTTGTTACGCAGCCTCTATGACAATTACAAAATATACATCTGATAAAGATGATGTTAACACTCAATTATATTACTTCTATCTAATTGCAATATTGCTTTGCGTAATTTTATATTTTTTTATGGGTAGTGGTCAGCTGAATAATCAAAACTTTGATCCAACAATACAATTCATCTTTAGAGAATGGTTTTCAAATATTGAATATACTTGGAAATTTATTTTATTTTTTGGTTTTGCTGCATCAATAGCTTTTGTTTGTATTTTTTCTGCGTATATAGTTGCCTCTCCTTCGGTTGTTTCTCTATTTGAATATTCGCTAATTATAATGTCAATGATACCAGGTTATTTTTTATTTAATGAAATACCTTCGGGTAGAACATTCATAGGAGTTGCATGTATAATAGCTGCTGGAATTTATATTTATTTGAGAGAGAAAGTTAGAGATCAGTATATTGCAACCGAAACACCAGTGAGAAGATGAATATTAAAGATCTATTAATTTATATAAATTATGACCTATGATTATTTAATTATTGGCGCTGGAACAGCTGGATGTGTTCTTGCAAATAGGTTAACTGAGAAGTCTCAAAATAATGTTGCTATTTTTGAGGCTGGTAAACCAAGTGATATTTGGAAAGTAAATATGCCATTAGCAATTTTATACACAATGCATGATCCAAAGTATAATTACAAATATTATTCAGAACCAGAACCTTATCTACATAACAGAAGATTATTTTGTCCAAGAGGAAAAATGATTGGTGGATGCTCTGCTCATAATGGAATGGTATTTGTTAGAGGAAATCCAAATGATTATCAAAGATGGGCATCTTTTGGATTAGACGATTGGTCATATGAAAAAGTCCTTCCCTATTTTAAAAAAATTGAAACTTGGTCAGAAGGAGAAAATGAATATCGAGGTGGTAGTGGGATATTGCCAGTAAACCAATCTAAAAATAAAAATCCTTTATTTAAAGCATTTGTAGATTCAGCTGGAGAAGCTGGTTACAAAATAAATAACGATATGAATGGTAAGGAACAAGAAGGTTTTGGTATGTACGATGTCACTATTCATAAAGGCGAGAGAGCCAGTGTTTCAAAATATTATTTAAATGCTGCAAAAAAAAGAAAAAACCTTAAAGTATTTACAGAAGCTTATGTTGAGAGAATAATTTTTGATGGAAAAAAAGCAATTGGAATCGAAGTTAAAATTAAAGATAAAGTTGAAAAAATTTATGCAAATAAAGAAGTAATTTTAAGTGGAGGTGCAATTAATTCACCTCAGTTACTTATGCTTTCAGGGATTGGCCCAAGTCAACACTTAAAAGATAAGGGAATTGATGTTGTTCATAACTTAGAAGGTGTTGGAAAAAACCTACAAGATCATTTGGAAACTTACGTTCAACAAGAATGTAAAACTAAAGATACTTTATATTCATACGTTAATAAGCTTAATATGCTTAAAATTGGTATTCAGTGGTTTTTAAATAGAAGTGGTCCTTGTTCTAATTCTTTCCTAGAGGCGGGTGGCTTTTGTAAATCATCGCCAGATAGAGAATATCCTAATATTCAATTTCATTTTTTTCCTGCTTTTGTAATTGATCATGGATTAGTTGATCCAGATAGACATGGTTATCAATTACATGCCAGTCCAAATCACCCTAAAAGTCGAGGTCATATAACTTTAAACAGCTCTGATCCTTACGATTATCCAAAAATTCAATTTAATTATTTGGAACATGAGGACGATTTAAAACAAACTATAGAGTGTATACATGTAGCAAGAAAAATTTTAGAACAAAATTCATTAAAACCATTTGCAGGAAAAGAAGTTGGGCCAGGAGAAAATGTTCAAACTAATGATTTATTAGAAGAATATATCCGATCAAAAGCTGAAACTGCTTACCACCCTTCATGCACACTTAAGATGGGAACAGATAAGATGTCGGTAGTAGATGAAAAACTAAAAGTAAATGGATTACAGAATATCAGGGTTGTCGATGCGTCTGTAATGCCAGAAATTACAAGTGGAAATTTAAATGCTCCGACTTTGATGATTGCTGAACGGTCTGCAGATTTTATAAAAAATAGTAATTAAAGTGTCAAAAAATTATATTCCAACGATTAATATTTCTTCACTGACCAGAAATAATTTTGAAACTCAAAGTGCAATAAAAACAATTAAAGAAATTGAAAAAGCTTGTGTAAATATAGGTTTTTTCCAAGTAACAGGACATGGACTTAATTTGAAAGAAATTAAAAAAATTTGCAAGGTTGGAAATCAATTTTTTAATTTGCCAGATAGCAAAAAAAGAGAATTATCTCCAAAAAAATGGAACAAAAAAAATAATAATCTATATCGTGGCTACTTTCCTAATGATGTCAATGGCAAAGAAGGTTTAGATATTGGAGATTTGAAAGTTACTAAGAAATATTCTTCAAAAACTAAAAACCAATATATTGAATATTTAAATCTTGATACATGCTTTAACAAAACTTCTATTAGGACTTTAAATAAATATTTTGAAAATATTTATAATTTAAGTGAGACTTTATTTAAAAGTATAATCAAATTAAATAAGCTTAATCCAAACCTTTCAAGCAAGGCTTTTTCTAGGTTAAAAACACTTAGCACCTTAAGATTTAATTACTATCCAAATCAAACAAAGCCAGTGGAGATATCAAAACAAGATGGTGTTGCGCTCGGATGTGAAACGCATGTTGATAGTGGAATATTTACAGTTCTTTATCAAGATAAAAAAGGTGGTCTTCAAGTACAGAATAGAAAAACAAAAAAATGGTATGATGTGCCATTTAATAAAAGAGCTTTAGTAGTAAATACTGGTAGAGCCTTAGAATTTTTAAGTAGAGGAAAATTTAAAGCTACAAACCACAGGGTACTATGGAATAAAAGTAAGAGACTTTCAATTCCATTCTTCTTTGAACCCTCTTATGACTTTAAAATGAACAAATCTTTCCTTAATTCAAAAAAATATTCTAACACAGGTCAAATTTACGAAAAATTTCTAAATCAATCGTTAAAGAAATTTATTGAATACCAACGTTAAAATACTTTAAGTCGTTGAAAATTTATAATTAACTTTTATAAAGAATTTATAATTTAATGTCTAAAGTATTTGATTTATTCATAATTGGTGGTGGTATAAACGGTGCAGGTATTGCAAGAGATGCTGCAGGAAGAGGTTTGTCAGTATGTTTGGCTGATAAAGGTGAAATTGGAGGTGCAACTTCTTCTTGGTCAACAAAATTAATTCATGGTGGGCTTCGGTATCTAGAAAATTACGAATTTAAATTAGTAAGAGAGTCACTTAAAGAAAGAGAAATTGTTTACAAAATTGCAAAACATATCTCAACACCAATTCCATTTATTATCCCTCATACTGATAAAATAAGACCAGCTTGGTTAATTAAATTTGGTTTGTTTTTGTATGACAATTTAGGTGGAAAAACCAATATTCCAAAATCAAAAACATTTGATCTTAATAAAAAATTTCCAAATATTCTAAAAGAAAAATATAAAACTGGTTTTCAATATTTTGATATTCAAATTGACGATAAAAAATTAACAAAACTAAATGCTAAAGATGCAAAAAGAAACAAAGCCAAAATTTTAGAATACAACAAAGTTAAAAAGGCTGAAATTATTAATAATGAGTGGGTCATAAGTCTTCAAAATGGAAAAAAATTAAAATCAAAAGTTTTGATCAATGCATCCGGCCCGTGGATAAATGAGACTTTGAATAAAAATATAAAAATAAAATCTAAAAATAAAATCAGATTAGTTAAAGGTAGTCACATCATTACTAAGAAGTTATATAAAGAAGATGTTGCATTTACATTCCAAAATACAGATAAAAGAATAATATTTGTAATTCCTTACA
>CACHBY010000005.1 GCA_902578175.1 uncultured Pelagibacteraceae bacterium
TTTCCAAAAAATGATATTTCCCTTTTGATAATTTGTTTTTAAGTTTCCTTTTAAATATTTAATTTGATCCTTAGTATCTCGAGGAAAAAACTTATTATTGTAATAGTAAAATATTTGTAATAAGGCTGAACAATCTATTCCTCTATAACTTTTTCCACCCCAGATATATTTTATATTCAAAAATTTTTTAAATATTTTAATGAAGTTTTTTTCTTTGTAATTTATGTTTTTTATATCTTTTTTTTTTACCCATTTATTTTTATCAATTCTGGCATAATTTTTGTTAGTTTCTTTAACTGACAACTTTGATCCAAGAGATAGAAAAATATTAGTTTTTAAGTTTGGTTTTTTATAGATGATTGCTTTTAAGGTACTTACTTTATAATTAGCCCTAAATTCTTTTGAATAATTTTTATTTTGAATGTACCCAGTATAATTATCAAAATCGGATTTTATTTTTATCCAACTTTTATTTTTAGATAAAATTTTAAATTTTTCTCCATATAATATTTGTGAAGTTACTTCTGAAAATTTAGAAGATTTTTTGTAAACATTGGAAAAACTACCTTTGAAATAAAATCTATTTTGCACCAATTTTAATTTTATTTTTAATCATCCAAAGGCATATTAGTGAAGGAATAACCATAATAGTTGTTAATACAAAAAATGTTCCCCAATCTCCGTTCAACCAATCTACCAAAGCTCCTGATGATGATGCTAAAGTTGTTCTTCCAGCAGTTCCTATAGAAGCAAGTAATGCGTATTGTGTTGCTGTATATGTTCGATCGACCAGTAAAGATATAAATGCTACAAATGCAACAGTTGCAAAAGCTGCAGTAATATCGTCAGCTATAACTGCTATTGCAAATAATAATTCAGATTTACCCGTCCATGCTAAGGCAGCAAATAATAGATTTGTAATTGCCATTAATCCTCCTGCAAAGAACATAGTTTTTATAGTTCCAGCCCTCATGGCCATTACCCCACCAATTAAAGTAAACACAACAGTTGTGATCCATCCTAAACCTTTTGAATAGATTGCTATTTCTCCTTTTGAGAAGCCTATTTCTTTATAAAATACAATCGACATTCTACCCATGAATGCTTCTCCAATTTTAAATAAAAAGACAAATCCTAAAATTCCTGCAGCTATGGCAAAACCATTTTTTTTAAAAAAGCTAATTATGGGCCCACCAATTGTTCCAGTTATATATGCAACAAAAGTTGTAATGATATTGCTAGATCCTAGTTTACCTTTAATCAGGTTGTCAGTTTCCTTTTGTTTTGATTGTCTGTCAGTTTCTATTGGTTCATGAACAAACATTAGGGCAATATTCATTAAGATAATCAGAACACCCAATATTAAAAAAGTTGCTTGCCAATAATCTTTTATACCAAGATTTTCAAAGAACTCTGCAGTAAATAAAGCAACTACACCACCTAATTTGTAGCCTGTCCACCAACCAACTACAGCCATAGCGGCACCAGCTGCCATTGATTTCCCTTCATTTTCATCAATTTGTTCAATTCTTAATGCATCTACCGTTATATCTTGAGTCGCTGATGCTATAGCAATGATTAATCCAACTGTAATTATTAATGCTAAATTTTCTGTAGGATTTATAACGCTCCAAAGAAGTAAACTTAATAGAATTACTAATTGCATTAAAACGATCCATCCTCTTCGGTGACCTAATTTTTTAGTAAGTAATGGAATTTGAATTCTATCTATAATCGGTGCCCAAAGATAATTAAAAGCATAAACTCCAAATATAAGTCCTGCCCATCCAATTGTTGATCTACTTAATCCCTCTTCTTTCAACCAAAGACTTAAACTACTAGCAATTAAAACCCAAGGAAATCCACTGATAGCACCAAGTAACAAAATCCTTAGCATTCGAATATCTTTGTAAACTGAAATGGATTCTAACCAGGATGTTTTTTTTATTTCAGACATAATTAGTTTTTCCAAAATGATGGTAAAAACAATACTAATATTGCAAATAGCTCAAGTCTACCTAAAATCATGCCAACTGTTAAAATCCATTTAGAAAGGTCTGGTAATGAGGAAAAATCTCCATTTGGGCCAATTATCGGACCAAGACCAGGTCCAACATTTGAAATAGACGTAGCGGCACCTGAGATAGCAGTAATAAAATCTAAACCAGTTAAAGATAACAATGCAGTTAGAATAAAAAATATTACAATATAAAAGTAAATAAATGAAATAATCGAAGCAATAAATTTTTCATCAACTGCACTTTGATCATACTTAATTACAAATACTCCTTTAGGATAAATTATTTTTTTTAATTGGTTTAGAATAAATAGATAAAGAATTTGAATTCTAAATATTTTTACACCACAAGCCGTAGATCCTGCACATCCACCAATAAACATTAGCGCAAGAAACAAAGTTATAGGAAAACTGCCCCAGCTGTCAAATTCTGCATTTACATAACCAGTACCGCTCAAGATTGATATAGTATTAAAAAATATTGATCTTAAACTAAAGTTTTCATAGTTAGAAAATAATAAATAAATAGATAAAATAATAACAGTGAATATTATTATTTTTAAAAAAGTTTTGATTTGAATATCATTTAAAAAAATTTTTTTGTTTCCACTTATAAATTTAATGTAAACAATAAATGGAATACTTCCCAATATAATAAAAAACATTGATGAAACTTCAATTGGCAAACTATTAAAGTAACCAATAGACTCGTTGTAGTTAGAAAAGCCCCCAGTAGCGATTGTAGTCATTGAATGAGTTAAGCTATCAAATTTACTCATACCAAATATCCAATAAGTGAATGCACAAAGCCCTGTTAATCCTGAGTAAATGTAAATTAATCTAAGTGCTATTTCTTTAGACTTAGGAAGTATTTTTTCCGAAGAGTCATTACTTGAAATTTTAAATAATTGCATGCCACCAACATTCATTATTGGCATTAAAGTAATCGCCATTACAATTATTCCAATTCCACCTAGCCATTGTAAAATGGCTCTCCATAAAAGCAGACCCTTAGGTGCGTTCTCTAAATCTGAGATTATTGTAGATCCAGTAGTGGTAATTCCTGACATACTCTCAAAAAAAGAGTCTGTAATTGAAAGTTCAATACTAGAGAACGCAAAAGGTAAAGATCCAAATATTGCAATACTTATCCAAGATAGGGCAGTTAATAAGAAAGCTTGTTGTAGATTAAGTTTTTTATCATGATCTAAATTGGATAAAAAAAACAAAGTTCCAAAGATAATAGTTACAATAGATGAACCAAAAAAAGAGGAGTCTATCTCTGAGTAAAAGAATTGCACTATAATTGGGATGAACATTGATACACCCAATATTATTTGCAAAATTCCCAGTGTAAAAAAAACAGTTTTGTAATTAGACATTTTGAAAGAACAATATTTTATGGTAAATAAATTTCAACTCTATAAGAATTAATATAATCACTACTTTAAGGTTAAAAAGAGCAATTCATGATTAAAAAAGATGTCCTAGAAAAGACAAGTGCTTGGCCTTTTGTTGAAGCTAAAAAAATGCTTCGTGAAAGAAAAGCTTTTATAGAAAAAAAAGGCAAGATTACTCTCCAAACTGGATATGGTCCAAGTGGACTGCCTCATATAGGAACTTTTGGAGAGGTTGCGCGAACTTCAATGATGGTTAATGCACTTAATCAACTCACAGATTTACCAAAAGAAATCATTACATTTTCTGATGACATGGATGGCTTGAGAAAAGTCCCAGATAATGTTCCTAATCAAGAATTGTTGCAACAAAATCTTCACAAACCTTTAACACAAGTACCTGATCCTTTTCAAAAATTTAATAGTTTTGGAGAACATAATAATGAAATGTTGAAGGATTTTTTAAACAGTTTTAATTTTAAATATAATTTTAAAAGTTCTACATCTTTGTACAAGTCAGGATTTTTTAATCCTACTTTGAAAATCATTTTAGAAAATTATGAAGGAATAATGAATATAATTTTACCCACACTTGGTAAAGAGAGACAAAAAACATACAGTCCTTTTTTACCTTTATGCCCTGACACTGGTCATGTTTTGGAGATACCTGTTATAGAAATTGATCAATCTAATTCTAAAATAATATTTGATAATAAAGGTAAAAAATTAGAGAGTAGTATTTTAGACGGTAATTGTAAATTACAGTGGAAAGTAGATTGGGCAATGAGATGGTTTGCCTTAGATATTGATTTTGAAATGTATGGTAAGGACTTGATTGAAAGTGCAATTTTATCTACAAAAATTATTAATTTATTGGGTAAAAAGAGTCCATCAGGATTTGCATATGAACTTTTTCTAGATGAAAAGGGTGAGAAAATTTCAAAATCTAAAGGCAATGGAATAACTATTGATCAATGGTTGAAGTATGCTTCGCCAGAAAGTTTATCTTTATATATGTATCAAAATCCAAAAAGAGCGAAAAAACTTTATAAAGAAATAGTTCCAAAAGCAGTAGATGAATATTTAGACAACATTGAAAAATCTAAAAAGCAGACTGAGCAACAATTAGTAATGAATCCAGTATGGCATGTACACAATGGAAGTGTTCCAAAAGAAGATATGATTATGAGTTTTTCAATGTTATTGAATTTAGTAGAAACAAGTAATGCAGATAGTAAAGATTTGTTATGGAAATTTGTAAAGAAATACAAATCTAATATTCAAGAAACTAATTTTCCTATTTTCGATGGATTAGTAAGCTACGCAATTAAATATTTTAATGATGTAATTAAATCTCAAAAAAAATACAAAACACCTTCTGAAAGTGAAAAAAAAGCTCTTGAGGCTTTAATTAAAACTTTAGAAAAATGCAATGATCAAATGCCACCAGAGGAAATTCAAACTTTGATTTATTCAACTGGAAAAGAAAATGGTTATGCTGAAAATTTAAGGGACTGGTTTAAACTTATTTATGAGGTGGTTTTTGGTGATGAAAATGGACCAAGAATGGGATTTTTTATAAGTTTTTTTGGTGTTAATGAAACAAAAGACCTTATAATGAGTAAACTCAAATAATGTATTCAAATTTAAGATCTTTAATTTTCAAATTAGATCCAGAAAAAGCCCATACTTTAGCAATTCAATCTTTAAAATTTAATTTAGTATCAAACGTATTTGATGAAAATAAAAATGATCCGATTTTTAAAACACAAATATTTGGAAAAGAATTAAGCAATCCTATAGGAATAGCAGCTGGTTTTGATAAAAATGCAGAAGTTTATAATCCTTTGTTTAAATTGGGATTTGGTTTTGTTGAAGTTGGAACTGTTACTCCTTTGAAGCAATATGGTAATGAAAAGCCAAGAGTATTTAGATTAGTAGAGGATCAAGCATTAATTAATAGATTGGGTTTCAATAATCAAGGATCAGAAACTATTTTAAACAGAATAAAATCAAATAAAAAAATTGGAATACTTGGAGTAAATGTTGGACCAAATAAAGACTCTGATAATCGATTGAATGATTATTTAATAGGATTAGAAAAATTTTATGAAGTTGCTGATTATATTACAATTAATATTTCTTCTCCAAATACTGAAAATTTAAGAAATTTTCATGATGAAAATAAATTAAAAGAATTATTAAGTTCAATTAAAGATAAGAAAAATGAACTGAAAACTAATATTTCAATTGTAGTTAAAATTTCTCCAGATATTGATTTAAAGCAAATTGAATTAATATCTGAGATCCTTTTAGAAAATGAAATATCTGCAATAATTATTTCTAATACATCAGATAGTACTAGAGATGATTTAAAAAATATTCAACGACACCAAAAAGGAGGCTTGTCAGGAAAGCCAATTGAGCAAAAATCAAATTTACTTATTAATCAATTCTTTAAATTGCTAAATGGTAGAATTAAAATAATTGGAGTAGGAGGTATTGACTCAGGAAAGTCTGCACATGATAAATTTTTGTCAGGGGCAGATTATATTCAGTTATATACTGGGATGGTATTTCAAGGACCAAACATTGCTGCAAACATTAAAAAGGACCTAAAAGAATTACTTCTTAGAGATGGAGTGAAAAATATTTCAGAAATCGTTGGAAATAAAACTCTTTCTTAATTTTAATAAACTTGACGCCTTTAATATCTCCCCTTATATAGGCAGTAAAATTATGTCAAAAAAATGCGAACTAACCGGTAAAATTCCTATGAAAGGTCATAATGTTAGTCATGCTAACAATAAGACTAAAAGAAGATTTTTACCTAATTTAAAAAAGGTAAAATTTACAAGTGAGCTTGCTGGAAGAAGTTTGAAACTAACAGTTAGCAATTCAGGAGTAAGATCAGTTGATAAAAAAGGAAGTTTTGACGAGTTCTTAAAAACTGTAAAAAATAAAAATATATCTCCAAGATTAAAAAAACTTAAAAAAGTTATTTTATTAAAATCACCATATAAAAAAAAGCTAGAAGCTAAATCTGCTTAATGAATAAATTTTTTATAAGCCTATCCTTAATGATGGGTGTGGTTGTTTTATCCTCAAACTATCTTGTTCAATTTCCAATAAATTATTATGGATTAAATGAAATTCTTACTTATGGAGCTTTTAGTTATCCTGTAGCTTTTTTGATAACCGATTTAGCAAATAGATCTTATGGAAAAATAATCGCAAGAAAAATAGTTTATTTTGGTTTTTTTATAGGGATTATTTTTACTCTATTTTTTTCAACAAACTTCGAAGATTTAATCTCTATAAGAATTGCAATTGGATCAGGAATCGCTTTCCTTACAGCCCAATTGCTCGATATTCAAATATTTGATCGTCTAAGAAAAAAACAGTGGTTTGTTGCACCACTAACTTCATCATTAATTGGTTCAACTATTGATACTTTTTTATTTTTCTCAATATCATTCTATGGCACAGGAGTTCCTTGGGTAACTTTGTCTTTAGGTGATTTGGGTGTTAAAATACTAGTAGCAATAATAATGTTAATACCATTTAGAATTCTATTAAAAATATTTAAGCCAATTAAAGTTTAATATAAAAATTTATAAGATAAAATTTTATAAGCTAATTTAGCAACAAGAAAATTATAGGAGTTAAATCCTTTAATTGGAGAAAGTTCATTAATATCAGCTCCAACTATATTTGAATTTTTTGCAGCAATTCTAATTATCTCTAATGTTTCATCCCACAATAATCCACCTGGTTCAGGTGTTCCAGTAGCTGGCATAATACTTGAATCTAATCCGTCTACATCAAACGTTAAGTAAACAGTCTTATTTTTTATTAATTTTTTAAATTTATTTAAATTCCATTTTTTTTTATCTTTTGCCCAGAAAATATCAATTCTATTTGAATTTTTTTTCAAATATGGAATTTCACTTTCTGATATATTTCTTATTCCAAAAGAAATTAAAGATACATTTTTATAATCTAAACATCTTCTTATTGCTGATGCATGTGAAAATTTTTCACCGTTATAACTTTGACGTAAATCTGCGTGAGCATCAAAATGTAAAAGACAAATATTTTTATATTTTTTTGTAAAAGGAACAATACATCCAGGTGTAATTGAATGTTCACCACCAAAAGTCATTGGAAATAGTTTTTTATCTAAAATTTCCCCATTTATTCTAGAAATTTTATTTAATGCTACTTTAATATTTTTATCTATTTTAAATGGTTTTAATGTCTTGATACCTATTTTTTTGTAAGGTTCACAATTTAATTCCTCATCATAAAGCTCAACTTGGTGAGAAGCTTTGATAATTTCTTTCGGTCCATTTTTTGTGCCACCGCCATAACTAACTGTTTTTTCAAGTCCAAATGGAACAACTACTACTTTTTCTTTGAAGTTGAATTTATTATCAATTCCTAAGAAACCATGTTTGTTTGATAAATATTTCAATTTTATATAAATATTTTTGAGAAGTTTTTTCGTTCTCTATTTTTCCATTCACCTTTATGGTAAGCATCACTAGCTATTAGTGGTAATACACTTGTTGCTTCAGCAAATACCATTTGTTCTTTTGTAATATCCACCTTACCCCAAGAACTAGCTTCTTTTAAAGTAGAGCTACTGCACGCACCATCTCTACTATCAGCAACTGTAATTTGCACCGCATATTTGTGCATATCTACATTTTTGCCAAGAAGCTCTGCACAAATAACGGTATCTTGAATAAAATTTTTAGGAACTCCTCCACCAATCATAAATAAACCAGAACCTTTTGATTTAATTTTAATTTCTGTAAGTTCTCTAAATTCTCTAACAGAGTCTATGGTCATATGTTTTTTAGGATTTTTTTCTTGATGCATTACAAGACCAAAGCCTGCACTTGAGTCTGTGAAAGCAGGACAAAATATAGGAACATTATTATCGTAGGCCGTTTCAATTAAAGAGTCTTTCTTTTTTGAATTTTTCTTTAAATATTTCCCCATTTCAAAAATAAATTCTCTTGATGTATAACTTCTTGGTTCTAAAGTATCCGCTATCTGACAAATAATTTTATCACACATTTGAAGCTCTTCTTCATCAATATAAGTGTCGTAAATTCTATCTATATAATTATCTCTTAATTCAGTATCATCTTGAAATTGAGATCCCTGATAATGTTTAAATCCAAGTGCTTCAAAAAAATCCATGTCCACAATTGATGCTCCTGTTGCTACAATTGCATCAACCATATTGTATTTAACAAGATCTTTATAAATATTCATACACCCTGCTGCAGATGTTGATCCTGCTAAAGTAAGAAAGATTGTGCATTCTTTATCTTTAAGCATTTCGTTGTAAATGTTTGCTGCATTTGCAGTTTCTCTAGATACAAATGACATTTTTTCCATTGAGGAAATAATTGTTCTAGAGTCAAATGAAGTAATGTCTATATGTTCAACAGGATTTTTTAGAAAATCTCTTTTACTATTATGTCCTGGATTTTTTTGGTCTGACATTAAGCAACCATATGAGCGCTGTTAACGTCTTTTTCATACATTGACATTATTGGTTTATCTTCAACTTCATAAATTTCATTTGAATAGTAACCATTGAATTGTGTTCTAAACGTTAATCCATATGCTCCAAGTTGACCAAGCTCTATGTAATCATTTTCCTTAATATTATTTGGTAATAAAAAAGGTCCTTTCATATAATCCATGCTATCGCAAGTAGGACCAAAGAAATCAAAAGCAGTCAATTTTTTTGATATTATTTTATTAGAATTTTCTTTAATCATTTTAGATGGATAAACTATGTTAGGTGTCCCTGCATCAAATAGGGTTCCATATGTTCCATCATTTATATAAAGTTTTTGTTTTTTTCTTAGATTAACCTTAACAATTGTTGAGCCACTTTCTGCAACTAATGCTCTTCCTGGTTCACAAATTATCTCTGGCAGTTTCTCTAATTTTAAATTAGATAAACTTTTTTTAATTTCATTGAAGTATTCATTCAATGATTGAGGAATTAAATCGGGATAAATTGTAGGAAATCCCCCACCAACATTTATTGTATCAGGTATTATTTTTGTTTTTTTAATTATATTTCCAATTTCATTTATACCTTTGGCGTATGAAATTGGATGCATGCACTGCGATCCAACATGAAAACTTAATCCAATTTTTTTCGCATATTGTTTTACTAATCTTAGTAATCCTACAGCTTCAGATGTTAGTGCTCCAAACTTTTTAGATAAATCAATTTCAGCATGCTCATTTGAAACAGCAACTCTTACAAATAATTCTAAATCTTTTGCATTATTTGTACTTTCAATAATTTTAATTAACTCTTCTTTTGTATCTAATGAGAAAGTTTTTACACCATAATTAAAATAGGCTTCATTTATACTTTCTCTGCTTTTTACAGTATGCATATAAGAGCATTTTGCATTTCGAGTTAGTTTTCTTATGGCCTTAATTTCCTCAATTGAGGCAACATCAAATTGGTTTACACCTGTGGTTAAAATAGTTTGAATAACTTCAGGATGTGGGTTCGTTTTGACTGCATATAATATTTTTCCAGGGAACTTATCTAAGAAAAATTTAACTGAAGACTCTATGGATTTCTTCCTAATACAATAAACAGGCTTTTCAGGTTTCAGTTGATTTATAAGTTCTTCAACTGACTTAAATTTTTGCATTTCATATGCCTCCAAAAAAAATTTAATAAAAAAAAGTTTTTAATAAAACTTTAATAATTTGAGCCATATAATGTAAACACAGGCAATGTAAAGCAAATAATTCAAGGCTGATTTGCTTAATTTTCATATATTGTAATATTAGATTTTGACCCCATATAAAGAACATGAAAAACGAAGCCAAATTACAAAATTTAAGCGATTTCGAAAATAAGTCGCTTTTAATAGTAGATGACGACAATCCTTTTAGAGAAAGATTGGCAAGAGCTATGGAAAAAAAAGGATTTGAAGTTTTTCAAGCTGAGAGTGTACAAAAGGGAGTTGAATCCGTTAAAAGTAAAAAACCAGGTTTTGCAGTTGTAGACTTAAGACTTGGAGATGGTAATGGTCTTGAGGTTGTTAAGGAAATTCAATCTTCTAATAATGATAGTCGAATTATAATGCTTACGGGTTATGGAAATATTCCCACTGCAGTTGCTGCTATTAAAGAAGGCGCAATTGATTACTTAGCAAAACCAGCAGATGCAGAAGATGTAGAAAAGGCATTGTTGGCAGACCCAGCTAAAAAGGCTGCACCACCAGAAAATCCAATGTCAGCAGATAGAGTTAAATGGGAACATATTCATAGAGTGTTTGAATTATGTAATAGGAATGTTTCCGAAACAGCTCGAAGATTGAAGATGCACAGAAGAACTCTTCAAAGAATTCTTTCTAAAAGATCTCCTAGATAATATTTCTAATTTTAATTATTTGTTTAGTAATTAAAGCTAAAATAAAAATTTTAAATAATTCCGCTAATAAAAATGGTTTTGCACCTAATGTAAATATTGGTTTATCCCAACCAATTAGTGTTCCTAGCCATATTAAGCCCAAGATATAGATTGTAAAGGTTGCAATAAATAATTTAATTAAAATATTTATTAAACTATCTTTTGCATTAATTTTTGAAGCTAAATAACAGGCAGTCAAAAAACCAATTAAATAACCCATTGTTGGGCCTGTAAAATAAACTATACCAATTCCTTTTTCAGGGGAATTTGAAAATACAGGCAATCCTGCAATACCCTCTAACAAATATAAACCTACGGAAGCCAAACCAATTTTATAACCTAAGCTTACACCTAAGAATAACACAACAAATGTCTGCATTGTCATTGGAACTGGATAAAATGGAATTTTTATTTTTGCAGAGATAGTCAAAGCAATTGAACCCAGAATCACAGCTAACAAAGATTTGATGATTTTTGTTTGTGTTAAGTTTTTTGTAAGTTCCATAACAAAATAATACTCAAAATATAAAAAATAATCTAGCTATATTAGCTTAAAGATTTAATTTTATTTTTTTATATACAGAAATTGTTAGCAATGTAATATTTATTAATCTTCATGAATAAAATACAAAAAAAAGATCATTTTTATTTAATTGATGGCTCTGGTTATATTTTTAGAGCTTATTATGCTTTACCTCCATTAACTAGAAAAAGTGATGGACTGCCCACAGGTGCTGTTAGTGGATTTTGCAGCATGTTGTTTAAATTATTAGAAGATTCAAAATCTGATCAAAATCTGCAAAAACCGACTCATTTTGCTGTAATTTTTGACTCTGCCAGAAAGACTTTTAGAAATGAAATTTATAGCAATTATAAAGCTAATCGATCAGAAGCCCCTGATGATTTGGCACCTCAGTTTGAGTATATTAGAAAATCAGTTTCAGCATTTAACTTACCTTCTGTGGATTTACCAAACTATGAAGCTGACGATCTCATAGCCACATATGTTGATCAAATTCTTAAGAAAGGGGCTAAAGTTACAATCGTTTCGTCAGATAAAGATTTAATGCAACTTTATAAAAAAGGTGTTCGAATCTTTGACCCTATGAAAAATAAATTTATCACCGAGGAGGATGTGATTAAAAAGTTTGGTGTTGATGCTTCAAAAGTTATAGATGTTCAATCTTTAGCTGGTGATAGTAGTGACAATGTACCAGGCGTTCCAGGAATAGGAGTCAAAACAGCCGCAGAACTAATTAATAAATATGGTACTTTAGAAAAATTATTAGACTCTGCTCACGAGATTAAACAAAACAAAAGAAGAGAAACTTTAATAGAGAATAAAGATAAAGCTTTAATTAGTAAAAAACTTGTAACTCTAGACCACAAGTCTCCAGTAAATAAAAACTTAACAGAATTTAAACTCAAAGAAGTTGATAAAGATAAACTGTATAAATTTTTAAGAGAAATGGAATTTAACAGATTGTTAAGTTCTGCAATTTCAGCGTACGGAGAACCAAAGTTATCTGGATCTGAAAATAATTTCAAATCTACTGAAAAACAAAAACCAATAAATAATAAAGATTATCATCTAATTACAGATATAAATGAAATTGATAAATGGATAGAAGAAGCTGAAGAAGTAGGGGAGGTTGCAGTTGATACAGAAACAAACTCGTTAGACCCCCATCAAGCTGATTTAGTTGGAATTTCACTTTGTTCAAAAATTGGAAAAGCTTGTTACATGCCAGTTGGTCATAAATCCTCTAATTGTTTAGATAAAAAAAGTGTTATCGATAAATTAAAAAATTTATTAGAGGATCCAAGTATTAAAAAAATTGGTCAAAATATTAAATTTGATTATATAGTTTTTTATAAACTAGGCATTTCACTTTCATCGATGGAAGATACTATGCTTATGTCTTATGTTTTGGATGCTGGAAAAAATAGACATAACATGGATACTCTTTCAGGTATTCATTTAGGCCATAAGACAATTTCATTTAAAGAAATAGTTGGTACTGGAAAAAAAGAAATAAACTTTAGTGAAGTAGAATTAGAAACTGCAAAAAATTATGCAGCAGAAGATGCAGATATTACTTTTAGATTATATAAAAAATTTATTAAAAGCTTAAAATCTGAAAAATTGTTTAATATCTATGAGATTTTTGAAAAACCACTAATTAAAATACTCGCGTTCATGGAAATTGAAGGTGTTGAAGTAGATAGTAAATTTTTAAATTCTCTTTCATCTAAATTTGATAAAAAAATAAAAAAAATTGAAAAAGAAGTTTTTAAAATTTCAAAGAAAGAATTTAACATTGCTTCACCAAAGCAATTGGGAGAAATTATATACAATGATCTTAAGATTGCAGGAACAAAAAAAACAAAAAAGGGAAGTTTTGCAACAAGCGCAAGTGTTTTAGAAGATCTAGCATTCAAAGGTCATGAATTTCCAAAATTAGTATTAGATTGGAGACAGGTTTCTAAATTAAAGAATACTTACTCAGATGCTTTGCCAGAGCATATTAACCCTCATACAAAAAGAGTTCATACATCTTTCTTATTGGCAGCAACAACTACAGGCAGATTAGCTTCAAGTGATCCAAATTTACAAAATATTCCAATTAAATCAGAAGATGGAAAAGATATAAGAAAAGCGTTTAAGGCTAAAAAAGATCATTTATTGGTATCTGCAGATTACAATCAAATTGAGATGAGAATTTTAGCAGATCTTGCAGATGTTAAAGAACTTAAAAAAGCTTTCAAAAATAATGAGGATATTCACTCATTAACAGCGAGCCAAATATTTAATATTGATATCAAAAAAGTAAATCAAGACCATAGAAGGAAAGCCAAAGCAATAAACTTTGGAATAATTTATGGTATTTCTCAGTATGGTTTAGCGAAACAAATAAACGTTTCAAATTATGAAGCTGAAGAATTTCTCGAATCTTATTTTGCTAAATTTCCTGAAATTAAAGTTTACATGGATAGTACAATTAAGTTTTGTAGAAAAAGTGGGTATGTAAACAACATATTTGGAAGAAGATCTCATTTTAATGGAATTAATGATAAAAATTTTAATATTAGAAATTTTCAAGAGAGAGCAGCAATCAATGCACCAATTCAAGGGTCAGCATCTGAAGTTATGAGATTAGCAATGATCAGATTAGACAAAAAATTAAATGAACAAAAAAATTTGAAATCAAAAATGCTTCTTCAGATTCACGATGAACTTATTTTTGAAGTCCCAAAAAAAGAGGAAAAAGCAATGGTCAAGTTAATACAGAATGAGATGACAAGTGTTACTCAAAGCGATTATCACTCTTTTTCTACACCCTTAACAGTTGATGTAAATGTTGGTGATAATTGGGGAATGCTTCACTAATTATATTCAATTGCCTAATTTAGAACAATTTAATATTTTTATATTAAAAAATAAAAATGCAAACACAAACTATAGCTTTAATTGATGATGATAGAAACATACTAACTAGTCTAAGTATCGCTTTAGAAAAAGAGGGTTTCAAAGTTCAAACATATATTGATGGAGAGAGTGCATTAATTGGCCTTACTAGAATGCCACCAGATTTAGCAGTTATTGATATTAAAATGCCAAAAATGGATGGAGAAGAATTACTAAAAAAACTAAGAAAAAAAACTTCACTTCCTGTAATATTTTTAACATCTAAAGATGATGAAATTGATGAGTTACTTGGATTAAAATTAGGTGCAGATGATTTTGTAAAAAAATCTGGGGGATTTTCTATCAAAGTTTTGATAGAAAGAATAAGAGTTCAGTTAAGAAAAAAGGATTCAAATAATTCATTAGAGGAAAATAAAAGCTTAATATCTCATGGTAGATTAAAACTTGACCCATCTCAGCTTGAGTGTGAGTGGAATGGTAAACAATTACCGGACAAATTAACAACTACTGAATTTTTGATTGTTAAAGAATTAGCTAAAAGACCTGGAATAATCAAAGAAAGAGCTCAGCTAATGGATATTGCTTACAGAGAAGATACAGATATTGAAGACAGAACTATTGATAGTCACGTCAAAAGAATAAGAAAAAAATTCAAAAAAGTAGACCCTGATTTTTCAGCTATTGAAACTAGATATGGTAGTGGATATAGATGGAATGTTAGCTGATGTTTAGTAAATACTTAAAGACACTTTCTATACTTAAAAAATTTCTATTTATAAATTTTATAATATTTACAATTATAGGTTTATTTACATTTATTTATCTCAATAACATCGAGCCAAGTTTGTTAAAAAAAAAATCTGAGGATCATATAAATATTATTAATAATACAACGGATAATATTAAAAGATTAAATATAAAATTTGAGGAAAATGATATTAGGAAATTTTTATTTTCTACAAGATTTATTTTTCAAAATTTAGACCGAGTTATTTTTTTTGATAGTAAATTAAAATTAATTGGTGATACTGATACTTTAGATCTTGATCCACGATCTTTTTCAAAACGTTTAGATAAAATTGAATTTGAAAATTTGAGTGATGAAGTAATTGAAGATGAAAACAAAGAAAATAATTCTAGTCAAAATAATGAAACAAAGGCTTTATTTAAAGATTTATTAGAAAATTATTACAATTCAGAGGAATATGGAGATTATTATACTTTTACACAAGATAATTTAAATCAATTTAAAGTTTCAACAGTTAAAAATGTAAAAAGTGATGAAAATAATTTAGGTTTTATAGTTATCTCAGAAAATGCTAATGAGATTAAGACAGCTATAGATGAGAGAAGGGCATTTGTAATTAGAACAGCCATATCGGTTGGTTTTGTAATTCTAATTTTTTCTTTTGTACTTAGCAGATATTTTATTAAACCAATTCAAAACTTAGTTGGATACACAATCAAAGTGAAAGAAAAAAATGCTGGTAAAACAGGAATTGAAAATTTAAAGAATAGAAATGACGAATTGGGATTATTATCCAGTTCAATGGAGGATATGACTAATGAATTACAAAAACGAATTTCTCATGCAGAAAATTTTTCTACAGATTTAGTGCATGAAATAAGAAATCCATTAGCATCTTTAAAAAGTGCATCGGAAATTTTAAAAGATACAAAAGATATAAATCAAAGAACCAAGCTTTTAGATATACTTACTCATGATGTACAAAGAATTGAAAGATTAATCACAGATTATTCACAAATGTTGAAAGATGAAGTTGCTCTTAGTAAAGAGCAAATGAAAAAATTAGATATACAGCCAATTATCCAATCTGTTGTTGATGATTATAATAATATTTATAAATTTAAAAAAAATATAAGCATAAACTATCAAAACGATGGAAAGTCAGAGTACCTTATTAATGGAATTGAAAATAGGATTGAACAAATCGTTGCTAATTTATTAGATAATTCTATTTCGTTTAGTGACGATGGTAGCGAGGTAATTGTAAACGTTTCAAATGGATTAGAAAAAAAAGTTATAGTTAAAATTTTAGATGAAGGACAAGGATTTAAAGAGAAAGATACTTCAAAGATTTTTAATCGTTTTTACAGTAATAGACCTGAAAATTTTGGTGAGCATTCAGGACTAGGTCTCAATATCGTAAAAAATTTAGTTGAACTTCATGATGGAAAAATTGAAGCATCCAATAGGCTAGATAAGCAGGGTGCATTGATAGAAATAAAATTTCCTAGTTTATAATCTTTAGTTGATAAAATAGAACTTAACTGTATAAAACTCGCTATGGATGATTTTAAAGTAAAAAATATTTCTCAGGCTGAATTTGGAAGAAAAGAAATTTCTATAGCAGAAAGCGAAATGCCTGGTTTAATGGCATTAAGAGAAGAGTATTCTAAAGAAAAACCCTTAAAAGGTGCTAGAATTATCGGGTGTCTTCATATGACTATCCAAACAGCAGTACTAATTGAGACATTAGTAGATCTTGGAGCAGAAGTAAGATGGTCATCTTGTAATATATTTTCTACACAAGACCATGCAGCAGCAGCAATAGCAAAAGCTGGAATTCCTGTTTATGCTTGGAAAGGTGAGACAGAAGAAGAGTACTTGTGGTGTATTAAACAAACAATAGTTGGAAAACCTGACTGGAAACCAAACATGTTGTTAGATGATGGGGGAGATTTAACTGCTATCATGCACAATGAATATAAAGATTTAATGAAAGATATAAAAGGTGTTTCAGAGGAGACTACAACCGGAATTAAAGCATTAAACAAAATGGAGAAAGATAATTCTCTTTTAGTTCCTGCAATTAACGTCAATGACTCTGTAACCAAATCTAAATTTGATAACTTATATGGATGTAGGGAAAGTTTAGTTGACGGCATCAGAAGAGCTACTGATGTCATGATGTCGGGTAAAATTGCAATAGTTGCTGGTTTTGGTGACGTTGGAAAAGGTAGTGCCGCATCTTTAAGACAAAGTGGTGCTAGAGTTCTTGTTACAGAAGCAGATCCTATTTGTGCACTTCAGGCAGCAATGGAAGGATATGAAGTAGTTTTAATGGAAGAAGCTATAAGTAGAGCGGATATAGTGGTTACGGCCACTGGAAATAAAGATATTGTTACTGCTGATCACATGAGAGATATGAAAGATAGAGCAATTTTATGTAACATTGGACATTTTGATAATGAAATTCAGGTTGAGGCATTGAAAAATTATAAATGGACAGAAGTTAAGCCCCAAGTACATGAAATTGAATTACCAAGTGGAAAAAGAATTATCCTTTTAGCTGAGGGAAGATTAGTTAATTTAGGTTGTGCAACTGGACACCCAAGTTTTGTAATGAGTGCATCTTTTACTAATCAGGTAATAGCCCAAATAGAACTTTGGCATAATCATAAAAATTATGAAAATAAAGTTTATGTTTTACCAAAACATTTAGATGAAAAAGTAGCGACATTGCATCTGAAAAAGGTTGGAGCTAAATTAACTAAATTATCAAAAGAACAAGCTGATTATATAAGTGTTGGAACAGAGGGCCCATTCAAACCAGATGCCTATCGCTATTAAAAATAGCAAGATCGATATAAGTTCAGAAAAAACAACAAAAGTTTTAGCAGAAAGTTTTCAAAATTTTTTGCAAGGTGGAGAGATTATATTTTTATATGGTGAAATGGGTGTTGGTAAAACTACTTTCATAAAATATTTGATTAATGAATTTCAAAAAAGTTCAGATCTTCCAATTTCAGAAGTTACAAGCCCTACATTTAATTTGTTAAACGAATATCAAGTAGGCTCTAAGAAAATAAAACATTACGATTTGTTTAGGATTAAAAATAAAAGAGATACTAATGATCTAAACATATATGAAAAAGACAAAAATTTGATTACTTTTGTTGAATGGCCACAATTAATTAAAGATAATCATGAGAAAGTTATAGAATTAAGATTTAATTATGAAAATGAGTTAAATAATAGAACTGTTGAAATCATAGGTATTGATTAAAAATATACTAGAATGAAAAATTCAAAAGATTTACAAAAAATAAAAGGAGATGCATCATTTAGAACATTTTATAGAAACAAAAAGAGAAACTCGATATTTGCTTATGCAAAAAAAGAAAAAAAGAAAAATTTGTTAATTTATGATGCAGTCAATAAAATTTTAATAAAAAATAGAATATTAGCTCCAAATCTGATTAGTCATAATTATAAAAAAAACTTTATAGAAATTGAGGATTTTGGAAATATTTCATTATTCAGAGTTTTAAAAAATAAAAAAAACAATAAATATTTATTTTTTAAAAAAGTTATTAACTTACTTAATAAACTACAAAAAATTAAAACTAAAAAAATTAAAAATTTTTTAAATCAAAATTACAAACTTGAAATATATAAAAATAAAATTTTATATAGTGAGGCAAAACTTTTTAGTGACTGGTATATTGAAAAAAAATTCAATAAAAATAAATCTTTATTCAAAAAAAAATTTCAAAATGAGATAAAAAAATTGTTATCTAAACTTAATAATAAAAACGTTACTTTTGTACATAGGGATTTTCATGTTTCAAATTTAATGTATTTTGAAAATAAAATTGGTTTGATTGACAACCAAGATGCTCTTATAGGTAATAAAGCCTATGATTTAGCTTCATTGATTGATGACGTTAGATTGAAAACTAATAACAAATTAAAAGAAAAAGTTTTTAATTATTATTTAAAAACAAATAGAAAGATTAACTTAAAAAAATTTAAAGAAGACTTTGAAATTTTGTCAATTCTAAGAAATTTAAAAATTATCGGAATCTTCACTAGGCTTGCATCAAGAGATAATAAAAAAAAATATATTCATTTAATTCCTTATGCATGGGAAATGATTGATTATAGATTAAAACAGAACAAGATTTTTATAAATTTAAAATTATTATTAAATAAAAATTTTCCAGAATTCATCGATTAAATTATGAAAATAAATACAGCATTAATATTATGTGCAGGATATGGAAAAAGATTGAAACCAATAACATTAGATACACCTAAACCTTTGTTAAAAATAAATAATTTAACAATGTTAGAAAAATGTATTCAATTGATTAAAAATTTGGGAATTAAGAAAATTTTAATAAATACGTTTTATTTAAAAGATCATTTTCCAAAATTTTTAAAAGATAAAAGTTTTGATATTGATATTCAAATCATAGAGGATGGAAAAGAAATTTTAGATACTGGAGGTGGTGTTTTAAATTTAATTAAGCATTCAAATGAAGATGATTTTATAGTTTTTAATCCTGATACTTTATGGACAAAAGAATATGTTATTGAAATTAATAAAATGGAAGAATTTTATTTTAATAAAAAATTAATAAATATTCTTTTACTAGCTAATAAACATTTAAGCTTTGATAAAAATTTAAAAGGTGACTTTAATTTAGAAAATAATCTAATTGCTAGGGAAACAGAGAAAAATTATATTTACACAGGATGTCAAATATTAAACAAAAAGCTTTTTTTAAATGAAACTATTGAAAAATTTTCAATTTCTAAAATTTGGTTTAAATTAATAGATACAAAAAATTTGTATGGATATGAAAGTAAACAAAATTTTTATCATTTAACTAATTTAGAAATTTTTAAAAAATTAAAAGATCTTTAGCCCTATCTGAGTCCAAATATTTAGCACTTGTAATTTTTTTCTCATTACTTAATTCAATAAGTAAAGGATTGCCTGTTGGTATTTCTAATTTTGATATTTCACTATTATTTAAATCAAATAGATACTTGCAAAGAGCTCTAATTGAGTTTCCATGTGCAGATATTAAGATATTTTTATCATTTAGGATTTCAATTTTCTTTTTGTAAAAATCTATTACTCTCTCATAAGTATCTCTAAGAGACTCTGTACTAGGTATCTTATCTTGAGGTATATTTTTATAAATTTCTATGTTTGATGGATGGTATGGGTTATCTTTGTTAAGAGGATCAGGTCTCAAATCCCACGATCTTCTAAACTGATGAACCTTATCTTCTCCCAATTTTATCCTCATTTCATCCTTGTTAAGCCCAGTAAGCGCGCCATAATGTCTTTCATTTAATTCCCATGCCTCAGTAGGAACTTTGTTATCCTTTAATTCTTCTTGAATAATTTTTAATGTATTTTTAGCTCTTAATTGAACAGAGGAGAAATAAAGATCAATTAATAGGTTATTTTTATTAATTAATTCACCCGCTTTTTTTGCTTCTGATTTACCATTTTCTGTCAAATCAACATCTACCCATCCAGTAAATTTTTTCTCTAAATTCCAAACACTTTGTCCGTGTCTAACTAAAACTAAATAACTCATCTTTTACCTTTTAAATTAATTTGATAAATAAAACTACAAGATTAATGAAATATTTTTTTCAAAAATATAAATATTTTTTTTTATTATTTAATTTTATTTTGCTTTCTGCTTGTTCATCAATTCCGTCTAATACTGCAGATGGTTGCTCAATATTTAATGAAAGGTATTTGTGGTACAAACACGCTAAAAAAACGGAAGCAAAGTGGGGTACACCTGTGTACTTACAATTAGCTATAATAAAGATGGAATCTAGTTTCGATAGGTTGGCAAAACCTCCAAGACAAAAAATTTTCAAAGTTATCCCATACAAAAGACCTTCCAGTTCTTTTGGATATTCGCAAGCAGTTAAAGGTACCTGGAAACAATATAAAGAAGAAACGGGAAATAAATTTGCAACAAGAACAAGATTTAAAGATAGTGTAGATTTCATTGGTTGGTACACAAACAAAACTGAGGAAATTTTAAAAGTTTCAAAGAAAGATGCTTTTAGACAATATGTTGCATACCACGAAGGGTGGGGGAATTATAAAAATTATAAAAAAAATAACAAAGTTATAAATTTAGCTAAAAGAGTTGAAAAACAGTCTAACCTTTACAAGAAACAATTATCAAATTGTAAAAATAAATTGACTACAAGTAAGTATATTATTTTTTAATTTAATTGTTTTTTTAGTTCTATATCCACTGCATCAATTCGCTTAGTATTCTTCGCCAATGCCAAATACATTGTTGGAGTTACATATAGAGTAAAGAATGTTGATATAATCATTCCACCTAAAATAGTTGCACCAACAGCTAATCTTGATCCTTCACCGGCACCAGGACCTATATTTCCTATAACCAAAGGTATCATTGCAATCATAGTACTTAATGATGTCATTATGATAGGTCTTATTCTTAGCTTACAGGCTTTCAATACTGCTTCTTGAATTTTAACGCCTGTTGTTCTTATTTGGTTAGCATAATCGACAATTAAAATACTATTCTTTGTTGAAATACCAATAAGAATGATAAGAGCAATTTGTGAAAAAATATTGACTGAACTATTTAAAAATAAAATAAATACTAGGCCACCAAATACAGCTAAAGGAACCGTTAAAATAATTATAAAAGGGTGAACAAAAGAGTTAAATGTTGCTGCCATTACTAAATAAGCAGTCAATAAAGCTAAAGCAAAAATCAAATATATTTCATTTGTAGTTTCTTTTAATTCTTCTGATTTTCCTTTCCAAGTAATCTGGTTTTGGGGTGCAACTTTTAACATTACATCTTCTAAATATTTAACAGCTTCAGTGAGGGTATAATTTTCTGATAGTGCAGCTGAAATTGTAACTGCTCTTTGCCGATTGTATCTTGGTAATGCCTCTGCTGTCCCTTTTTCCTCAAATTCCACAAGACTTGCCACAGAAACTAGTTTTCCTGTTGTCTCGGACCTTACAAATATTTTTGATAAACCGTCTTGATCACGTCTATCAGCTAAATATTGTTGTAAGATAATTGGGTACTCTCTTCCCTCCTTACTAAAAGAAGTAACTCTTTTTCCTCCATAAAGTGTTTCAAGAGTTCTACCAATATTCTCTGTCGATACACCTAAGTCATTAGCTCGATTTTTATTAGTGATTAATTTAACTTCAGGCTTGTTTTTCGTATAATCACTCTCAATTCTGAACATGTTTCTATTTTTTCTTAATTCTCTCAGAACACTATTTTGAATGTCCTCTAATTCTTCATAGCTTGACCCATAAATAACCATTTGAACCGGTTTGTTGTAGCTTGAAACTCTTATTCCTTGTGGGGATATTGGAAAAGCAAAAGTTTCTGGAACTGAAACTACTTGTCCAATAGCTTCCCTTAATACAGTTTGACTATTTTTTTCTCTATTTTTCCATTCATCAAGTAAAGCAATTATTATAAAAGTGTTGTAAGTCGTAGCAGATCTTCCAAAGCCAGGAACTCTCATAATTAGTCTTTCGTATGGACTATCTTCTGCCTGTAGTAATCTCAATATTCTACCCTCAATTATCTGAGCTTTTTCTTGAGTATACTCAAATGAACTACCTTCATCTGTTGATCCTATTATTAAATAAGAACCTCTGTCTTCCATAGGTAATAATTCTTTTTTTGAAAAATTAAAAAGATATGTAGATGCTGCAATTATAAAAATAATAAATATCGAAATTGTTTTTTGCCTGTTTATCCAGTACTTAAGTGAGTCTATGTAAAATCCAGTAAAAGATTTAAATCCATTATTAAATTTTTTAACTAAAAAATTAATTTTTTCTTTTTTATTTAAAAACTTACTTCCAAGCATTGGAGACAGAGTTAGTGCTACAAAAGATGATACTACAATCGAAAATGATAATGCTATCGCTGTCTCTTTGAATAACGTTCCAGATATTCCTTTAATAAAAATTAGTGGTAAGAACACTGCAATTAAAATTAATGTAGTTGCAATAATTGCAAAAGTAATTTGTTTTGAACCTTTATAAGCAGCGACTAACGGTGTTTCACCATTTTCTATTCTTGTATAAATAGCGTCAGTCATAATTACAGAGTCATCAGTAATTATTCCTATTGCTAAAATAAAACTTAATAATACAAAAATATTTATGGAAAGATCAAAAATGTACAATCCAAGAAATGAACCAATCAAACTAACTGGAAGAGCTACAGCTGGTACTATGACAGCTTTAAGATTTCCAAGAAAAAGATAAATTATTAAAACCACTAAAACAAAAGCAATAATTAAACTTTTGTAAACCTCTTCGATTGCAGCACCAATATATGTTGCTCTATTAAAAGCTATTTCCAAATTTAATCCATCTGGTAGTGATTTATTAAGCTCTTTTATTTTAACTTTAATTTGATTTGATAACTCTACTGTTGAAGCTCCACTTTTAGCATAAATACCAATTCCAACAGTTTTTAGGTTTAGTGCATTTTTACTTTGTGCTTTAAATAACGTTTTTTCTGAAACAGGTCCAAACTCAATATTTGCTACATCAGATAGTATTACTACTTTGTCTTTATTTTTCCTAAGAGGAAGTTGCTTAATAGTATCGATGTTTGAATAAGATTTATCTATATTTAAAGTTAAATCTTTATTATTTGCCTCTAACGTACCAGCAGGAATATTAAGATTTTCATTTCTTAAAGCTCTTTCAACTTCTTGAATTGTCAGGTTATTGGCTGCTAATTTGATAGGGTCTATCCATACTCTTACACTCAGCTCTCTTAGTCCACCAACTAAAATTCTACCAACATTTGGAACACTTGAAAATGCGTCTATAAGATATCTTTCAGCATAATCTCCAAGATCTAGATCGTTCCATGTAGGAGATGTAAGTGCTACCCACATAGTAGTCGTAAAACCTGCGGCTTGTTTTAGAATTTGGGGTGGATTAGCTTCGCTAGGTAAATTATCAACAACACGCGCAACTCTTTCCCTAATGTCATTTGCTGCATCGTCTAAGTCTATATCAGTATTAAATTGAATATTAATTCTGCTTCTTCCATTCAAAGAGCTAGAGTCTATGTTTTTAATACCCTCTGCACCGCCTATAACATCTTCAAGTTTTTGCGTTATTTCTTCGTCAACAATTTCTGCTGATGCTGATTTATAATCTGTTTGAACCTGAACTACGGGGGGCTGTATTCCATCTGGAAGTTCACGAACAGGTAGCTCTGCAAATACAAATATCCCAAAAATAATTAGTATTAAAGACATTACCCAAGCAACAACTGGACGTTTAATACTAACTTCGGTTATATACATTTAATTATTTTTTTTCTTTTTCAGATTTTTTAAAAATATTTTTTAACCAATCAAATTTACCTTTTTTATCTTCAGCTTTTTTGGATCCCTTTTTTTTACCCCAACCAGAATTTCCTTGTTTTTTCTTTGCACCTTTTTCAATAGGTCTGATCGTTAAGTTTGGTCTAACTTTTTTTGTTCCCTCTGCAACAATTTTATCACCTTTATTTAATCCATCTAAAATCTCTACAAATCCTAAATATCTATCACCTATAGTAACGTTTGTTTTCATTACTTTATTTTTTTCGTCAACTTTATATATAAATATATTCTCACCTTCGACTATTGTGCTTGTATCAGGTGCACTTAAACCATCTCTTACATTATACTTAATTGAAATTTCTAAAAATGAACCTGGTAATATCTCTCCAGATTTATTGTCCATCTTTATTCTTGTAGCTAAAGATCTGGTGTCTTGACTTATTCTGCTTGCGAAAGAGTCAACCTCACCTTTGTAAATTTTATTTTTGTATCCAGAGAACTTTATATCAACAGGCAAACCAACTTTTATAAATGGAACAAAAATTTCAGGTATATCAACATCACAATATAGTGAGCTAGTATCCTCAAGATTAATTAATAAAGAAGATTTTGATACTTCTAAATCTTCAGAGAATTCCCTTTTTCCAATAACTCCATCAAATTGAGCGATAATTTTTCTATTTTTTAGATTAGCAATAACATCACCTTTTTTAACCTTTTTGTTAAAATTTATTGGTTTAAGAATTTCATACTTTTCAACCTTAAATGACTGTGTTTTAACTGGAGCTGCAGTCCCATAGGTACTAACTACATTTTCAAAAATTCTTTCTTGAGTAGTAGTTACAATTATTCCAGGAGGAGGTCTTTTACTAAATTTTTTCTTAAAATGATTTCCAATCATTGTTCGACCTATTATCACCGTAGCAATGATTAAGAAGAATATAATTACTATACTTGTTATTTTTGTAGATGTTTTCATATTTTAGTTTTTTCCATACTCCGCCCAAGAGCCATCATAAATAGTCGGCATATATTTAGCATTTATTAAAGAATAAGCTAGTGCCAATACACTAGCGGTCACTCCAGAACCACATGAAAATACTATATTTTTATTCTGGTCAAATTTAAATGTCTTAAATTTTTCCATTATTTTGTCTTTACCAACAAAAGTGTGGTCTTCATTTATTAATTCAGAAAAGGGTAAACAAAAAGAATTTTTTATTGATCCACTTCTTAAACCTTTTCTTGGCTCCGCAACTTTGCCTTCAAATCTTTCTCTACTTCTTGCATCAACAACATTAAATTCTTGCTTATCGATATTTTCATCTATTTGTTTTTTATTTTTAACAAGTTCTATATTTTCTTTACATGTATACTTAGAAGTTTGAGTGGTTACATTTTTGTTATCTGTAGATTTATTTTCTATTTTCCATTTTTTTAATCCACCATCTAGAATATGAACTAATTTAGGATTATGACCATAATAAATTAAATTGTACCAACATCTGCAAGAGCTAATAACATCAGAGTTATCGTAAACTACTATTCTATCATTATTTTCTATACCCATGTTACTCATTATTTTTTCCCAAGATTTACTATCAGTTAGCATATGAGGTAAATCAGTATCTAATTTAGAATTTTTGTCTAAATCGAAAAAAATAGCATTTGGAATATGTTCTTTATTATACTCGTCAAAACCGTTTCTTTGAGTTTGAGGCATATGCCATGAACAATCAATAATTTTTACTTTACCAATATTATTTTCTAACCAATTTGTATCAACCAATGACATTTTATCTTTTTTCCAAATATCTTTGATGATACTCTTCAGCTGGGCAATAATTTTTAACTAAAGAAATTTTAGTTACAACTTTTCCTGATAATTTGATGTTTTCTTTTTCTATCATTTTTTCAGCAATAATTTTTTGCTGATCATTTAAATAAAATATTTCGCTTCTATATTGAGTTCCAAAATCTGGTCCTTGATAATTTAAGGTTGTTGGGTCATGAATTTCAAAAAAATATTCAAGAATTTTCTCATAAGATATTACTTTAGGATCAAAATTTAACTTAACCACTTCTGCATGATTTGTTGTGCCTGTGCATACTTCTTTGTAATTTGTTTCGGCATTGTTACCTCCACAATAACCTACTTCTGTTTGTATAACTCCATCAAGTTTACTAAACTTAATTTCTGGTCCCCAAAAACATCCTAAGCCTAAAATTGCTATTTCCATTGATTATTAACTTAATTAATTTAGAGTTAATCATATGCTATCAAAAAATCAATTAGGCTTTTTTTACATGTTCATATCGGTATGTGCATTTTCACTTATGGATGTGATTGTTAAATGGTCTGATGATTATCCTGTTGGACAAGTATTATTTTTTAGAGGATTTTGTGGAATAATTCCTATTTTATT
Source organism: uncultured Pelagibacteraceae bacterium (assembly GCA_902578175.1). Next base: position 26,907 of record CACHBY010000005.1, read on the forward strand.
TCTTATTCCTAAAGACAGATATTTAGATTTTTATAAAACAACTAGACCATTTCTTCATTTTAAAAGATGTTTGGCAGGATTAATTGCTTTGGTTTCTATATTTATAGCATTAAGAAATTTACCTTTAGCAACAGTTGTAAGTATTTCTTTTGCAGCACCAATATTTATAACTTTATTTTCAATTTTTTTATTAAATGAAAAAGTAGGCCTTTATCGATGGTTAGCGGTTTTAGTTGGATTTGTTGGTATAATTTTCATAACTGAACCGGGTTTTAGCTCTTTAAATTTATATTATATTTATCCAATTATTTTTTGCTTAGGTCTATCTTATGTTGCTATTGCTATAAGAAAATTATCCTCAACCGAGCCTGCCTGGTTAATTAGTTTTTTCTTTTCATTCTCGATAATGCTTCTAAGTTTTTTATCTTTTTATCAGGGATGGATCTTGCCAACTTTACTTGATTTATTTTTGCTATCAATGGTTGGTATATTAGGTGGTCTTGCAAATTTATGGCTATCACAATCATATAAATATTCAGAAGTGAGTTTGGTTTCTCCTTTAAAATATCTTGGATTAGTATTTGCAATAATATTTGGATATTTTATTTGGAATGAAATACCAACTTCTAAAACTTTATTAGGTGCTTTATTGGTTATTGTTTCATCTATTATTATATTTAGAAGAGAGATGTATTTGAAAAAAAAGTTATCTGTTTCACGTCATGAGTAAAATTCCTCCATACTGGAACACAGCCAAAAGATATCTTTCAAAAAAAGATAAAATTATGTCTTCTCTAATTAAAAAATACAAGTCACCATCAGAAACCGTTCTTACATCAAGAAGAGATGTTTTTTTCTCTCTTTGCAAAAGTATTATTGGTCAACAAATTAGTGTAGCTGCTGCTAACTCAGTTTTTTTAAAGTTTAAAAAAAAGTGTAAAAATAAAATTAATGCAAAAACAGTAAGCAAACTCTCTAGCTCTCAATTAAAAAGCTGTGGATTAAGTAGACAAAAAGTAAAAGGTATAAAAAGTTTAGCAGAACAAGTATTAAGTAAAACATTTAATCCAAAAATAATTCCAAGCATGTCAGATGAAGATGCTATAATTTATCTTTCTAAATTAAGACAAATTGGAAGATGGTCAGCTGAAATGATTTTATTGTTTACTTACAATCGTCCTAATATTTGGCCCATACAAGATATTGGTTTATTAAGAGCTATTTCAAAAAATTATAATAAGAAATATTTACCATCAGAATCTTATGTAAGGTTACTGAATAAAAGATTTTCACCGTATTGTTCAGTTGCTACTTGGTATTTATGGAGAAGCATTGATCCCGAACCAATACAATATTAAGTACCTTCGATTATTTGATGATTTCTAATAACACTATTAGCTAAGATAGCATGTGCAGCTCGATATTCTTCTGAGTAAAAAAAATTTTTAGCTATATCAAATGTTTCAAACTCGATTACTACTGTTCTAACAAATTCTTTTCCTTCAGTTGTAATCTTATTTCCTCCTCTTACCAAAAAAATACCCTTATATTTATCAACAGCACTTTTTGATTTTGATGCATAATTATTTAAAAGTTCTTGGTCTTTTATATTTTCGTAAACACAAACAACGTAACCTTTTTTCATTTAATCAATTTATTTTTTTATTTTTTAGAGTTCAATAATAATTTGTTAGACTCCAGAACAAGTTGAGAAACAATTGAGAGAGCTATTTCAGGACCAGATTTTCCTCCAAGTTTAATGCCTATTGGGCCGTGTATGGAAGCTATTTCTTCTTCAGTAAATCCACTCTCCTTTAATCTTTGACATCTTTTGGTATGAGTTTTTTTGCTTCCAAGCGCCCCAATATAAAAAAATTTATTTTTAAGTGCATGCTTTAATGCTGGATCATCTATTTTTGGATCATGAGTTAAAGTGATTAAAGCATTGTTAGAGTCTGTTTCTAATTTTTTAAAAATTTCTTCAGGCCAATGATTTATAATTTTTACATTTGGAAATCTTTCGTCAGTAATAAAAAATTTTCTAGGATCAACTATTGTGATTACAAAATTCAGATTTTTAAATAAATCAACTAAATATTGAGCAATATGAACTGCTCCTACTATAATAACCTCTATTGGTTTTGTAAAATTTTGAATGAATATTTGAGTACCATCAATTACTCCATTTTTTTTTAAACTATGATAATTCTCTATTTGTTTTTTATAATTCTCAAAATCGATACTTAATAATTTACCAAATTCAAAAATTTCACTATTTCCATTTGTCAGATTTGTAAGTAAAGCAAAATTTTGACTAGAAGATTTTTTTTGAATTATTTCATTGAGTATTTCTAATTTCATGAATTTATTTTCTCAATATAAATTTTGATTTCACCTCCGCAGGCAAGGCCCACATTCCAGGCGTTGTCATCAGATACTTTAAATTCTAATTGCTTAAATGAATTATTATTTTTTAACAAATCTAAGCATTCTTCTATTACATTTGATTCAACACATCCTCCGGAAACAGATCCAAAAAATTCGCCTTTGTCGTTAACAATCATGTTACTTCCAACTGGGCAAGGAGAAGAACCCCATGTTTGTATTACTCTTGCAAGTATTACTTTTCTATTAGATTTGTACCAGTCTCTTGCCTGTTCTAAAATTGTTCTTTTGATCTGTTTTTCCATTAAAGAAATTTATCTTTTTAGTTTTTTTTATTTATGATACCAAATTTATAGTGAAAAAATTATTTTTAAAATATTTTATAGCTTTCTTTATAATACTCTTTTCATCAAATATTTATGTTAATGCTGATGAATTATTTAATAAAGGAAAAGAAGTTTTTCTAGGAGCTGGTAATTGTGCAGCATGCCATATGCTCTCAGATGCTGGATCGAACGCAATGGTTGGTCCAAATTTAAATGAAATCAGACCTGATATTCAAAGAATTATAATGGCAGTTAGAAACGGTATAGGGGTAATGCCTGCAATGGAGGGTATACTAACTGATAAGGAAATAGAGGCAGTTGCTCATTATACTTCTATAGCTGCAGAACAATAATAAAAATTTTAACTATAATTTTTTATCCAATGCTTTGCTATATCCACTCTTTTGCAAATCCAAATATCCTTAAATTTATGAATATAATTTAAAAATTTTTTAAGCGACTGTATTCTACCAGGCCTTCCAATTAATCTACAATGCAAGCCAACAGACATCATTTTTGGTGAGGTTTTTCCTTCCTCATAAAGAGCATCGAAACTATCTTTTAAATAATTATAAAATTGTTCACCTGAATTAAAACCTTGATTGGTTACAAATCTCATATCATTGTTATCAAGTGTGTAAGGAACCATGAGTTGTTTTTTATTACCTTTTTTTATCCAATAAGGAAGATCATCACTGTATGTATCGCTACAGTATAAAAAATTACCATTATCAATTACTAAATCTAAAGTATTTGTACTACACCTGCCAGTGTACCAACCAGCAGGTTGAGTGCCAAAAATTTTTTTTATAGATTTTATTGCAAGTTTCATATCATTCTTTTCTTTTTTCTTTGATACATTTTGATAATCAATCCACCGCCACCCGTGACTAGCAACTTCATAATTTGCTTTTTTTATAGCTGAACAAACTTCTTTATTTCTCTCTAAGGCCATACCAACTCCAAAAATAGTAAGTGGAATTTTTTTTTTATTAAATAAATCGTGAATTCTCCAAAAACCTCTTCTTGATCCATATTCATAAATTGACTCCATATTTAGGTGTCGTCCTTTAATTGGTTTTGCTCCTATAATTTCTGATAAAAATACTTCTGAAGTTTTATCACCATGAAGGGTACAATTCTCAGCTCCTTCTTCATAATTAAGTACAAATTGTAAAGCCAACTTAGCATTACCAGGCCATCTTACTTTAACTTTTTTGGAACCATATCCTACCAAATCTCTTGGATATTTTTTTTTCATTTTTTTAAAATAATTTTATCTTTTTTAAATTTATAAATTACAAGATTGTTTCCTTTTCCCTTTCTATCAACAATTAGAAAATTCATATTTTTAATAGAAATAAGTGGAAAGTGCCAAATGCCAGCATTGTAATTTACGCCAGTTTGTTTGGGGACTACAAATGATTGAATTTTATTTATATCTGGTTTATCTCCTCTTGGTGCTACAAATACTAAAAATTTTGTATCCTCCATTGGTATAAAGGCTTGGCTTCCTAAAGGATGTTTTTCCATCATTTCAATTTTCATAGGAAACTTTCTTTTTTTTGCTTTAAAAATACTAACTATTGCTTTTCCTTTTTTTTTAGAAGTATCTATATTGATTAAATTATCAAATCTTTTTGCATAACCATCATTAATATTTATAGGATTTTTTTTAGATGTATCTATTAATTGACCAAATTTAGAAAAATTTTTTTTGGTTATTTTTTTTGCTTTTATTAATTTCATTTCACAAAATTTCCGAATGCCCTTATTCTTGAAATTCCACCATCTGGATAGATATTTATTTTAAGATAATTTTCCTTACTTCTTTTAATTAGGAATTTTTTAAAAATATGTTTCTTGTGAGCTGACAGCTTTGACTTATTTAAAATAAACTTCCAATTTTTTGAATTATTGACAATTGATTTATTGGACAGATCTTTTGAAATACTTGCAGTTTGAATTGAACAACTATCTGGATAGTTTCCTTTAAAATGATGGGTATCTATCTCTAATTTTTTTATTAATCCTGGTTTTCCAAATTTTATTATAAGCCAATCAAAGTTTTTTCCTCTACTTCTTCTTGTTTCCCAACCATCTCCCATATTTTTTGCTTTATCAGGCGCTATGACATTTTCAGCTTTGCCAAAATGTTCATTATTACAACCAATAATTGAAGCGCCATTTAAAACAGATGTAAGGTTGATAGTTTTGTTACTTAAAAAGTTTTTGTCCATTTCAATTTTTCCATAAAGTCTTAGTCTTGCAACTCCACCATCTGGAAAAATGTTAAGTCTTATATAATTAAAAACAGATTTGTTGTTTGATTTGAAGCTATGGTTTCGGCTTGGCTCAAGTTTTTTTTTGCTGAGTAAAGAAATCCATTTTGTTTTTTTATTGGGCTTTGTTTCACTTAAGCAGCCCTCTAAAGAAGCATGTGTGGGCTGGTTTCCATTGAAGTGTGTTGTGTCAATGTCTATATCAAATATCTTTCCAGGTTTACCAAGTTTTAAAATTAAATAATCAAAACCTTTTGATCTTCTTCTCTTTGTTTCCCATCCATCCATCCATTTACCATGTTTGTCAAATAGTCCATCTTTAAAAACTGGAGTTTCGATGTTTAAAATTCTATGAGCAGCTGCAAAAAAATCATCAGTTTTAAATATAATTTTAGATCCAATTCTTGGATCTGCTAAGTTAATCATTTTTGCACTTATAAATTTTTTCATTTTTTGTTTATTTCATTCAAACGAAAGGTTGCGATTTTTTTTACCTGTTTTTTTGCTTCAAGGAATTCACTTTCTACATCACTTTGTATTCTTTGTCTAAAATTCATAAGTATTTCATGTTTATCTTTACCTTTTACGGCAATTATAAAAGGAAAATTAAACTTTTTTTTATATTCTGAATTTAATTTTTTAAATTCCTCATATTCATCATTAGAACATTGGTTTAATTTTGCAGAGGCTTGTTCTGATATAGATTCAGAGGTCATTTTTTTTGCTACAGCAAGCTCAGGATGTGCATTTAAAATTTCTAAAATTTTATTCTTTTCGTAATTTTCATAAATATCAAGCATTTTAAACACAATATCTTCAAAGTTTTTAAATGGTTTTGACTCAAAAGCTTCCACAGCAATTGATTCAGTTTTTTCAAAAACATTACCAAATACAGACAAAAAATCAGACTTGTTTAGATCGTTAATGTTATCTATTGTTCTCATATAACTTTAAATAATTTAAGTTTGAAATTAAATGATACTATAATTTTATGACAAAGCTCACAACTCATGTTTTAGATGTATATTCTGGCAAACCTGGCGAAGGAATAAAAGTTGAGCTGTTTTATATTAGTAATTCAGAACGAAAAAAATTAACTTCAACAAAACTCAATGACGACGGCAGAGCTAACTCTCCATTAGCAGAGGGAAGTATTTTTGTTAAGGGTAAATATGAATTAGTTTTTCATATTGGTGATTATTTTAAAAATACATCTGCAGTTAACGATGTACCATTCTTAGATGATGTTGTTATCAGATTTGGTATCTCAGATCCCTCACAGCATTATCATGTTCCTTTACTTGTTTCACCTTGGAGTTATTCTACTTATAGAGGTAGTTAAGTGATATCAAGTTCAGTTAAATTTTTATTAAATGACAAGCTTATAGTAATCAATAATCCTGATCCAAATCAAACATTACTTAACTATATTAGAACTGAATTAAAAAAGACTGGAACTAAAGAAGGATGTTCAGAGGGTGGTTGTGGAGCGTGTACAATTGTTTTAGGCGAATTAGTTGATAATAAAGTTATATATAAAGCAATTAATTCCTGTATTTCATTTGTTCCATCATTAAATGGTAAACAACTTTTAATTGTAGAAGATTTAGTTTCCAAAGATGGCAAACTTCATCCTGTGCAAGATGCGATGGTAAAATTTCATAGCTCACAATGTGGTTTCTGTACACCAGGTTTTGTTATGTCTTTATTTTCAATGTTTAAAAATAACAAATATCTTAATGATGAATTAATAACAGATTCTATATCAGGTAATTTATGTCGTTGCACGGGTTATAGACCCATAATAGATGCTGCAAAAAGTTTAAATAAGAAAAACAAGAGTGATCAATTTAGTAAAAATAATAATAAAGTAATTCAATTATTAAAAAAAATTAAACCAAAAAATATTTATATAAAAAAAAATAATAAAATTTATTTTTCACCAAAAAACATTAAAGATTTAAAAAATATAATTAAAAAATATTCTAATTTTAATTTTATTGCAGGTGGAACAGACTTATCTTTAAAAGTTACAAAAGAAAGAAAAGAAATTCCATTTATAATTGATTTAAAAGAAATAAAAGAATTAGACTTTATAAAAGTAAATAAAAATTACTTGGAGGTTGGCGCTTCTACACCTTTAATAAAATTTGAAAAAGAAATTAAAAAACATTATCCAGATTTTTATTTAGTTCTTAAAAGATATGGTTCTGTTCAAATTCGCAATGTAGGAACTATAGGTGGTAACATTGCTACAGCTTCTCCAATAGGTGATACCTTACCAATTTTATTATCTTTAAATGCTGAAATTTTAATTGAAGGATTCGACAAAAGGAAAGTAATTCCTATAAATAATTTTTTCATTGATTACAGAAAAACTAAATTAAAAAAGAATGAATTTATTCACTCAATAAAAATACCATTATTTAAGAAAAATATTTTTAAAGCATTTAAAATATCAAAAAGATTTGATGATGATATCTCATCTGTTTGTGGATCTTTCAATTTTGAAATTGATAAAAATAAAATTAAAGAGGTTTTTATTGCCTTTGGAGGTATGGCAGCCGTACCAAAAAGAGCTAAAGCCTGTGAGAAAATTCTTAAGAATAAACCTCTTAATTTAAGTACTTTTAATCAAGCCAGAAATTCTCTTGATAAAGATTTAAGTCCTATAGGGGACATGAGAGCAAGTAAAGAATATAGGCTAGAGATAGCAAAAAATTTATTGATGAAATGTTTCGTAGAAATAGACACTAATAAACTAACCAGAGTCAATTAAATGAGCAAAGAGAATTATATTAATGATTTAAGACCACATGATAGTGCTTATAAGCATGTAAGTGGATACGCTGAATACACTGACGACATTAATGAACCAAAAAATACAATTTATGGTGCTATTGGTTTAAGTAAAAAATCTCATGCAATAATCAAAAAAATAGACTTAAGTGATGTAAAAAAAAGTGAAGGGGTAATATCAATAGTTACTCAAAGTGATATACCTGGAAGAAACGATGTAGGTCCTGTTTTTGATGGTGATCCGATATTTCCAGTTAAAAAAGTTGAGTTTTTTGGTCAACCATTGTTTGCTGTGGCTGCTACAACTACTGAACTTGCAAGAAAAGCGGTATTAAAGGCCAAAATCACCTATAAAGATTTAAAACCAGTTATCACAATTAAAGATGCTTTAAATAAAAAACAGTTTTTGTTTAAGCCTAGAAAAATTAAAAAAGGAAACCCTTCTAAGAAAATAAAAAATTCAAAAAATAATTTGAAAGGGAATTTTACAACTGGAAGTCAAGAACACTTTTATTTAGAAGGTCAGGCAGCTTTTGTTATACCTAAGGAAGATGATAATTTTTTAGTTTACAGTTCAACACAACATCCTTCTGAGACACAACAATTAATTGCAAAAATGTTTAATCAAAAAAGTAATTCAATAAATGTTGAAGTCAGAAGAATTGGAGGTGGATTTGGAGGTAAAGAGACAAATTTCATGACTGCATGTATTTGTGCTTTGTTGTCAAAAAAAACAGGTCAGCCTGTAAAATTAAGACTAGATAGAGACGACGATATAATTTTGACTGGTAAAAGGCATGAATTTTTATCTGAATACGAAGTTGGATTTAATGACGAAGGAATTATTGAAGGATTAAAAATTAACTTGTCATCAAATTGTGGAATGTCGCCTGATTTGTCAGCAGCAATAAATGAAAGAGCTCTACTTCATATAGACAATGCGTATTACATATCAGATATCGAGGTAACAAATAATTTATGTAAGACAAATATTCCAACTTCAACTGCATTTAGAGGCTTTGGTGGAAATCAAGGAATGATGGCTATAGAAAATATTATAGATAATATTTCAAGGTATTTAAAAATAGATCCTATTGAAGTTCGAAAGAAAAATTTTTATCAAAAAGATAAAAAAAATGTAACACACTATGGAATGACTATTGAAGATAATGTGATTAATGAAATATTTAAAAATTTAGAAAATAAATCTAATTATAAGAAAAGATATTTAGATATAAAAAAATTTAACGAAAAAAATAAATTTAAAAAAAAGGGTATAGCTATTACACCATTAAAATTTGGGATTTCATTTACAACAATTCATTTAAATCAAGCTGGAGCTTTAGTTCATATTTATACAGATGGAAGTGTGTATTTGAACCATGGTGGTATAGAAATGGGTCAAGGAACTCACACAAAAATAGCTCAACTAGTGGCTAATTCTCTAGGATTACCATATAATTTAGTACATATTTCATCCACAAATACAGCAAAGGTTCCAAATACCTCAGCTAGTGCCGCATCTTCAACCACAGACCTTAATGGTGCTGCAGCGTTAAACGCAGTGGCAAAAATTAAATTAAATTTAGAAAAATTTATTAAAAAAAAATATAAGATCTACAATCAAGAAGCAATTTATAAGGATCAATATATAATATTTGGAAACAGACAATTTGAATTTAAAACCATTATTCAAGAAGCATATTTAAATAGAATTTCTCTTTCATCCTCAGGATTTTATTCAACACCAAAAATAAACTTTGATAAAAAAAAATTTAGAGGAAGACCATTTTATTACTTTTGTTATGGTGCAGCTGTTTCAGAAGTTACTATAGATACACTAACTGGTGAAAATATCCTAGAAAGAGTTGATATTTTGCATGATGCAGGAAAACCAATAAATCCTGCACTTGAATTAGGTCAGATCGAAGGGGGCTTTGTTCAAGGACAAGGTTGGTTAACAATTGAAGAACTTAATTGGAAATCAAATGGTCAGATTACAACTTTCTCTCCATCAACTTATAAAATACCTGCCGTCAGTGATATTCCAAAAGAATTTAATGTAGAAATTTTTAAAGAGGGAATAAATAAAGAAAAAGTTGTTAATAAAGCAAAGACAACAGGTGAACCTCCTCTAATGTTAGCCATGAGCGTCTTTTATGCAATTAAAGATGCAGTTGCTTCAGTTGGAAATTATCAGTTTACACCAGAACTTAATGCACCAGCAACACCTGAAAGAATTTTAATGAGTGTTAATAAAATTAAAAATAAAATAAAAAATTAAAATGGAAAATGAAAAAAAATTTATGGCAAAAGCCATTGAGCTATCAATTAAAAGTGCGAATACTATAGGTGGTCCGTTTGGAAGTGTTATAGTCAAGGATCAAAAGATTATTGCAGAGGGCTCTAACAAAGTTACTTCTACAAATGATCCAACCGCTCATGGAGAAATAGTAGCAATTCGAGAGGCCTGTAAAAATTTAAATACTTTTGATCTTTCTGGATGTGAGATTTATACATCATGTGAACCTTGCCCGATGTGTCTTTCAGCAATTTACTGGTCAAGATTAGATAAAGTATATTATGCAAACACTAGACAAGACGCAAAAAATATAGATTTTGATGACTCTTTTATTTATACAGAAATTCCAAAAAAAATTGATGATAGGAAAATTAAAATGGTGCAAATGCTTAGAGAAGAAGCTTTAAAAGCATTTGAAATTTGGGATAATAAGGTAGATAAAATAAAATACTGATGGAATTCTTACCTTATACAATAAAATGGTTAGAGGTTATTCTAAGATGGGGCCATGTAGTATTTGCAATATTATGGGTAGGTAACAGTTTTTTATTTAATTACTTAGACAATAATTTAAATAAAAACATAACAAGCAAAGATGTCGATGGAGAAGGATATCTGATGCATTCTGGTTTTTTTTATAAACTTACAAGGTTAAAAACTTCACCACCTCAGGATTATTTAAATAGATTGGTAATTTTTAAATGGCAAAGTTACCTAACTTTTGTAACAGGAATGTTGCTCTTAGTTGTAATTTATTATTATAATGCTGGTGTATTAATGGTTGATAAACGTGTCCTGTTAATGCCTCCTAGTTACGCCATTATTATCTCACTTTTATCATTAATTATTTTTTGGTTTATATATGATCTATTGTGTAAATCGAAATTGATTGAAAATAATGTACTATTTATATCTACAGCAATCATTTTATTAGCAGCCGTTTCCTTTGGTTTAACAAAATTGTTTGGACCAAAATTCGCAATTTTAAGTGTAGGACTAATTATAGGAACCAATATGTTTGGTAATGTTTTCACGGTAATTATACCCAATCAAATGAACATAATCAGTAGTAGTGAAAGAGGTGAAAAATTTGATATGAGTTTATCTCTAGCAGCTAAACAAAGATCAATTCATAATAATTATTCCACTTTTTTAGTATTGTTTATAATGCTTTCTGGACATTCTAGTTTCTTAGTTTATCATCAATATAATTGGCTAATATTATGTGCATTAGCAGTTATCACTGGAGTAGCACGACATTATTTTAATTTAAGAGGAAGAAACATTCATAGGTTGTATATTTTAATATCTTCAATAATTGCACTTATCGTTCTTGCAGTTTTAGTTTTATTATTTAAATAAATAGATATTAAAAAATTATGACAGAAAAAATGATTGTTAGTTGGGACGAGTACAACAAGACTGTTGAAAAGCTAGCAATTCAAATTGATGAAAGTGGATATAAACCAACAATACTCATTGGCATAATGCGTGGAGCAGCTCCAATGATAGATGTATTAAGTAGAATATTTAAATTAAAATGCGCATATCTTGCAGTTGAATCTTATAGTGGTAAAGGAGTAGAAGATGAGCAAGGTGATATTGTTTTTTCTAGAGAAATGAGTTCTATAGCACCTAGCATGGGTGGTAAAATACTTTTATGTGATGATTTATCTGATACAGGAATAACTTTCAATAAAAGTATAGACTGGTTAAAAAAATATGAACCGATAAAAGATAAAATAGAGGATATTAAAACTGCTACGTTGTTTAAAAAAAAGAAATCAACATTTGAGCCAGATTTTTGTGCAAAAAAACTTACTGGTAATCCTTGGATCGTACAGCCCTTCGAAATTTATGAAGAATTAAGAATTGATGAAATTAAAAAAAAACATCAAATATAAAAAAGGCCAGTTAAAAAAACCGGCCTTTTAAATTTTTATAAGTTTAAAAGCTTACTTAGGTATATCTCCTTCGACACCTTTAACATAAGTCATCATACCTGCTAGCATACCATCATCTGCAGTTTTCCCTTCTGCAACCATTAAATTCCCTTTTTGGTCATAAATAGGTCCAGTGAAAGAATGAACTTTACCAGATGCTAAATCTGCTTGAAGTTTTTTAACTTTTGCTTGTAGGTCACTAGGCATTTGAGAATCTAAACCAGAGATTACTACCATGCCGTCTCCTATACCGTGCCATGTATCTTTTTGACTCCATGTACCATTTGCAACAGCTTTAACTCTATCGACATAATATGGTCCCCAGTTATTCTCAACTGAAGTTAATACAGCCTTTGGTGCAAACTTATCCATATCACTTGCTTGTCCAAAAGCATATACTCCTGCTTTTTCAGCCATTTGAACAATAGCAGTGCTATCTGTATGTTGAGCAATTATATCAGCACCTTGATCAATTAAAGCTTTTGCTGCTTCTGCTTCTTTACCTGGATCGTACCAAGTGAAAGCCCAAACAATTTTAGTTTTAATATTTGGGTTAACTTTTTGAGCTGCTAAAGTAAATGAATTGATACCTCTTATTACTTCAGGTATTGGAAAAGATGCAACATATCCAATCACATTAGATTTAGTCATAGTTCCGGCAATTGTTCCCAAAATAGTTCTACCTTCATAGAATCTAGCTGCGTAAGTAGCAACATTTGGATGCTCTCTTTTATATCCAGTAGCATGTTCAAATTTTACATTTGGAAACTCTTTTGCAACTTTGTTAGTAGGATTCATATATCCAAAGCTAGTTGTAAAGATAATGTCATGACCGGAATTAGCTAATTGTCTAAGAACCCTTTCAGCATCAGCACTTTCTGGAACACCTTCCACGTATGTTGTTTTAAATCCGGCAGCTTCAACAGCTTTTCTACCTACATCATGCTGATAAGTCCATCCATGGTCACCAGTCGGACCAATATAAACAAATGCTGCTTTTACATCTTTTGCAACTGCAGCCACAGTTAGTGTAAATAATAAAACTAAAGAAGAGACGAAAGAACGAATTAAAAATTTATGCATAAATTTATTTCCCCTTTTGATTTTTTTAATTAATTAAACTTAAATTAAATTATCTAAAAAAAAATGATTATTTTAAAATTAATTGTCTTTATGAAAAGATTTCCCCAAAGAACTAGGAGTGCTTAGTCTTATTTTTCTACTATCACGAGAAATTACAACTAAAACTATTATTGTTACTATGTAAGGTAGGGCTGTTAAAAATTGAACAGGAATTCTTACTCCGATTGCTTGCATATGAAATTGAATAATGGTCAATCCACCAAAAATCATCGCACCGATTAAAATTTTAATAGGGTTCCATGTTGAAAAAACTACTAGAGCAAGTGCAATCCAGCCCCTACCACCTGTCATATTTTCAATCCACTGTGGAGTATAAATCATTGACAAATACGCCCCTGCAAGTCCACACATTGCGCCTCCATAAAGTATACAAGCGTAACGAACCAACCTTACATTTATCCCTTGATTAGAGGCAGACTCAGGCGAGTCTCCTACAGCTCTAACAATTAATCCAATTTTTGTTTTTTTTAAAAAGTAGCTAGTTATGAAGGGTAGGGCAAAAGCAAAATAAAAAACTATTGAATGACCAAATAATATTGGACTTAAAAGTGGTATTGTGTCTTTTAAACCTTCAAACAAAACAGGAAACTCTTTTCCAGGAATACCCACAAAGTTTTTTCCAATCATTGCAGAAATTCCTATTCCAAAAATAGTGAGAGCCAAACCAGTAGCGACATGATTTGTAATTAATGTTTGAGTAAGAAATGCAAAAATTGTTGAAATTAAAACTCCAGCTAACATTGCACCAAAAACTGCTATAATTAAACTTCCAGTAACCGTCATTAGTGCGAAGCCTGAAATAGCTCCAATGATCATCATTCCTTCAACACCAAGGTTTAGAACCCCAGATCTTTCAGTAATTAATTCACCACAAGACGCCAAAATCAAAGGAACTGCAGAAGCCATTATAGATGCAATTATTAGTCCAACAAAATTTATATCTACTATCATTTTTTTGAATCTATAAATTTAAATTTGAAAAAGAGTAAATAGTCAGAAGCAAGAAGAAAAAATAAAATCATCCCTTGAAAAACCTGACCTGTATATTTTGGTATTTGCATAAAGATTTGTGCCGTTTCAGCACCCAGATAAGTAATTGCAACAACTAGAGATGCAAAAATTATTCCCACAGGATGTAAGCGACCTAAAAATGCAACAATAATAGCAGTAAATCCATAATCTGGAGATACTTCTCTATGAAGCTGTCCAATGGGTCCAGTTATTTCTCCTACGCCTGCTAAACCTGCACAAGCTCCACTTATTAAAAATACCAGGATAATCATTTTTTTACCTTTGTAGCCAGCATATTTTGCTGTCTTTAAACTAAAACCTGAAACTTTCATTTGGAAACCCAAATATGTTTTATAAAAAACAAACCAACTTATAACCACTGCAGCTAATGCTAAAAATATTCCTGCGTGAATTCTTAGTCCTTCAAATAATAAAGGAAGTCTTGCAGAGTCACTGAACTGTCTAGTTTCAGGAAAATTAAATCCTTCTGGATTACTCCAAGGACCGACAACAAGATAATCTAAAATTAATTTTGAAACATATACCAACATAAGACTTACTAATATCTCATTAGTATTGAAGTAAGTTTTTAATATTGCAGGTATTGATGCATATATCATACCACCAATTGCACCAGCCAATATTACTATTGGTAGAATATAGAAACCTTCTTGATCATAAAATAATAATGCAACTCCTCCTGAAACTATAGCCCCAAAAGTTAATTGACCTTCTGCTCCAATATTCCAATTGTTACTTTTAAAACAAAAAGATAAACCAATCGCTATTAGACAAAGTGGTGTGGCTTTTAATAGTAATTCACTGAAACCATATTTATCTGCAATTGGAACTATGAAAAAAAATTTTAGTGCTTCAAATGGTTTAAAACCTAAAATATAAAAAATTATACCTCCCGCTATCAATGTGAGAAAAATAGCTAGGACAGGTGTAAAGAAAAATATAGCTTTTGAAGGTTGATCTCTTTTTACAATTTTAATCAATTTCCTCCTCCCATAAGTATCCCAAGTTTCTCAGAGGTAACATCATCAGCATTCATTATTTTTGATAATTTTCCTCTATGGATTACTGAAATTTTGTCACTTAATTTTAACAACTCGTCAGTGTCTGTTGATATTAGTATTATTGATTTATTTTGTTCATTTATTTTAATTAATGTTTCATGAATATAATTTATAGCTCCAACGTCCAAACCCCATGTAGGATTAAAACAAATCAATAAATCTGGAGATGTTATTAATTCTCTTCCAATAATTAATTTTTGTAAATTTCCTCCAGATAAAAATTGGCTTTTTAAATCTATGTTGTCAGTATTTACATTAAAGTCTGAAATTATTTTTTTTGAATGCTCTTTAATTTTGCTTTCATTTATTAATCCATTATTAAAAAAATTTGAGGATTTAAAATTGTTTAGAGCTACATTTTCAAAAATTGCCATTTGTGGAATAGCAGCTTGTTCAAGCCTATCTTCTGGAGAAAAAGCCATTAAATATTCTCTTCTTTCTTGAGGATTTAAATCCCCAATAAAATTTTTATTAAATTCTATGGAATTCTTATTTGATATAATTTCACCACTTAACACTTGAAATAATTCACTTTGGCCATTTCCTGATATGCCAGCGATTCCTAAACATTCCCCTCGATTTAGTGAAAAATTAATATCAACTAAGTTTGTTTCAAAAGGATCTTCACTTGTAAAATTAAGATTTGTTATTTTAATTAATTGTTCTGACGAAGTATTTTCCTTTTTTTTCTTAATTATTTTTAAATCCTGACCTACCATTTTGTTAGCAAGAGATTCTATATTTTCATTATTGATTTGGCTTACAGATACCAATTTTCCTCTTCTCATCACAGCAACTTCATCACAAAGTTGCATAACTTCCTTTAGTTTATGGGTTATATAAATAATTAAAATTCCTTCCTCTGAAAATTTTTTTAATGATAAGAATAATTCACTGGTTTCTTGCTCAGTTAATACCGATGTGGGTTCATCCATAATTAAAACTTTTGGGCTTCTAATAAGGCATCTTATTATTTCTACTTTTTGCTTTTGACCTGCTGATAAATTGAGAATAGGAACATCAAGATCAATAAAAAAATTGTATTTTTTCATGATTGTATCTATTTTTTCTTTTAAATTTTCTCTTTGTTCATCTGAGTCTATTATTAAGTTTTCAAATACAGACAAAGTTTCAAAAAGATTAAAATGCTGGAATACCATTCCAATATCATTTTTTTTTGCATCTGACGGTGAATTAAGTTTTAGAATATTTTTATTTAAATAAATTTTACCTTCATCAGGAATGACTACACCTGAGAGAATTTTAACAAGTGTAGATTTTCCAGCACCATTTTCTCCAAGAAGAGCGTAAATTTTACCACTATTAAACTCGAGTGAAACATCGTCGTTTGCAACACACCCAGGATATATTTTAGTTACATTTGAAATTTTAAGGTTTGTATTCATTAATTAATTTAATGGTATAGAATTTCCATACTTATTTTTCTGATATTGACTCGATAAAGTTAAATATCTTTTTTTAATTTCGTCTAATATGTTTAAAACTTTTTCTTTTTCTGAAGTAGGTAAATTGTCAATAAGTAAATTTATATTTTGACTTTTCCAATATGAATTTTCTTTATTATATTTTCCGTCACTGATATTAAAAACTTCCTTTAGTATATTCAGGTCATGAGGGATATTAAAATCATCATTTGTTGTGGAGTATGGAAACAAATAATAAAAATTATCAAATCCACAAAAAGTGATTGCACTTAAGCACATACTACAGGGTTCATGTGAACTTAAAAACATACAGTCTTTCTCATTGGGCCTTGTGCTTGCATCTAATTCATAAAATTTCTTAAGTGTATGCATCTCTCCATGCCACAATGGATTTTCTATCTCGTTGTTTGTTTCCGCAATAACAAGAGATAAATCATCTTTTTTAATTATAGCAGCTCCAAATACTTTACTGCCTTTAGCAACACCCTTTTCAGTGAGGGGTAAAACCTTATTTAAAAATACATTTAGTATCGTTTCTAGGGCTTTTTCATTCATATGCTTGAATTATCAAATAAAGAACACATTTGTTAATATAATTAAAGATAATAATAATAATAGTTATAGATAAATTATTTATACAACTTTAAAGTTAATAATTAATTTAAAAAAAAATGTTATTTAAAGTTATGTCAAAATTTAAATCGGTAATAAGTCTTTTAATTTTAATAATTATTTTCTCAGGTTGTCAAACAGTTAAAAAAAAAACTGATGCAGTTATTGAAAAAGAGAACAAGAAGTTAAGTGAATATATTGGTCAATCTGCAAATAAATTGCAAATGGATTTGGGAAAACCAGACGAGGATTTTGAAAATGAAAAAGGAAACTTTGTAATGATATACAATACAAAAAAATATGGTTTTCCTTGTGAAAGAAGATTTGAAATAAATCCAGACAAAATAGTTATTGGATTTGCATCTAATGGTTGTTTTTAAAGATTATTAGCATTTGTTCTTAATGCTATAATGGCAAAGAAATAATTAATTTAAACTTGTGGGGAGAAATCCCCACAAGTAAGGTTTAAGACTTATTTTATTTCAATAAGCTTTTTCTTTTTGTGTTCTGGGATGATTCTTTCACAAGATATTGTTAAAAGACCATCTTTTAGTTCAGCACCATTAACTTTAACATCATCAGCAATAGTGAATGATCTTGCGAATTGTCTTTGAGAGATACCTTTATGAATTATTTCTCCATTAACATCATTATTTTCAGATTTATCAACTTGTTTTGTTCTTACAGTCAATAAATTATCTTCAAACTCAACCTCAACATCATTTTTATTGAAACCAGCTAACGCAACTTCAATTGCATAATTATCCTTACCAGTTTTTCTAATGTTGTACGGAGGGTAGTTTGATTGCATTGTCAAACTTCCGTTTCCCAACATATTTTCAAATTGGTCAAACATATCGTCAAAACCAATTGAAAAAGGTCTTAGTGAGTTAAATATAGATAGATCCTTACTTGTCATAATATCCTCCTTTTTTAAGCAAGTTTATTTTAAGTAAGCCCCATAAGGCGACTTACACAATTTATGTAGGTATGATTTAAAAAATTTCAATATATGAGAAATTAAATTTTTTCAGAAATTTTCAATGCAAAAGCATAATCTAATGCGATTTCTTCTATTGCGCCATCTCTACCAGATTTACCTCCATGGCCAGCATTCATTTCTGTTTTGAGTAGCAATAAATTATTATCAGTTTTGTAATCTCTAAGTTTGGCAGTAAATTTTGCAGGTTCATCGAACAAAACTCTGTTATCGCTCAAACTAGTTGTTATTAGCATATGGGGATAATCCATTTTTCTTATATTATTATATGGAGCATATGAAAAAATATAATCAAAATGCTCTTTGTTTTCTTTGGCATTACCAAATTCATCAAATTCACCAACTGTAAGAGGTAAAGAGTGATCAAGATTTGTTGTTAATGAGTCTACAAAAGGTACAGCCATAATTATACCTAAAAATAATTCAGGAGATTGATTAACAACAGCACCCATTAATAAACCTCCAGCAGATCCACCCATTCCTATTATTTTTCTTTTTGAGGTGTATTTGTTTTCAATCAAATATTTTGCAGCAAAAATATAATCTTCAAATGTATTTTTTTTATTAGTTAACTTTCCTTCTTTCCACCATTTCATTCCTTTTTCCATTCCACCTCTGATGTGTGCGGTAGCCCAAATAATATCTCTATTTATTAAGCTAAGTCTTGTTGAAGAAAAACTTGGACTCATCGAACTACCATACGATCCATATCCGTATAATAATAAATTAGCTGTACCGTCTATTTTTGTATTTATGTGTCTTGTAATTGTGAGCGGAACCATTCTTC
The DNA here is from genome assembly GCA_902578175.1 of uncultured Pelagibacteraceae bacterium. The sequence goes on from CACHBY010000005.1 coordinate 46,024, forward strand.
CATCATGAGATTCATACTCTATTCTCTCTACTATATAGTCATCTTTGTTGTGTCCTGATGGTATTTCTTGTTCTTTTATAAATGTTTTAGACTTAGTTTTTAAATTATATTTGTAAACTCTTGAAGGTGTTTTAGGTGAAGAGTATGAAACATAAACTTCATCTGTATTTCTATTTCTTTGCGCTAATGAAACTCCAGGTACATATACTTTTTCGTCAGAAAAAATTAATTCTTCTTCTTTGTTTGTTGAAGCATCGATAACAAAGAGTTTGTCTAAAGCATTTGATGTTTCTGACCTAATTATCCAGTTTTTTAAAAATGTACAACCACCAATTAACACCTCTTTCTTTGCAGCAATAAATGACTTCCAGTTTTGATTTTCTAAAGTTTCTGAAATATCTATTTTAAAATCTTCCGCATCTTTATTTGTGTGATTATAAAATTTTCCATTCCATGAATTTACAGAATAAAGAATTCCCTTTTCTCGTTTAATTATTAATTTTGGATTTGGTTTTTCTTCATTAACATGAAAATAATATTGCTCCGAAGTATTGTGATCTGAAGTGTTTATGAAATAATATTTCTCATCTGAGCTTAATCCAATACTAACTGTAAAAGCTTCACTTTTTTCATTAAAGATTAGTTCATCTTCGTTTTTAAAATCTCCAATTTTATGTCTATAAATTTTTCTAGCTCTATGATTTTCATCTAATTTGGAGTAAAAAAGATATTTGTCGTCTAGACTGAAAATTATACTTCCAGATGTTTCTTTGATCTCTTTTGAAATTATTTTATTATTTTTAATGTTTCTTATATAAATTGTATAATACTCTGAGCCTTTGGTATCTAATGAGTACCCAAGGTATTGGTCATTATTACTAACTTCTAGATCTCCAACACCAAAATATTCAACATTTAATTTTTCTTTTTCTTTGTCTCCATTCCATATTTCTTCAATTTCAGACGAACCAATTTTTTTTCTTAATTTTATAGAATAATTTCCTTTGGCGGTGGTCTTTGTCCAGTATTCATATGAGTGATCTTTAAAAGGTAAGCTTTCATCATCTAATTTTATTCTTCCTTTTATTTCATCAAATAATTTTTTTTGAGTATTTTTTGTATTTTTTAGATGATACTCAGTATATTCATTTTCTTCTTCT
>CACHBY010000006.1 GCA_902578175.1 uncultured Pelagibacteraceae bacterium
TAAATATGATGATATCTAACTTAATTAAATCTTTTAATACTCTGTTAAGGCTTTGTTTAGTTACTTTTAATTTTTTCAGAAGATCTGAGATAGAAATACCTTCATAGGAGGAAATTAGATGAATTACTTTATGGTGAGCTACACCAATTGAATATTTATCTAAAATTTTTTTAGAGTCAGAAAACGTCTCTCTGTAACTTACAAATAATTTTTCAATTAAACCCTTAAGTTGATCGTCTTTAAGATACAAAAGTTCTTTCATAATGGGTAAGTTATATTGACATATCAAAGATACAAAGATATTTTTCACTGATATTTTAAAATATTTTCACTAATGATACCGTACGATAAAAGATCTGGAAAAATTTGGTACAACGATGAACTTGTTGACTGGGGAGACGTGAAGCTCCATGTGTTAAGTCATGGTTTGCATTATGCAAGCTGTGTTTTCGAAGGTGAAAGGGTTTATGATGGTTCTATTTTTAAATTAGAGGAACATACATCCAGATTTTTTCATTCTGCTAAAAGAATGGGTTTTGAAATTCCTTATACTGAAGAACAAATAAACACTGCTTCAAATAAAATTGTTGCCACTCAGAATGTTGAAAATGGATATGTGAGACCAGTAGCTTGGAGAGGTACTGAAATGATGGCTATATCAGCACAACATACAAAAATTCATGTTGCAATTGCTACTTGGGAGTGGGGATCTTACTTTGATCCAAAATTAAAAATTGAAGGCATTAAATTAAATATTTCAAACTGGAGAAGACCAGCCCCTAATACTATTCCTTGGGATACTAAAGCATCAGGTTTGTATATGATTTGTACATTATCAAAACATGAAGCTGAAAAACAAGGTTACACAGACTCTCTAATGTTAGATCATGAAGGTAATATTGCTGAGGCAACGGGGGCGAATGTATTTTTTAAAGATAAAAATGGGGAAATTCATACACCAATACCAGATTCATTCTTAGATGGAATTACAAGAAGAACTGTAATAGGAATTGCAAAATCAAAAAATATAAAAGTTCATGAAAGAAAAATCAGCCCAATAGAACTTCCTAATTTTGTAGGATGCTTTTTAACAGGAACTGCTGCTGAAGTTACACCTGTATCTTGTATTGCAGAAAATCAATTCAAAGTATGTGACACCATTATAGATCTTAATGAAAGTTATCAAGCACTCGTAAGAAAGAAAAAAGCAGCTTAATCTTTATTATCTTCAGATATTGCGTGGTCAATGCCTTTTCGCAAATAATCATAACCTGTAAATAATGTAATTGCAGCAGATAACCATAAAAGAATAATACCAATAGTTTGAGCATTATAATTTTCAAAGTTAATTATTTTGTTTCCAGTATCTCCTGAAAGAAGAAGAGCAATAGCAACCATTTGTAATAATGTTTTAAGTTTAGCAAGATTTGAAACTGGAAGTTTAATCTGACCTTTTGCCAAAAATTCTCGTAATCCTGAAATTAAAATTTCTCTAGTTAAAATAATTATAGCTGCAATCACTTCATAATTTTGAATTGTTCCATCCATCACAAGCAAAATTAGGGCTGTAGCAACTATAATTTTATCTGCTATAGGATCTAATAATTCTCCTAATTTAGATTCCTGGCCTAACATTCTAGCCAGCATGCCATCTAAAAAATCTGTAAATGAAGCAATTATAAATAAAATTAAAGCAGTTAAATCACCATAGAATCCCGGAAGGTAGAAAGCTAAAACGAAGAAGGGTACAATTATTATTCTCCCTATTGTTAGAATATTTGGAATTTTTTTTAACATAATTATTCGTGAAAAAAGTTATATATCTTTTTTGCTACTTTTTCCTCAACACCTTCAACAGATTTAATTTCATCTAAACTGGCAGATTCAACAGATCTTGCTGATCCAAAATGGTTTAATAGCGCTCGTTTTCTAATTGCTCCAATACCTTCAATTTGATCCAGTAAAGATTTGTTAATTCCTTTTTTTCTTTTTGCTCTATGTGCACTGATAGCAAACCTGTGTGATTCATCTCTTATCCTTTGTAGAAAGAATAGAGTAGGGTCATTTTTGCTAAATTTATATTCTTTGCCATTATGAAAAAATGTTTCATTTCCACTATTACGAAATTTACCCTTTGCTATTGCAATAATTGGAATGTCATGGAGCCCTAACTCATTCAAACTTTCTCTTGCGACTGAATATTGACCTTTTCCTCCATCAACTAATACTAAATCAGGAAACGTGAGATAATTATCTTTTTCTTGAACAGCACGTTTAAATCTTCTGTTTAATACCTCTCTCATCATTCCATAATCATCTTGTTCATTTTTTTTGTGTTTGATGTTGAACTTTCGATATCTTTTTTTGATAAATCCCTCATCCCCATAAGCTATTAAAGCTCCAACACTATTTGTTCCTTGGATATGACTGTTATCATAAACCTCAATTAAATTTATATTTGTTTCTAGATTGAATTTCTTTGAAACTTCATCAAAAAGTTCTCGATTATTTTGGCTTTCGTAAAGTTTTCTATTTAAACTATCTTTTGCATTTTTAATTGCCTGATTAACTACTTTTAATTTTGAACCTTTTTTAGCAACACTAATGTTGATTTGTTTTTCCTCTTTTTGAGTTAAAGTTTTTTCAATTAAAACTTTTTCCTTTATTTCCTCAGATAATATAATTGCAGATGGTACACTTTTATTTTCATAAAATTGTGAAACAAATGAATTTAAAATATCTCCTAATTTTTCATCAGGGTCATGTTTTGGAAAAAAAGCTTGGTTACCCCAATTTTGTTTTGAACGATAAAAAAATACTTGAATACAAGTTTTTCCAGATTCTTTGTATCCTGCAATGACATCTGCCTCTATTAAATTTGCCTCATTAATTCTTTGAGAGGACTGAATAATATTTAATGCTTTAATTCTATCTCTTAAAATTACTGCTTTTTCAAAATCTAATTCCTCACTTGCCTTTTCCATTTGACTTGAGAGATTTTTTTGAATTTTTCTTGATTTACCTGAAACAAACTCAATAGCATCATCAACTGTTTGTTGATAATCATTTTTTTCAACATAACCAACACATGGACCAGAACATCTTTTAATTTGATAAAGGATACAGGGTCTTTCTCTATTTTTAAAAACAGTATCATCACAAACTCTTAGATGAAAAATTTTTTGGATCATCTTTATAGTCCAGTTAGCTGAACCTGCTGATGCAAAAGGTCCAAAATAAAATCCTTCTTTTGTTTTTTTTCCTCTATGTCGTTTGATTTGTGGCCATTTATCTTTGTTACCAATAAAGATAAATGGAAATGACTTATCATCTCTCAACAATATATTAAATTTTGGCTTAAATTTTTTAATTAGGTTTGCTTCTAAAAGTAGAGCTTCACTTTCATTTGAAGTTGTTGTTATCTCTAATTTTCGAGTTTGAGACAACATCCTTTCTGTTCTAATGATATGGTTTTTTTCAGATACGTAACTTTTAAGTCTATTAGGAAGGTTTTTTGCTTTTCCAACATAAAGTATTTCATTTTTTTCATTAAGCATCCTGTAGACACCAGGAAGTTTAGGGACCAGCGAGAGCTCTTTTTTAATTACTTCTTTTCCTATTTCAGAGCTTATCATGACTTCTTTTTTTGGTAATTTGAATACCAACAGATGAACATTGTTTAAGAATTTCTAATTTCTCAATTTTCAACATTATTTTAGCAATTCTTTGATCTTTGAATAATTCATCAAATACCGCCTCAGCTAATGTTTCAAGGAAGTTGTAATGTTTTTTTTTAACAAGTTTTGTGATTAATTTTACAATTGTTCCATAATTAACAATTGATTTTATGTCTTTATCACTTGATGGTTTTTTATCTTCGTAATCAATTTCTAGGCTAAATTTAACTTTTTGAGGTTTTTTCTTTTCAAAGTCATAATAACCAAGCTTTAAATTCAAAATTAATTCATGAATTAGAATTTTCTTTTCGTAATTAAAGAGACTTTTATTTTTATCTATTTTAACAATCTTTAAATTGCTTCTTTTCATTCTTTGCCCATTATATCTGGTGTTTGCCAGTTTAAATTTTGTCCACTATCTATTGCTAAAACTTGACCTGTAATAGATATATTTTTTATAAAAAAGTCAACAGCATTACAAATTTGCTCAACATCCACCTGCCTTTTTAACGGAGTTGCCAAGTATTGTTTTCTGAAATGTTTTTCAGATTGTCTTTGATTTTTAATAGTTGGGCCAGGTGCTATACCGTTTACTCTAATTTTTGGTGCCAAACTCATGGCACTAGTCTTTGTCAAAGTATAAAGTCCAGTTTTACTAATTGTGTATGAAAAAAAATATGGAGTTAGTTTAAAAACTCTTTGATCAATAATATTAATAATGTTGTTATTTGTTCCTTTTACATTTTTTGCAAATTCTTTTGATAATAATGCAGGTGTTCTCAAATTTGTTCTTAAATGTTGCCCCCCAACTATCTGTTGTAAAGTTTTCTAATTTATCATTTTCAAATAAAGAAGCGTTATTAATTAGACAATCAAAATATTTAAGTTTTGATTTTGCATATTTTACTATTTTATTTACATCATTTTCTTTACTTAAATCACCTTTAACTAAGTAAACTTTAGTACCATCATTTGATAATTCTTTTTTTAATTTTTCAGCTTTGAGTTTTGATTTATTAAAATGAATGAGAATTTCTTTATTAGGACCAGATAATTTTTTTGCAATTGCAGCACCAATTCTTGTTGCTCCACCTGTTATAATTATTTTCCGTGCTTCCATTTTTTATCTCTTTTTTTTGTAACTTTTGTTCCTGGCATTCCCATTGTGGATCTACCTTTAGGATAAAGTTTATTTTTTACATCATACCGCCTTATTTTTGGATTTAATGTAATTTCTAATTCACTACTTTCCAACTTTCTTATATCATCTCTAATTTTAGCAGCTTCCTCAAATTCAAGATTAGAAGCAGCTTCTTTCATCTTTTTATCTAAAGCTTTAAGATGTTTTTTTAAGTTTCCACCAATATTAGAACCTTCACTTATTTTTACATAGTCTTTTTCATAAACACTTTCTAAAACGTCACTTATTTCTTTTTTAACTGATGTAGCACTAATATTATTTTTTTTGTTATAAGCTAATTGAATGCTTCTTCTTCTGTCAGTTTCAGCAATTGCTTTTTTTATACTTTTTGTTTCTTTGTCAGCATATAAAATAACTTTTCCATCTACATTTCTTGCAGCTCTTCCTATTGTTTGAATTAGAGATGTTTCTGACCTTAAAAAACCTTCTTTATCTGCATCTAAAATTCCAACTAATGCGCATTCAGGTATATCAAGTCCTTCTCTTAGTAAGTTTATCCCAACTAAAACATCAAAGACACCCATTCTTAAATCTCTCATTATTTCAATTCTCTCCAAAGTATCGATATCTGAGTGCAGGTATCTAACTTTAATTCCATTTTCGTGAAGATATTCAGTTAAATCCTCTGCCATTTTCTTAGTGAGAGTTGTCACCAAAACTCGATAATTATTTTCAACTACTCTTTTGCATTCGTGCATTAAATCATCCACCTGATTTTTTGCTGGTCTGATTTCGACTACAGGATCAATTAGTCCAGTTGGTCTAATAACCTGATCAATATATTTACCTTTTGTTTGTTCTAGTTCCCACGGTCCTGGCGTTGCAGATACAAATACAGTTTGAGTTCTCATTAAATCCCATTCTTCAAATTTTAAAGGTCTATTATCCATACACGATGGTAGTCTAAAACCATATTCTGCAAGAGTACTTTTTCTTGATCTATCTCCTTTATACATTCCATTAAGTTGTGGAACAGTTACATGACACTCATCAACAAATATTAAAGTGTTATCAGGAAAATATTCGAACAGAGTAGGAGGGGGTTCGCCTGGTTTTCTTCCAGATAAAAATCTTGAATAGTTTTCAATTCCAGCACAAGAACCAGTTGCTTCAATCATTTCTAAATCAAACTTAGTTCTTTCCTCTAACCTTTGAGCCTCTAATAATTTATTTTCTGCTCTATGTTTTTTTAAAGTTATTTCTAATTCTTTTTTAATGTTAATAACTGCCTGTTCGATTGTAGGTTTAGGAGTTATGTAATGACTATTTGCATAAACTTTTACTAAACTTAGCTCTCTAACTTTATCTCCCGTTAAAGGATCAAATTCTTCTATTTGTTCTAATTTATCTCCAAATAGACAAAGTCTCCAAGCTCTGTCCTCTAAATGTGAAGGGAATATTTCTAAATATTCTCCTCTTGCCCTAAATGTTCCTCTGTAAAAGTTTTGATCATTTCTTTTATATTGTAGAGCTACTAAAGATTTAATTATTTCTTCTCTATTGTAATCATTATTTTTTTGAAGAGTTAGCGTCATTTTACTGTACGCCTCAACAGAACCTAATCCATAAATACATGAAACACTTGCTACAATTAAAACATCATCTCTTTCTAAAAGAGATCTAGTTGCTGAGTGTCTCATTCGATCAATCTGTTCATTAATCGATGCCTCTTTTTCTATATAAGTGTCAGATCTAGGAACGTACGCTTCTGGAGTGTAATAGTCATAATAAGAAACAAAGTACTCAACTGCATTATCTGGGAAAAATGTTTTCATTTCTCCATAGAGTTGTGCTGCAAGTGTTTTGTTCGGAGCTAATATTAAAGCAGGTCTATTAGTTGCCTCAATAACTTTTGCCATTGTAAAAGTTTTTCCAGATCCCGTAACACCAAGTAAAACTTGATTAAATTGATCTTTATTTGCACCATTTACTAATTTTTTGATAGCCTCAGGTTGATCTCCAGCAGGTTTAAAATCAGATTTAATTTTAAATTTTTTTCCTCCTTCGAGTTTTCCACCTATTTTTGGATTTTTACTCTGTATATCTGTAATTAAATCTTGATAAGTATTTTCCATATATTAAACAGCGTATTAGAATTTATTTTTATTTCAATGAGCATAATATCAGACAGTTTAAAGAAGATTAAACCTTCACCCACTATTGCTGTTACTCAAAAAGCAAGAGAATTAAAAGCCGCTGGAAAAGATGTTATTGGACTTGGTGCAGGAGAACCAGATTTTGATACTCCAGATAATATTAAGCAAGCAGCTATAAAAGCCATTAATGATGGTGATACTAAATACACTGCTGTTGATGGCACTCCAGCATTAAAAAAAGCAATTGTGGAAAAATTTAAAAAAGAAAATAATTTAGATTATACAATTGATCAAATTACTGTTGGTGCTGGTGGAAAGCATGTAATTTATAATGCAATGATGGCAACTCTAAACGATGGAGATGAGGTAATAATTCCAGCTCCTTATTGGGTGTCTTATCCAGATATAGTTTTATTGGCAGGTGGAAAACCAGTTGTAATGGAATGTGACGAGAAACAAGGCTTTAAAATAAATCCATCAGACTTAGAAAAATTTATCACTCCTAAAACAAAATGGATAATTTTAAATTCTCCATCTAATCCAACTGGAGCTTGTTATTCTGAAAATGATATAAAAACAATTGCTGCTGTTTTAGAAAAACATAATCATGTTTATATTTTAAGTGATGATATTTATGAACACGTTACCTACGAAGGGTTTAAATTTTTTACCATTGCGCAAATAGAAAGTTTAAAAGACAGGGTTCTTACAATGAATGGTGTAAGTAAAGCGTACTCAATGACAGGTTGGAGGATAGGGTATGCAGCTGGTCCAAAAGAAATTGTTAAAGCTATTGCAAAAATTCAATCACAATCAACAACTAATCCTTCGTCAATTAGTCAAGCAGCATCAGTTGAAGCACTAAGTGGGACACAAGATTTTATTAAAAAAAGAGCTGACTCTTTTCAAGAAAGACGAGATTTTGTAGTAAAAGCATTAAATGATATTGATGGCATCAATTGTTTAAATCCAGATGGTGCCTTTTATGTTTTCCCTAGTTGCAAAGGTTTAATAGGAAAAAAAGATCCTAATGGAAAAGAAATTAAATCAGACACCGATTTTGTCCAATCTCTTTTAGAAAATAGTGGTATTGCGGTGGTTCAAGGTTCTGCATTCGGCTTAGAGGGATTTTTCAGAATTTCATATGCAACTTCAATGGAAAATCTAAAAAAAGCTTTAGAAAAAATTTCCTCTTTTTGTAAAAGTTTAAGTTAATGAAAACAGCCATAGTATTTGGTTCCACTGGATTAATTGGTGGCCATTTAGTTAATCAATTAATTCAAGACAATTATTACACTAATATTAAGATTTTCGTCCGTTCACCAACTTCAATTAATAATGAAAAAGTAGAGGTTATAAATATTGATTTTAATAATTTAGTAAATCATAAAACTGAAATTACAGGGGATGATTGTTTTTTTTGTATTGGCACTACAAAGCAAAATTCTTCTGATAAAAATGATTATAAAAAAGTAGAGTTAGATATTCCAAAAGAAATTGCACAAATTGCAAAAGCTAATTCAGTTAAGTCATTTATTTTTATTTCTTCAATATATGCTAATCCAAAAAGTTCTGGCAAATATGTGAAATTTAAAGGTTTAGTTGAAGAAGAATTAAAAAGATTAAACTTCTCAAAATTAGGAATATTAAGACCTTCTTTTTTAATGGGGAAAAGAAAAGAGAACAGAGTAGGTGAAAAAATAGGTATTTTGACTTTTAGCTTATTGTCACCTTTGTTATTTGGGCCATTTAAAAAAATGAGACCAATCAGTTCAGAAAATGTTGCAAAAGCAATGATAAAAATTGCTAATAGCAATTTAGAAAAAACTGTTTTCGAATCTAATGAAATAGTTGAATTAACTTCAAGCTAAATTAAGTCTTATTAAGGATTTTGCTGCATCAACAACCGCAATTTCAGATGCTGTAAACTTTATTTGAAGAATTTCTTCTGCATATGTTTGGTCTGTTTGCATTTTAAGACCTAAATCAGGAACCATAGTTTTTGCACTTGTGTCTATATAACTTATAAGTTTCACCATAAAATTTGGCAATTCTCTTTTAGGAAGTTTTTTTGCATGACTTGGAATATTTTTGGCCATTATTTTTGATAATTCAAGAATACTTCTTACTTCTGATCCAACAATCAATCTCCTGCCTCCAGCTTTTTTATTACTTAAAGATAGAACATGCGCTTTTGCAACATCTTTTACGTGAGATATCATTACTGAAAATTTTGGAGCAGCTGGATATTTTCCTTGAAGCAATTGTTTTGCATATTCCATTGAAGTACTTGTTTTCTCGTTTAAAAAATCTCCTAAAACAAATCCAGGATTGATACACGTTAGAGTATTTTTAAGACCTTTGCTTTCCATAAGGTCCCAGGCAGCCTTTTCTGCTCTAGTTTTAGATACAAAATAATCTGTAGTTTTATCCCACTCTAGGTCAGTCCAATCATTTTCACCAAATGTATAGGGGTTGGATCTATTTGGTTTTCGAAACATGCATACTATAGAGGAAGTTTTTACAAAATGTTCAACTTCTGCATTTATTCCAGCATTTAATACTCTTAAAGTACCATCTTTTGCTGCTGGGGTGAGTGACTCCCTATCATTTGAAACTTTCAAAGGAAATGGAGAAGCAACATGGATTATATATTTGCAGCCTTCTGCAGCTTCATTCCAGCCTTCATCATTTAATAAATCTAACTTTTCAAAGGATAATTTTTCAGTTGAAACATTTTTTTCCTCTAAAGTTTTTTTTGTTTGATCAATTGAACTCGAATTCCTAACAGTACCTAAAACTTCGTAACCTGAATTAAGCAATTCAATAGCAACATGTTTTGCAACAAACCCGCTAATACCAGTGAGTAATACTTTTTCTGACATTTTTTTTTAAAATTTAAAATATTCTTTTATGTCTTTTTGAAACAATAAGTAAATACAAGAAATCTGTAATAAAGTATTTAAAATTAAAATAGTTCTTACTACCAATTCATTAAATCCTATTTCTGGTATAGGTCCATAAGGAGCAGCAAAACTTACATTTATTGCCCCAATTAAATCTAACAAACCAATCACATTCCATGACAGCAAAAGACCCCATAGTATAGTGCTTGGTTTTTTTATAATGTGGTAAACTAAAAATAAAGCAGTTATCCCAATAAAAAAGTCACCCATAAAAGGAATTATCCATTCGGATGGTGCTGAACGTTCATTTTCGGTAAAAATCCAAAACAAAAACAAACCTGACCCAACTGCTCTGAATGACATCCATCCAGTTACAAAAATAATCCAATTTAATTTCATTCTTTAGTGAGATAAAAATTTTTCTGCTTCAAGTGCAGCCATACATCCCATACCTGCAGCGGTTACAGCTTGTCTAAATGTTTTGTCTTTTACATCTCCGGCTGCATAAACACCAGGAACATTTGTTTCAGTCGAATCAGATTTTGTAATTAGGTATCCTTCTTTATCCATTTCTAATTGATCTTTAAAAAGCTGCGTTGCAGGATCGTGACCAATCGCAATAAATACTCCATCAAGTTTTATTTCTTCTACATTATTTGTCTTAACATTTTTAATTTTGATTCCTTTTACATTTTTGGGATCTTTGTCACCGATTACATCCTCAACAACAGAGTCCCAAATAATTTCTATTTTTTTATTATCCATTAATTTTTTCTGAAGCATTTTTTCAGCTCTCAAACTATCTCGTCTGTGTATCAATTTAACTTTTGATGCAAATTTTGTAAGAAACATTGCCTCTTCAACAGCAGCATTTCCACCACCGACTACCGCGACCTCTTTATCCTTGAAAAAGAAACCATCACATGTTGCACAAGCTGAAACTCCAAAGCCTCTAAATTCTTGTTCTGATTTTATGTTTAACCATCTTGCTTGAGCACCTGTTGAAATAATTATGCTATCAGCACTATATTTTTGTCCACTGTCTCCAATTGCTTCAAAAGGTTGTGATTTCAAATTCACAGATGCAATATGATCCTCAATCATTTCTGTTCCAACTGCTTTAGCTTGATCTTTCATTTGATCCATTAACCATGGACCCTGGATTACATCTGCAAATCCAGGATAATTCTCTACATCTGTTGTAGTTGTTAATTGACCACCAGGTTCAGAACCGTAAACTAAAATTGGATTTAACATCGCTCGAGCAGCATAAACTGCTGCTGTGTATCCGGCAGGACCAGATCCAATTATTAACACTTTTGTGTGTTTAGTTGGATTTTGACTCATATGAAAGCTATATAGTGATTAATGACTAAATTAAAAGGTATTTTATTAACTCAAGGCATGCATGGAATGATAAGTCAAGTTGAGGGATTGGCTAAAGCTCTAGAAATTGAATTCACACACCACAAGGTTGAACTAAATAATTTTTGGAATTTATTACCACCAAAATTTACTCCTGTTTCACAAAATGTTTATAAAAAAATAGATCATTTGGATTTTGATATAATTATATCTTGTGGAAGAAAGAGCGTAATTCCGTCAATTCATTTAAAAAGTATTTCAAATAAAAAGGTGATTAACATCCATATCCAAGATCCAAAAGTAGATTTAAATCATTTTGATTTTGTAATCGCTCCTGAACACGATGGAATAAAAGGTTCAAATGTAATTTCGACTAAAGGGGCCATACATTATCTTACAACAAACGAAATCGAGGAGAACAAGCATTATTTAAAATCATTTATAAAAAAAGATGATAGAAAAATTTGGTCTTTAATTTTGGGTGGGCCTACCAAGTATTATGATTATTCAACAAAAAATATGAAACATATTTTTTCAATTTTCTATAAATTGCTAAAGAAACATAACTTTCAACTTGTTGTAATTCCATCAATGAGAACACCATTGAATACGGTCCATTATGCTAAAGAATTTTTTGGAGAAAATCACACTATTATAATGAATGTTGATAAAAAAGCTTATTTATCAGCACTTGGTTTGTCTGAAAATATTGTAGTTACCTGTGACTCTAGCTCAATGATATCGGAAGCAGCTTTGACTGGTAAACCCATTTATGTAGCAAACATTTTACCAAAAAGAAATGATAAGAGATTCCAAAATTTTAGGAATTTATTTAGAGAATTAAATATTATAAGAAATTTGGGAGAAGAAATAGAAAATTGGAACTATGAAAAACTTGACGAAACTAATAGAGTTGCAAAAATATTAAAAAGTAAAATTCAAGCTTAATGTCATTTTTAAATTCAATTAAAAATAATTCTAAACAATACAATTTCCCTTTTAATCATTGGGAATATAGCAATGCTTTATCAGAGGAAGCAATTGATGAAATAGTGAAAGCAGATATTCCTGATGTGAGTAAACACAATCTTAATTACGACGGCACTAGAGCAATAGATGGTGGAGCTGCAGAATTTAGAGAAGGAATAGCATCAGGTGGACAAGCAATTAAATTTAGATGTTTTATAAATAAAGAAAACTCCACTCAATTTCCAAATTTAGTAAAATTTATAAACGAGCTTCAATCTAAAGAAACATATGAAACAATATCTAAAATGATAGATAAGGATTTATCAAATTCTTATGTAAGAGTTGAAGTTATATGTGATAGAGAAGGTTTTTGGCTTAAACCTCATTGCGATATAAAGGAAAAACTTATGTCAGGTTTGATATTTGTCAATAAAACAAATGAGTCTGAGGACTTAGGAACAGATTTTTATAATGAAAAATTAGAGAAGGTTAAGACACTTCCTTATAAACATAACTATGGTTATCTGTTTACCAGTGGACCAAATACTTGGCATGGAATGGAAAAGAAAAAAATAGTTAAAGAAAGACGATGTATTCAAGTAAACTATGTTACTTTTCAGACAGATTGGAAAGTTAAATAAATTTATTTTTCCCAATCAAATCTGGGAAATGAGTCGAAAACTTTAAATATTCCCTCTGACCACTGGTTACAAACTCGGGAATATGTTTCGTCAGAAAGATTTAAACATTCAAGTGAAGCTAATGTTTCAGCATCTTTTTTGTGTACAGCAAAATCTATTGGTGGGCCTACTGTCAAATCACTTTTTAAGGTTGAGTCCATCGAAATTAATGCACAACGTGATGCGTCCCCAATTGATACATTTGGTTTGATCACCCTATCTAATATTGGCTTACCATATTTTACTTCTCCAATCACAAGATAAGGTTTGCTGTCTGCAGGTCTTATATAATTTCCTTGAGGATATATTAAATATAGTTCGTGTTGCTGACCTTTGATTTGTCCTCCAACTATAAATGTTGAACCAAGTAAGACATTATCAGTATTAATTCCTTGAGGTGAGGAGTGCTCAATATTAAGTGAACCAATATAGGAAGCTATTTGTTCGAAATCAGAGCATGTGTTTAAGTTCATTATCCCAGTTGAGCTTTTTAAATCTTTCTCAATTGATTTGTAAACTGCTTGTGAAGTCCCTAAATTTCCTGAAGTTACTATTACAATAGTTCTGTCACCAACATCATGGGTCATCATTTTAGAATATATATTTACATTATCTAGACCCGCATTAGTTCTTGAGTCTGATGCAAAAACAAGACCTTCATTAGTTTTAATACCTATACAGTAAGTCATCTCACCTTAATAATTAGTTAATTATAACATTTTTTCATAATCAATTAAAAGCATAACAGATATATCCAATATGCATTTGCATATTTTGTCTAAGTATTAAAAACTAAATCATTATGGTCACAAAGCTCTGGAAAAATTATAATTCAACACATGCTTATGATGGTTATTTTACCAAAGATAATAAACTACGAAAGCACGCTACAATAATTTCTTCAATTTTAGAGAGATACGGTAAAAAAAAACTTCAAGAAATTGAAAAAAATTGTCAGAGTACCATTAGTGCTAGAGGCATAAATTTCAGAGTATATGCTGCCAATAATAGAGCAGAAGAAAAAAAATGGCCTCTTGATATAATTCCAAGAATAATCCCAAAAACACAATGGAACAAAGTCTCAAAAGGTTTAAAGCAGCGAGTAAAGGCTTTAAATTTATTTATTGATGATGTTTATAATCAAAAAAAAATATTCAAAGATAATATCATTCCAAGAGAAATTATTTTTAACTCTCCATTTTATGTAAAAGAATGTGAAGGTTTTTCTCCTAAACACAAAGCTTGGTCAAATATCTCTGGGGTTGATTTAATAAGAAATACAAATGGTGATTATTTAGTTTTAGAGGATAATTTAAGAGTACCTTCAGGTGTATCTTACATGCTTGAAAACAGGATGGTTATGCGAGATGTATTTCCTGAATTATTTACAAGATATAAAGTTGCATCAATCCATCAGTACACAAATAAATTATTTAATTGTATGGTTGAATGTATCCCAAAAAAAACTTCAAACCCTCACATGGTAGTTTTAACACCTGGTATATATAACTCTGCTTATTTTGAGCACTCTTTCTTGGCCGAACAGATGGGTATCGCTTTAGTTGAAGGAAAAGATTTGTTTGTCGAGAACGATATTGTTTACATGAAAACTGTCAAAGGTCCTCTTAAGGTTGATTGTATATATAGACGTCTTGATGATAATTTTTTAGATCCAAAAGTATTTTTCAAAGGTTCACTGATAGGAGTACCAGGATTATTTAAAAGCTGGCGCAAAGGAAATGTAGGTATAATTAATGCTATAGGTACTGGAGTAGCAGATGACAAAGTAGTTTATTCTTATGTTAATAAAATGATTGTTTATTACCTTGGCGAACAACCAATCTTGAACCAGGTAGAAACCTATTTATGTCATAATAGAAATGAAAGAAATTATGTTATTGAAAATATCTCTAAATTAGTTGTGAAACCTGCTAATGCCTCTGGTGGTTATGGAATAATGATAGGGCCTAAAGCAGATAAAAAAGAAAGAGATGAAGTAATTACCAAAATAAAAAAAAATCCAAGAGAATATATTGCGCAACCACTTGAAACTCTCTCAACTGCACCAACAATCACTGAAAATGATATTGAGCCTAGGCATCTAGATTTAAGACCTTTTGTTTTAAGTGGTAAAACCACATATGTGAGCACAGGAGGATTAACAAGAGTTGCACTTAGAAAAGGAAGTACAATCGTCAATAGTTCTCAAGGTGGAGGATCCAAAGATACATTAATTGTCGATGTATAAAATTTATAAATCTTGTAGAGAAGTAACTTCTAATTTTTTTGTTTTAAGTGATTTGATTGCTTCTAAACATGCTAGCGCAGTTGACATGTTGGTACAATAAGGAACTTTGTTTTTAAGTGTTCCTCTTCTAAGGGCTATAGCATCATTTAATCTGTGTTCGGTGTTTCCACCACCAGTATTAATAACAAGACCAATTTTTTTTGTGTCTAATACATCTACTATATGAGGCGAGCCACTACTGACTTTATTAATAATTCTACATTTCATCCCGTGTTTTCTAATGTATTCTGCTGTTCCACGTGTTGCACAAAGTGTGAAGTTTAATTTAATCAATTCTTTTGCCAAACCTATTCCTTCATCTTTATGACTATCTTTCAAAGAGATAAATGCTAATCCATCTTTAGGTAAAGAGTTAGCAGAGGCTATTTGGCTTTTTGCAAAAGCCATGCCAAAATTTTTATCAAATCCCATTACTTCACCAGTTGATTTCATTTCAGGACCAAGAAGAAGATCACTGTTTGGAAATTTATTAAAGGGGAAGACAGCTTCTTTAACCGCATACATTCGTTTGGATTTGTCTCTTAAATTAAATTTTGATAATTTTTCACCCGCCATTACACGAGATGCAATTTTTGCAAGTGGTAATCCTTTTGCTTTGGATACAAACGGTACTGTTCGACTTGCTCGAGGATTAACCTCAATAACATAAATTTCATCTTTTTTAATTGCATATTGAATATTCATGAAACCTTTAACTTTTAAGGCTAATGCCAATTTCTTAGTTTGGTTTTCAATTTCTTTAATCAAAAATGGTTTTATAGATACAGGGGGCAAACTACATGCAGAGTCTCCGGAGTGAATACCAGCTTCTTCTATATGTTGCATGATCCCGGCAACATGAACTTGTTTTCCATCTGAGATGGCATCAACATCAACCTCCATTGCATGATCAATAAATTTATCAATTAAAATTGGATTTTCTTCAGCAGCTTTGAAAGCTTCTTCAACAAAATTTTTAAGTTGGCCTTTTTCATGAACAATTTCCATCGCTCTTCCACCTAGCACATAAGAAGGTCTTACCATTAAAGGTAAACCAATTTTTTCAGAAATTTGTATTGCTTGTTTAAATGTTTTTGCAATACCACTTTCAGCTTGTTTTAATTTAAGTTTTTTTAATAAGTTTCTAAATCGATCTCTGTCTTCAGCTAAATCAATAGAAGTGTACTGAGTTCCTAGAATTGGAAGTTTGTGCTCGTGCAAGAATTTTGCAAGTTTTATTGGTGTTTGCCCACCAAATTGTGCAATTATTCCAACAAGATTTCCTTTTTCTTGCTCTTTTTTAATTATGTTAAAAACGTATTCTTCCTTTAGAGGTTCAAAATAAAGTCGGTTACTTGTGTCATAATCAGTTGAGACAGTTTCAGGATTACAATTAACCATGATTGTTTCAAAACCAGCATCTTTTAGAGAAAAGCTTGCCTGACAGCAACAATAATCAAATTCTATACCTTGTCCTATTCTGTTAGGACCGCCTCCCAAAATTATAATTTTTTTCTTTGAAGATGGATCTGCCTCACATTCTGAATTAATTGAGAAATTTCTTTGATATGTTGAATACATATAAGGTGTAAAAGATTTAAATTCAGCAGCACAAGTATCAACTTTTTTAAAAACTGGTAAAATTTTAAGTGCTGTTCTTTTTCTTCTAACAATATCTTCTGAGGTTTTAGTTAATTCAGAAAGTTTTTTGTCAGAAAAGCCAATTGATTTTACTTTATTAAATTCAGCAAAATTCTTTGGTAATCCTTTCTTTTTAATCATAGTCTCTGTATCTATAATTTCTTTAATTTGTTCTAAAAACCATGGATCAATTTTAGACAATCTGAATATTCTTTTTAAATTAATTTTTTTTCGTATTGCTTCTGCAACAATTAGAAGTTTATTTGGAACATTTTCTTTAAGTTTTTTTTCAATTTGTTTTTTATTTAGATCAAGTATTCTATCTAATCCTGAAAAACCAGTTTCAAGAGAAACCAATGCTTTTTGAAGTGACTCTTTAAAATTTCTACCAATTGCCATTGCTTCTCCAACAGATTTCATTGAAGTACCTAGGGTTGCTGGTGAGGTTGAAAATTTTTCAAAAGTAAATCTTGGAATTTTTGTTACTACATAATCAATACTAGGCTCAAAAGATGCTGGAGTAACTTTTGTAATTTCATTTTTTAATTCGTCCAATGTGTAACCAACAGCTAATTTTGCTGCAACTTTTGCAATTGGAAAACCAGTTGCTTTTGATGCGAGTGCTGAAGATCTTGAAACTCTTGGGTTCATTTCAATCACAACCATTCGTCCATTTTTTGGATTGATTGCAAATTGGACGTTGGATCCACCTGTTTCCACTCCAATTTTTCTTAAGCAAGCAATAGAAGCATTTCTCATAACTTGATATTCTTTATCAGTAAGAGTTAGTGCTGGGGCAACAGTTACCGAGTCTCCCGTATGAATTCCCATTGGGTCAACATTTTCAATAGAACAGATAATGATACAGTTATCTTTCTTGTCTCTTACAACTTCCATCTCAAATTCTTTCCATCCTTCTAAACATTCTTCCACCAATACTTGACTAACTGGAGACTCGCGTAACCCACTTTTAATTATTTTTAGATAATCTTTTTTATTTTTAGCTATACCACCACCAAGGCCTCCAAGCGTAAATGCAGGTCTTATGATTGCTGGAAGACCAATTTTTTTTAAAACTTTAGAAGCTTGGTTAATATTGTTGACAATCTCAGATTTAGGTAAATCTAAACCAATATCGATCATATTTTTTCTAAATTTTTTCCTATCCTCTGCATTGGCAATTGCTTTAGAATTTGCGCCTATGAGTTCAATTTTATATTTTTTTAAAATTCCTTTTTTTTCCGCTTCCATTGCAAGATTGAGTGCAGTTTGACCACCCATTGTAGGAAGAATTGCATCAGGTTTTTCTTTGATAAGTATTTTTTCTAAAACGTCTAATGTTATTGGCTCGATATATGTTTTGTCCGCAACATCTGGATCAGTCATAATGGTTGCAGGATTTGAGTTAATTAATATTACCTTAAAACCTTCATTTTTTAACGCCTTACAAGCTTGTGTTCCTGAGTAATCAAACTCACATGCTTGACCAATAATAATTGGTCCAGCTCCCACAACTAATATTTTTTTAATATCTTTTCTTTTTGGCATTTTTTTTCATGTTGTTAATAAATTCTTGAAATAAGTAGACGCTATCCTGTGGTCCAGGGTTAGACTCTGGATGATATTGTACTGAAAATATTGGTTTGTTTTTAAGTCTTATTCCCTCAATTGTATTATCAAAAAGAGATTTATGAGTGACTTCAATTTTTTTTGGTAAAGTTTCTTCAACAACTACAAAACCATGATTTTGACTGGTGATTTCAACTTTGTCGTGGATTAAATTTTTAACTGGATGATTAGCCCCTCTATGGCCCAACTTCATTTTTCTTGTTTTACCTCCTAAAGCTAAAGCTAAAATTTGATGACCTAAACAGATCCCAAATATAGGTAAATTTTTTTTGATTAATTTATTTAGTATTTCTATTGCATATTTTCCTGTTGCTGCTGGATCCCCAGGACCATTGGACAAAAATATTCCATTAGGCTTAAGAGCTAGTATTTTTTCTGCAGAAGTTTTGCACGAAACAACTGATACTTTACATTTAAAGTCTGAAAAATATCTTAAAATATTTTTTTTTACTCCATAATCAATTGCAACTACATGAAAAAGGTTTTTTGTATTCTTTTTAAATCCTATTTCTTTTTTCCAAGTTTGAAGTCCTTTCCAAATATAGTTCTTTCGAGTTGTAACAATTTCTGCAAGATCAAGGTTTTTTAAACCACTCCATTTAAGTGTTGATCTTGTTAATTTGCTAATATTAAACTTTCCATTTTTGGAGTAAGCAATCGTTCCCTTAGGTGCCCCCTTGTCTCTAATGAAGTTTGTTAAACTACGAGTATCCAGTCCTGTAATTCCTACAATTTTATTTTTTTTAAGCCAGGCATCTAAATGTAAAAGTGCTCTATAATTTGAAGGAGAAGTTATTTCTGAATTAAAGATTACCCCTTTTGTCCAGATTTTGTCAGATTCAATATCTTCTTTATTGGTTCCAACATTTCCAATATGTGGGAAAGTAAAGTTAATAATTTGACCCGCATAAGAAGGATCTGAGATTATTTCTTGGTAACCTGTTAAAGAAGTATTAAAACACACTTCTCCAGTAGCTTCTCCTTCATAGCCAATACCAATTCCTCTAAATACTTTCTTATTTTCAAGGACTAAAACACCCGAGGTAATTTGATGAATATTTTTTGAGCTAATTTTTTTTGAATTTTTGATCAATTACAACTCATGAGTTAAAGGTTAATACAATAATTGCTTTATTATCGCAACAGAGATGTATTATAAAATTGTAAAAAAACAATTTTTCTTTTGAAGAATTTTTTCTTTGAAGTAAATTAAAAAATTATGTCATTAAAGACCACTATCGAAAACGAATACAAAAATGCACTAAAATCAAAAGATAAAAATAAAATATCAACCTACAGGTTAATTTTATCTTCAATTAAAGATTTAGACATAGCTAATCGGTCTGGGCCCAACAAAAAAGTTACAGATGATGAGGATATTAAAAAGCTTTTAAAAAAAATGGTCAAACAAAGAGCCGAATCTATTGAGATCTATAAAAAAAATAACAGGACAGATCTGTTAGAAGTTGAACAGAATGAATATGAAATTTTAACAAGTTTCTTACCTAAGCAAATGAGCGAAGAAGACACCAAAAAACTATGTGCTGAATTAATCTCTAAATTAGGTGCTAGTTCCATTAAAGATATGGGTAAAATAATGGGTGAGTTAAAGAAATCTCATTCTGATGAAATTGATTTTTCTAAAGCTGGATCAATAATTAAGGAATTATTGAATAGTTAATGAAATACCCCAAAGAGTATTTAGATGAAATTAAGACAAGGTTGAAAGTATCAACAGTTATTTCAAAAACAGTCTCATTAAAAAAAAGAGGTAAAGAATTTGTGGGATTGTCTCCATTTAAAAACGAAAAAACACCTTCATTTACAGTTAATGATGAAAAAGAATTTTATCATTGTTTTGCTACTTCAGAACATGGAAATATTTTTGATTTTGTAATGAAAACCCAAAATTTAAAATTTGGTGAAGCAGTTAAACATTTGGCACAATTGGCAGGTATGCAACCATATTTGTTTTCAAAAAAAGATAAAGAACGAGAACAAAAATGGAATGAATATAAATCAATATATAGTGAGTATGTTGATTTTTACCATAACGAGTTGATTAAAAATGAACAACATTCAAATGCTAGAGAATATTTGAAAAATCGATCTTTAACTAAAGAAGAAGTTAAAAGATTTAAAATAGGATATGTCGAAAAAAATCCAAATATTTTTGAACAATTAAAAAATAAATATAGTGAAAAAACTTTAATTGAAACTGGATTATTTTATATAGATGAGAAGAAGAATACTTATGTAGAAAGATTTAGAGGAAGATTAATTTTTCCAATTAATAATATAACTGGCCAACCAATTGGCTTAGGTGGAAGAATAATAGAAAACTTAGATTATCTTGCAAAATATATTAACTCGCCTGAAACTTCCTTTTTTAAAAAAGGATCTAATCTATATAATTTAGATTTAGCTAGGAAATTATCAAACAAAATAGATCATATTTATTTAGTTGAAGGCTATATGGATGTTGTTGGACTTAGTAAAAATGGAATTGACAATGTAGTCGCAAATCTTGGTACATCACTTACTGACAAACAAATTCAAATACTTAACCAATTTTTTGATGATATCATTATATGTTTCGACGGTGATGAAAGTGGTTATAAAGCAGCATTGAGAGCTGCAGAAAATTCTATTAAAGATTTAAAACCAGAAAAACAAATTTCATTTTTATTTTTACCTAATAAAGAGGATCCTGACAGTTATGTAAATAAAAATGGAAAAGCAAATTTTGTAGAATTTACTAAACAATCTAAGTTGTCAATTCATCAATTTATTTTTAGTCACTATAAGAAACAAACTGAAAACAATCCTTCATCTATGGCTATCTTTGAAAAGAGATTAAGAGATGTAGCTAGTACAATTAAAGACGATTATATAAAAAAATATGTGTTGGAATATTTTTTAGAGAAAATTTCAGAACTAACACCTCATTCAAATCAAAAAAATAATAAATTTTATAAAAAACCAATCAAATCTTTAGACGCTACTAAAAAATATTACAATGAAAGCGAATCTTTGTCTGGAGTTGAGCTTAAAGAATTTTCTTTAATTTATTTGGTGATCAATAATTTAAATTTAATGCAATCAAATATTCATCTAATTGAGAATATAAAATTATTTACTGAAGAAAACAAAAACATCTTAAATCAAATAATTGTATGCTTAAAATCTGGAGATAAGCCAATTGTTCAGGACTTAAATTTGGATGGTCAAATAATTGAAAAAATAGACAAATTTGCACCAATAAAACATATTCTTAAAAATAATTCTGAAGATGATCAAAAAATCATCGAATTGCTCGAAGATATTTCGCGAGATCTGATGAATTATGATCTTGAGTTTAGAATTCAAGAATTAGAATCGAAGTTTTCAGTTGATATGAGTGAGAGTACATTTAATGAGCTAAAAGAGCTCAAAAAAAAGCAGAATCTCAATTAATCTGAACAAATTTGTAATGGATTTTTATAAATTTGATATTATATAAGACTTTCAACTTTATCGTCGTGGAAAGAATTATTACAAAATCATTTGCCAGGTTAATGGGTCGAGGTACCCACAGAGGATTTATAACTTATGAAGAATTAAGTAAATCTTTAGGTAAAAGAAATTTATCACATGTTAATCTTGCTCAAGCATTTATTCATATCTTAGATGAAAATATTTCATTAGTTGAAAAAAAATCAGATTTTAAAGTCCTTAGAAAAAAAGAAAATTCAAATAAAGAAGAAGGAAAAACAATTGAGAAAAGTGATGACCCTATCAGAATGTATTTACGTGAGATGGGGGGCGTTGAATTACTTTCAAGAGAAGGTGAGATTGCAATTGCAAAACGAATAGAGGCTGGAAAAGATATAATGCTAATTGCTTTGTCACAAAGCCCTATAACAGCACAACAATTTTTTGAGTGGAATGATAAACTTCAAAAGGATGAAATATTAGTTAGAGAAATTATAGATATAGATACAAATTATATGGAAGATGAGTCTACTGGACCCAGTGCTAAACAAAAAAATGCTGGTGAAGCAGATAAAGAAGATGGATCCTCAGATGAAGATGATGATTTTAATCCAACTCTTGCTGCAATGGAGACAGAGATTAAACCTAAAGTATTAAAAACAGTCAATACATTAACTAAAGAATACACAAAACTTATTAAATATCAGAAAGAAAAGTTAGATTGCGTTTTAAATTCTCAAAACTTTACACCTGCAAAAGAAAAAGGTTATGAAAAAATTGTAAATGATATCTTAGAAAATATTAAATCACTTCAACTTTCTCCATCTGTTTTAGAAGAACTTGTTCAAAAGCATTATGTTGAGAACAAAAAAATAATTTCTTTAGAAGGAAATCTTTTAAGACTTGCAATGGATCAAAAAATACCAAGAAATGAATTTATAAAGTTTTATGTTGGAAACGAAATAAATCCAAATCTTAAAAAATTCTTAGACACCAATATCATATGGAAGCAATTTTTTGCAAAAAATAAAGAAGAATTTAAAAATATTAGAGAAAGACTTATTGAGATTAGTCATAAACTTGGAGTTTCAGTTACTGATTTCAAAAAATTAGTAAGTAGAATTCAAAAAGGTGAAAAAGAATCTAGAATAGCCAAAAAAGAGATGGTTGAGGCTAATTTAAGATTAGTAATTTCTATTGCAAAAAAATATACAAATAGAGGCTTACAATTTTTAGATTTAATTCAAGAAGGTAATATTGGATTAATGAAAGCAGTTGATAAGTTTGAGTATAGAAGAGGTTATAAATTTTCTACCTATGCAACCTGGTGGATACGACAAGCAATTACAAGATCAATTGCAGACCAAGCAAGAACAATTCGTATACCTGTTCACATGATTGAAACTATAAACAAAATTGTCAGAACTCAAAGATTAATACTCAGTGAATTTGGAAGGGAAGCAACGCCAGAAGAATTAGCTCAAAAACTTAGAATGCCTTTGGACAAAGTTAGAAAAGTATTAAAAATTTCTAAAGAACCAGTTTCTTTAGAAAAACCAGTTGGTGATGAGGAAGATAGCAGTTTAGGAGATTTTATTGAAGATACAAAAGCTTTAGCCCCATTAGAGCAAGCAATAAAATCTAACCTTGGAGAGGCAACAACAAAAATACTATCTACTTTAACTCCAAGAGAAGAAAGGGTTTTAAGAATGAGATTTGGTGTTGGTATGAATACAGATCATACTTTAGAGGAAGTTGGTTTACAGTTTTCTGTAACAAGAGAAAGAATTAGGCAGATAGAGGCCAAAGCTCTTAGAAAATTAAAGCACCCAAGCAGATCTAAACAACTAAAAAGTTTCTTAGAAAGTTAGATTGGGCCGTTAGCTCAATAGTAGAGTACTGCATTGACATTGCAGGGGTAGTTGGAGCGTAACCAACACGGCCCACCATTACTGATTTATCTTTAATTGATAGTTTTATAAAAATGATATAACTAACTATTGTTTAGGGCCTGTAGCTCAGTTGGTTAGAGCAGTACACTCATAATGTATTGGTCCCAGGTTCGAGTCCTGGCGGGCCCACCAAATAAAAAAAATTAATATTTAAAAATTTTTAATTTTTTCAATTAAATTGTTTAGACTTAATTTTTCTTTCTCTAATGAATATTTTTCTGCAAGTCTTTTTATTTGAGGTAATAAAAAGCTATAGGTATTATTTTTATTTTCTATATCTTTTACTTTACTTATTACTTTCATTGCAAAAGTTCTAATATCCCCAGACAAAACTTCTTTAAAAATAGGATCTGACCAATATTCTTTCCCAGCTTCTCCTGTGTAGCCAATAACATAATTTCCACACAAGGCTGCTTCAACTGGAGGTAGTCCGAAACCTTCAAGCTCAGAAAAAGATAAGAATATTTTTGATTTTTTTAAATGATTTATTACCTCAAGTTCACTTAGGTCATCTAAACTTTTTATTTCCCAATTTTCAGGCAAATGTTTATTTAAAAAGAAAATCAGTCTTTTTGCGTGGTCTTTCTTTTTTCTAGGCATAAAAGTGATAAGATTATCCTTATTATTGAAGATTTCTTCAGAATATTGAAATTTTAAATTATCAACTGAAATAGTAATTCTAAAAATTTTTTTTTCGCATTCTGGAAAAGCAAACTTTATACACTCTGTTATTTCATCTGAAAGACTTATAATAATTTCTGCTCTCTTATAAGCATCATAAATTTCTTCATCATAAAAATTATTTTTAGGCTTTGTGTGTAAATTAAAACCATTTTGAACAAATATACCATACTTTACTTTTAATTTTTGGAGTATTTTTGCATGATACACTGCCATCCATTCAGGTATAATAGCAAATTCTTTATTGGGATCAAAAACAGGATTTTTTTTAAAATTTACCTTATGTGAAAACCAGTTGCAGCTGAAATTAAAATCTTCAAAATGAAAAACTTTTGATTCAATTCCTTTTGGTAATAATTTTGAAATTGTTTCTACGTGCCTATAAATTACTTTAATACCACCAGTGGGTTTATTATTACCTGTTGGACATATATACGTGATTGATTTCATTTAAATTATAAAATTATTTTAAAAACTCCTATAAACTAAAAGTAATATACACCAAAAAAATTACTCTGCTCTTATTATTTCAAATCTGTAAAGTTTTTTTAATAAAATCTAAATTTTATTTTATACTAATTCAATTAATCTAAATTAAGTTCTTTAAGATCTCAGTTAAATTAATTATTTGCAAATTTTTCTAGTGCTTCATATAGGGCATTAATATCCCCATCGTTAGAATTTAAAATAGATGCAAATTCTTCCTTTTGCGTTCTTGCTAAACTTAGTCCTTCTATAATTAAATCTCTGATTAAAGGATTATCTGGATTTTTTGTATAAATTCTCCAATCAATTTTAATTTCTGGTCTATCAGATGTAGCAATCAATATACTTTTAACAATCGTATAATTCTCGTTTAAAACATCTTTATCTTGAACCTCAATTTTTGGATTAGAATATTCTGACAATCTACTAGAAAAACTTTTTAAAAAATAATCTTCAAACAATTCTAGAAATTTAGTTTTTTGACTATCGTTAAGACTTTTTCTTGCTGATCCAAGAGAATAAAAACCTACCCCCCTTATATCAACTGTGTCTTTTGCAATTACTTTGAGCTTATTAATTTTTTCTTTTTTTGTAATATTTTTTGAAAGAACTTCTGAAGCTCTATTTACAGTAGACTGAACAAATACATCGGGTTGTATAGAGTGAGCATTAATTGTTATAATATTTAGTAAAAATAGCAAAATTAAAAATTTTTTCATAATTATATTTTTTTTGATTATTTATTTTCTATTTCTTCCCAATCCTCATCATCTTCATAAATTATATCGATGTTTCCTCTTTGATTATTTTTAATTTTATTTTCTCTATCCTGTAAATACAAACTTCTAACTGATGCATAAAAATCTATAGAATTTTCCTCGAGGTTTTCAAGCGACCCAATATTATTAGCTCTAAATTCAATTCCACTAATTGCTTTAGAAGTTAGATAAACTCCCTCGCTTAAAAACTCATTGTTTCCATGCACTGAAGCATTGTACCAAGGGTCACCACCCACTATATTTGCAAAAGATCCTGTTGTATCTCTAATTGTAGAAGGGCCTAAAACTGGAAGTACTAAATAACAACCTGGACCAAATCCCCATTTACCAAGAGTTTGCCCATAATCTTCTTTTTCATATTTAGGAAAACCCATTTTATTAGCTACATCGATTGTTCCTAATAATCCTACAGTTGTATTAACCGCCAACCTAGCTGTATTTATAATTGCGGTTTTAATATCACCCTGTAAAACATTATTTGGTATAGTTACCAAGTTAGATAAATTTTTCACAGCATTACTTGTTCCTTTTTGAACTTTATCTGGCAATTTTCTGTAACTTTCTGCCATCGGTTTAATTATTGCTTTATCAAGACCCTGATTGAAAGAAAATGTAGCTCTATTTAATCTTTCAAAACAATCTTTTGTATTTTGAGCCTCGGATTCATTTTTTTTAAAAGCGAGATCACCATCTGAACCTGCATTAGCATTAAATGCAATTAAAAATAGAGAAAATATTAAAATAGTTAGTTTTTTTAGCATGTAAGTTTATATTATATAAAATTTAATATTAAATTAGAACTAAATTTAAATAGTGACGACAAATTGTTTATAAATAGCCTAAATTTGTCCTTAAATGGATTATGAAAATAATACTAAATTTTTCTCCAAACTTTGATGCAAAAAAAAGGAAAAAAAATGAGATCAAATTTATTGTTTTTCACTACACGGGAATGAAATCAGAAAAAAAAGCAATAGATAAATTATTAGATTACAACTCTAAAGTTAGTTGTCATTATTTAATAAGTTATAATGGTAATATTATAAAAATGGTACCCGAAACCTATCAGGCTTGGCACGCAGGAGTTTCTAGTTGGAAAAAATTTAAATCTTTAAACAAAAGCTCTATAGGCATTGAAATAACTAATCCTGGTCATGAATTTAAATATAAAAAATTTTCAAAAAAACAAATTTATTCATTAATAAAACTAACAAAATATTTGGTTAAAAAATTTAAAATTAATTCAAAATTAATATTAGGCCATTCAGACATAGCACCAGATAGAAAGCTTGACCCTGGTGAGAAATTTCCATGGGCATTTTTATCAAAAAATAAAATTGGAATTTGGCATGATTTGAATCAAAACAAAATAAAAAAAGAAAGAGGATTAAAAATTTCAAATCCATTGAAATTAAAATTTTTAAACAATCTTTTTAAATTTGGTTATCCTAGAAGCACAAAAATAAATAAAAATAAATATAATAAAATTATTACATTTGCATTTCAGAGGAGATTTAGACAGGAACTGGTAAATGGTAAAATTGATAAAGAATGTTTATTAATAAGTGAAAACCTAATAAAAAAGCTCAATTAATTTACCTTGTAATTTTTAAGTTTAATAATATGTTGATCACGCCAGATAAATGACTTATCGCTTTAATTTATATTAAAGAGGAAAGTCCGGGCTCTACAAGGACACAGTGCCAGGTAATGCCTGGCGGGGGAAACCCTAGGGATAGTGCCACAGAAAATAAACCGCCATAACATGGCAAGGGTGAAAAGGTGTGGTAAGAGCGCACCGGTTCTATTGGTAACAATGAACGCTGGAAAACCCCACTGGGAGCAAGACTAAGTAGAGATGACATTGTTGCAAAACTAAAAGCCGTCCTTGGCTAGTCATCAGGGTTAGTTGCTTGAGCTTAAGAGTGATCTTAAGCCTAGACAAATGATAAGTTTTAATGACAGAACCCGGCTTATAGTTTATCTGGCAATCTTGTTCACAAAATAATTTTTTATAATATATGAATGTTCTTATTTTGGCTCAATATTAAGTCACTTATATTCTTTTTTTTCACTTATTAATTTGAAAGCAATAATAATTAAAAAACTTTTTTCTTGTAAACGTTTGTCTTAAAAAGACTAATATGTACAAGGAAAATCTGTCTATAATCAGGGTTTGACTATCATTTTAATTACCCATATATTCCCATATATTCCCAATTATGGAATTAATAAATTTAAAAATATATGTTTTTATCTACTTTCGAGAACAAATTGGACAAAAAAGGGAGAGTGTCTGTGCCTGCTAGTTTCAGATCATATTTATCAAATTTAGGTTACAACGGTATTATTTGTTATCCATCTTTTAATAATTCCTCAATAGAAGCTTGTTCTCAAGATAGAATTGAAAAAATTTCTTCAGCAATAGACTCTTTAAATCCTTTTGAAGAAAAAAGAGATTATTTTGCAACGTCAATATTAGCAGAAAGTATAAATTTACAGTTTGATAGCGAAGGCAGAATTTCACTTTCATCAAAATTATTAAAACATGCAAAAATAAAAAATAGCATGTTGTTTGTTGGTCAAGGTCAAACCTTTCAAATTTGGGAACCAGCAGCATTTGAAAAATTTAAGACAACAGCAAGAAAAAAAGCAAATATAAATCGAGCAAGTCTTAAATGGGAAAAACACTTAAACAACAATGAGGGGAAATAAGATGACAATTAACTTTAAGGCACCAGAAATTAAAGAGTTACAACCACGACTATTAGTATTAGGAGTTGGAGGAGCAGGCGGAAATGCTATCAACGAAATGATAGAAAACAATATGCAAGGAGTAGAATTTATTGCAGTCAACACCGATGCTCAAGACTTAAAGTTAAGCAAGGCAAAATCTAGAATTCAAATTGGTTTAAATTTAACAAAAGGTTTAGGAGCGGGTGCTAAACTTGATATTGGACAAGCAGCAGCTGATGAGTCTTTAAATGAAATTGTAAATACACTTCAAGGTGCAAACATGGTTTTTATTGCAGCTGGTATGGGTGGTGGAACGGGTACTGGTGCTGCTCATGTCATCGCAAGAGCTGCAAAAGAATTAAATATATTGACTGTAGGTGTTGTGACTCTTCCATTTTTATATGAAGGCCCCTCTAGGATGCGAAGAGCACAACAAGGATTGGAAGAATTAAGAAAACACGTTGATACTATAATTGTCATTCCAAACCAAAATTTATTTAAAATTGCAAATGAACAAACAACTTTTGAAGAGTCATTTAATCTTTCGAATAACGTTTTGATGCATGGAGTTCAGAGTATTACTGATTTAATGGTAAGACCTGGATTAATTAATTTAGATTTTGCAGATGTTGAAACAGTCATGGCTTCAATGGGCAAAGCAATGATGGGAACTGGAGAAGCTGAAGGTGAAGGTAGAGCACTTAAAGCAGCAGAGATGGCAATCAGCAATCCATTAATTGATGATTACACTTTAAAGGGTGCTAAAGGATTACTGGTTAATATTACTGGTGGTAAAGATCTAAAACTTTTTGAAGTTGATGAAGCAGTTAACAAAGTAAGAGCAGAAGTTGATCCAGAAGCTGAATTAATTATAGGCGCAATAACTGATGCTGACTTAGATGGAAAAATGAGAGTTTCAATTGTTGCAACTTCATTAGACGGACAACAACCTGAATCTAAATCAGTGGTAAATATGGTTCACAGAATTCAAAATCGTAATCCAGGTTACTCTGATTTTTCAAACATGAGTTCTCAAGCTTTTAATTTTTCAAACACATCAAGCCCAATTACTCATGGCGCTAATGCTCTAAAGGTCGAGAATGAAATGGTTCAAGAACAAGAGCAAATAAGTGTTGAAAATAACTTAATGAATGAAAATTTTGCTACAGAAAACAGCGTAGTAACAGAAAATATTATAGAAGACAGTGCTGTAAATGAAATGGAAAAATCGTTTACTCAAGAAGCAGTAGAAACATTTGAAGAAAACAATCATACTGAAAATATTAAAGAAGAACCGTCAAATGATCTCAAGGAATTTGGTGTAGACTCAGATTCACCAGATTTATTCAGCTCAGAAAGTGAAAACTCTTCACCTTCTGATTTGTTAAATTCTGAGGATCAAGAAGATGAGGACGATCTTGAAATTCCTGCTTTCCTAAGAAGACAAAAAAATTAATGGTCTTCAAAGAAATAAATGGAAGCCACCATAGTACCGGATGTACAAAAACATTATCCTGTACTGCTAAACGAAATTATTAGCGTTATCACCCCTCAACATGGTGGCACATTTATAGACTGTACATTTGGTCAAGGTGGATATTCAAAAAAAATATTAGATTTTGAAAATACAAAAGTAATCGGACTTGATAGGGATATTGAAAGTCAAAAGGTTGCTAATTCAATTTTAGAAAATTTTCAAGACAGATTTATTTTCAAAAATTTAAAGTTTAGTCAATTAACAAATTTAAAAATTAAAAACGAAAATATCAAAGGTATTATTTTTGATCTTGGATATTCATTAGCACAAATCAAAGATCCAAAAAAAGGATTATCATTTAACTCAACGACAGATTTAAATATGCAATTAGGTTTAAATAACTACACTGCTGATGATGCTGTTAATAAACTTGAAGCAAAAGAGTTAGAAAAAATTTTTAAATACTTTGGAGATGAAAAAGATGCAAAATATATTTCAAAAAATATTGTTAAAGAAAGGTTAAATAACAAAATTGATACACAAGGTTTAATTAAAATTATTGACAAATCAAAAATAAGAAAAAATTTCAAAATTCATAACTCAACCAAGGTATTTCAGGCTCTTAGGATCTTTGTAAACAAAGAAATAAGTGAATTAATTTATGGACTAATAAATGCTACAAAAGTTTTGAAAAAAGATGGAGTTTTGGCTGTTGTTACTTTTCACTCTTTAGAAGATAAAATTGTTAAATATTTCTTTAAAAGCCTTTCACAAAATAAAAGTATTTCGAGATATGCACCTATTACAGAACAAAAAGAAACGCTGTTTTACTTAAATCAAAAAAAACCAATCGTTCCGTCTGATCTTGAGATAAAAGAAAATCCACCTTCAAGGTCTGCTAAATTAAGATATGCAATTAAGAAAAGTGATTTCTTTAATTTTGATACAGATATAGAGGAAAAATTTAAAAATCTTTTAGAAATCGAAAAGTTTGGAGATAAACTTTGAAAAAATTATTCCTAATATTTACGATCATAATTTTAGTCTCAATTACAGCAATTATTAAAAATACTACAAAAAAAATTGAGGACCAAATATTTGCTTATAAAGAAAGTGTAAGAGTTTTAAAATCAGATTTAGCAAATGTTCGGTTGGAATATGATTATTTAAGTTCTGCTGAAAAATTATTAGAATATCAATCTTTATATTTTGAAGATCAATTAGTTCAAAAAAAAATAGAAGATATTAAACTCTATAATATTTCAGAAAATTTAAATAAATTAGAAGATTATAAAATTAGTAAGGAAAAATGAGCAATTTTAAAAAAAGATTAACAATTGAAGATTATAAAAATGATTTTGTTTATAAAAAAAGTAATACTGGATTAAATATTCAATTTAATCGAGTCGCTTTTATTTTTTTTGTATTTTTTGTTATTTATACAATTTATACAATACATTTAGTTCATTTAGGGTCTCGAGAAGCAAAGTTTGAAAATAAAAACAACACACTTCCTTTCATTAGTGATCTTTATAGAGCAGATATTTTAGATATTAACGGAAATTATCTAGCTAAAACAGTTAAATCAATTGATATTGGTCTTAAAACTTCAGATGTAATTAGTAAAGAAAAATTACTTTTAAGTCTTAAAATTATTTTTCCAGACAAAGATTTTAAAGAAATCGAAAAAAAAATAGAAAACAAAAAGTTTTTTTATTTAGAGAAAAAAATTTCAGAGGAAAAATATGAACAAATTATGAAGTTAGGAGATAAATCTCTTATTCCTGAAGAAAAAGTCTTAAGGATGTATCCACAGAAAAATCTTTTCAGTCATATTTTAGGACAAATAGATAATGATAATAATGGTATTTCTGGATTAGAAAAATCGTTAAATGAAAATCTTAGATCATCTAGAGACCCAATTAAATTAACTGTTGATAAAGACATTCAATTTTTAATTAGAAAAGAATTATTAAAATATCAGGAAATTTTTAAAAGCAAAGGAAGTGCAGCAATTTTAATGGATGTTAATAATGGCAATATACTTTCTTTAGTTTCATTACCTGATTTTAATCCAAACAAAAGAAAAAATATATCTGATGTAAAATATATTAATAGAGTAACAAAGGGGACCTATGAACTAGGCTCTGTTTTTAAAGTATTTACTTTTGCGAGTGCTTTAAATGAAAAATTAATTGAACCAGATTCTGAATTTTTAGATTTACCAAAATCAATTAAGTGTGACAGATACAGAATCGGAGAATATGATAATGAAATACCCTCAGATTTAACTGCTGAGCAAATTTTAGTTAGATCTGGAAACATAGGATCTGTAAGAATTGCACAAAAAGTTGGTCCAGAAAAATTTAAATCTTTTTTAGAAGATATAGGAGTATTGACTCAGATTAATTTTGACATTGAAGAAGTGGCACCTCAAATTAATTATGATTTTGGAAAATGTAGATTAGCAACAGCTTCTTTTGGACATGGAGTAGCAACAACAATTCTTCAACTAGCAAAAGGATATGCTATTTTGTCTAATGGTGGCTATGATGTAAACCCAACATTAGTTTTTAAAGAAGGTAATAAAAAAAATAATAACAAAAGAATAATTAATAAAGGAATTTCAGAACAGGTTGTTAATGCTTTAAGAAAAATTGTTAGTACAGAGGAGGGTACTGCTAGATTTGCAGATGTTCAAAATTATGAAATTGGAGGCAAAACAGGTACAGCCGATCAACCAGAAGGAGGAAAATATTCAGAGGCTAAAATAAATACTTTTAGTTCGGTATTTCCAACATCTAATCCTCAATTTGTATTTGTTGTGATGTTAGATACACCTAAAAAATCAAAAGATTATTATTATAAGTATAGGCATAGAAAAGGTGGATGGAAAGGAACACTTTATAATACAGCTGGCTGGACATCAGTAGAGGTGGCAGGAAAAGTAATAGATAAAATTGGGCCTATTTTAGCCACAAAATATATACAGGTTAATAAATAATGTTACTTGGAAAGTATTTTAGTGGTATCCGCAAAAATTATAAAAAATTATTTTTTTCAGGTATCTCTTTTAATACTAGATCGTTAAAAAAAAATAATATTTTCTTTGCAATTAAGGGAAATAATGTAGATGGAAATAAATTCATTTCTAAAGCTATAGAAAAAGGTTCCAAAATAATTGTAACAGAACAAAAAATAAATGATTTTCATAATAGAATATTGTTTATAAGAACAAAAAATATAAGAAAATTATTAGCAGAAGTCTCATTTAAAATTTACAACAAAATACCAAAAAATTTAGTAGCCGTCACAGGTACCAATGGAAAATCCTCAGTTGCTGAATTTTATCTTCAAATAATGCAACTAAATAAAAAAAAAGTTGCTTCAATTGGGACATTAGGGGTTAAATCAAAAAATATTAATTTAAATTTATTTAATACAACAACTGATCCAATTAAATTAGGACAGATCTTACAAAAATTAAAAAAAGAGAAAGTTGAAAATGTTATTATGGAAGCTTCCAGTCATGGATTAAAACAAAATAGATTAGATGGATTAAATTTTAAATCTGGAATTTTTACAAATTTATCACAAGATCATCTTGATTATCATAAAAATTTAAAAAATTATTTAAAAGCAAAACTTTATTTATTTGAGAACTTAATAGAAAAAAAAGGAAATGTAATTACAGATAAAGATATACCTCAATATAAAAAAATCAAGAAAATCTCTTTAAAGAAAAAATTAAAATTATCAGCAATAAATGAAAAAAATAATAATTTTCAAATATTATCTCATAGCTATGACAATGAAAATCAATTAATTAAAATAAAACATAAAAATTTAATTAAGGAAATTAATTTAAATTTAATAGGCAAAATTCAAATAAAGAATATTTTGATGGCTGCAATTGTAGCGCAAAAAAGTAATTTAAATTTTGAAAATATTTTAAAAGTCTTACCAGAATTAAAACCAGTTGAAGGTAGATTAGAAAAAATTGGAACAATTAAAAATAATTCAATTGTTATTCTTGATTATGCACATACTCCTGATGCTTTAAAAGTTTGTCTTTTAAATATTAAGGAGCAATTTCCTAACAAAAAGTTAAACCTTTTATTTGGTTGTGGGGGGAATAGAGACCAAAACAAAAGAATGAAAATGGGTAAAATAGCAAGTATTTATGCAGA
Organism: uncultured Pelagibacteraceae bacterium; assembly: GCA_902578175.1. The sequence goes on from CACHBY010000006.1 coordinate 34,227, forward strand.
TAATATCTACCTAACAGATGATAACCCTCGTTACGAAAATCCAGAAAAAATAAGAAAAGATATTAAAAAGGGCATCAATGCTAAGAAAATTACAGAAATTTCTAATAGAGCAATAGCAATATCTGAGGCCATTAAAAATTTAAAAAGTGGAGATATTTTATTAGTTGCAGGAAAAGGGCACGAAAACACACAAGAAATTGGTAAAAAGAAAATCAAATTTTCTGATAGAATGAAAATTCTAGAAGAAATCAATAAAAAAAACAAAAATTTATCGGATCAATTAAAGATAAATATAATTAAAGAACTTTCCAACACTCAAAAAATATCAAAGTCTATTTCTATAAATAATGCGAGTATTAATTCTAATGAAGTACGAAAAAACGATGTATTTTTTGCTATCAAAGGAAAGCTAAATGATGGAAATAAATTTGTTTCACAATCATTTAATAAAAAAGCATCATTAGCAATTGTAAATAAAATTCAAAATAATCTTGATATTAAACGGCAGATAAAAGTTAAAAACACCTTAAAATTTTTAACAAATGTTTCAAAAGTATACAGAAAAAATATAAACACTAACATTATAGCTATTACAGGTAGTTGTGGGAAGACCACACTAAAAGAATTATTGGGAAGTGTGTTGGGAAAAATTTCAATTACAAGTATATCGCCAAAGTCTTATAACAATAAATTTGGAGTTCCTTTAAGTCTTCTTAATATTAAAGAAAATGATCAATATGGAATTTTAGAGGTAGGAATGGATAAAAAGGGTGAGATTGATTATCTTACAAAAATAATTGAGCCAAATGTTGGAGTTATTACAAATATAAATTATGCCCATGCAAAAAATTTTAAAAATATAAAACAGATTGCCTTAGCAAAATCAGAGATTATTAATAATATTAAATCAAACGGTTCTATTATCTTAAATGCAGATGATAAATTTTTTAAACTGCATAAACAAATTTCTCAAAAAAAAAATCTTAAATTAATTTCATTTGGTATTAAAAGTAAAAGAGCAGATATTAAGTTAATGGATATCAAATCTTTTGGAAAAAATTTTAAAATTAAAATTAGATTTATGAATAAGGTTAAAAATTTTATAATCTCAAATGACTATCAAAACAATATTTATAATATTCTATCTGCATTAGCTGTTATTAGTGTGAATTTAAATATATTTTATTTAAATAAAAATATTTTTTTGAATTTTAGAATTCCTAATGGAAGAGGGGACCATTCAATAATAAAAATAAATAATAAAAAAATAAATTTAATTGATCAAAGTTATAACTCAAATCCACTATCATTAAGTTCTGCTATTAAAAATTTTGATAAAATAAAATCAAACAAGTCTAAAAAATATTTGTTACTTGGAGACATGTTGGAGCTTGGCAGTTATTCCAAAAAACTTCATGAATCTATTGCTCCATTAATAAATCAAACTAAAATTGATAAGGTTTTTGTAAAAGGAAAAATGGCTTCTTTGATATATAAAAAAATATTGAATAGTAAAAAAGGTAAAATATTAAGTAACAATTCTCAGATCAATGATTTGATTAGAAATGATATTAAAAACAATGATTATTTAATGATTAAAGCCTCACTTGCGACAGGTTTCAATAAGATAGTTAATGAAATAAAAGGTTTAAACTAAATGCTATACCAGTTTCTATTAAATTTTGTTGATAATTTCGGCTTTTTAAATGTCTTTAAATATTTAACTTTCAGAACTGGTTTATCCTTTTTTACATCATTAGTAATAGTTTTATTTATTGGAGGTCCTTTTATAAAATTTTTTTCAAATCAAAAAATTTTTAATCCAATTAGAGATGATGGACCTGAAGATCACATAGTTAAAAAAATCGGAACTCCAACGATGGGTGGAATTATTATTTTACTTGGACTAATAATTTCAGTTATTTTATGGGCAGATTTAACAAATAATAATATTTTATTTTGTTTATACATTGCTCTTTCGTTTGGATTACTTGGTGCCTTTGACGATTATAAAAAAATTAAACAAAGTAATTCCTCTGGAATTTCGTCAAAGTTAAAAATAACTGTACAAATTATTTTAGCGTTACTAGGAGTAGGTTTGTTTGTTTATTTGAATGATTATCAAGATTTAAATAATTTATATTTTCCTTTTTTTAAAAATTTAATAATTAATCTTGGATGGTTTTTTATACCTTTTGCTGTATTTGTAATAATAGGTTCTTCTAATGCTGTAAATCTTACAGATGGTCTAGATGGTTTAGCAACAGTACCAGTAATATTAGTGGCAGCTTGTTTTGCATTTATAAGCTATGTAACTGGAAATATTGTTTTTTCAAATTACTTACAAATTCCTTATATTGAAGGAACAGGTGAAGTTGCAATTTTTTGTGGAGCAATTATTGGAGCTTGCTTAGGATTTTTATGGTTTAATGCACCTCCAGCTAAAATTTTTATGGGAGATACAGGCTCTTTATCTTTAGGTGGTTCTTTAGGAGCGGTAGGCATTATAACAAAGCATGAGATTGTTTTAGCAATAACGGGAGGTCTTTTCGTTTTAGAAGCAGTTTCTGTAATGGTTCAAGTAATTTCATTTAAACTTACAGGAAAAAGAATTTTTAGAATGGCACCCATACACCATCATTTTGAGAAAAAAGGTTGGCCTGAATCCACTGTTGTTATAAGATTTTGGATTATCTCAATAATTTTAGCAATGATAGGACTTGCTACATTAAAATTAAGATAATGAAAAATAAAAAAAATATTTTTTTAAGAAAAAAAATATTAATATATGGATTAGGGAAAAGTGGAATATCTTCGCACAAATTTTTAAAAAAAAAAGCAGACGTTTATCTTTTTGATGATAATCCAAAAATAAATAATAAATTATTAAGTTTAAGTAAACTTTCAAAAATAAGTTTTGACATAATTGTTATTAGTCCTGGAGTAGATATTTCAAAATGTAAATTATCAAAGTTTTTAAAAAAAAATTTTCAAAAAATTTATACAGATCTTGATGTTTTTTACTCTTTTTATGATAATTTAAGCATAACAATAACCGGCACAAATGGAAAATCAACTACAGCAAAAATACTACATGATGCTTTGGTTGATCAAAAAAAAGATGCTCGATTAATTGGGAACATAGGAAATCCAGCACTTGCAGAGAAAAACATAACAAAAAAAACTATTTTTGTCATTGAAGCTTCTTCGTATCAGCTAGATTATTCAAAGATTTTCAGGTCAAAATATGGCTTAATTCTAAATATTTCAGCAGATCACATTGAAAGGCATAAGAACCTCAAAAATTACGTTAATGCAAAATTTAAATTAATCGAGTCCCAAGTTAAGGGAAATTTTGCGTACGTTAAAAAAAATGATTTATTAATTTCAAAAAAAATTAAAAAAAATAAATTTAAGTCAAAAATTTATAAAGTTGATATCTCAAATTTGAAAAACATAGTTAATAAGATTAATAATAAATACTTTGCTTCTGATGGTAATAGAGAAAATCTTTCATTTATTTTTGAAATTGCACCTAAGTTGAAACTTTATAAAAACAAATTAATTCAAACTGTTAATAATTTTAAAGGACTTGATTATAGACAACAAATTGTTTTTGATAAAAAAAATTTAACAATAATTAACGATTCTAAATCAACAAGCTTCGCTTCTTCAGAAAATATATTAAATAATTTGAATGATGTTTATTGGATTTTGGGAGGAATACCAAAAAAAAATGATAAGTTCAAATTATCTAAAATAAAATGTAAAAATATCAAAGCATTCATTTTCGGTTCATATCGAAATAAGTTTCATAAAGTTTTAAGAAATAAATTAAAGGTTAAAAAATATAAAACTTTAAATGAAACCTTACGTGCAATTTTCTTAGAGATAAAAAATCAAGAAATTAAAAAAAATACAATTTTTTTTAGTCCTGCTGGTGCATCGTTTGATAGTTTTAAAAATTTTGAAGACAGAGGTGATTATTTCAATAAAATAGTTAAAAAATTAATACATGCAAGGTAACAGCATAATTTATAAATTTTATTATCAGTGGTGGAAAAATATAGATAAACCTATATTGTTTTTAATTAGTATACTGTTCACTATTGGACTTTTTTTCTCTTTAGTATCAACATCACTAATAGCTTCTGATAAATTAGATACCAACAATTATTTCTTTTTTTTTAAACATTTAATTTATCTTGTTATCGGGGTAATTTTTATTTTTATTTTTTCATCTTTAAATCAAGATCAATTGTATAAATTTTCAATAATTCTATTTTTTATTTCATTACTCTCTTTGTTTTTAGTACCTGTGATTGGCATAGAAGTTAAGGGATCAAGAAGATGGATCGATTTATCCTTTTTACCAAGATTTCAACCTATAGAGATATTGAAACCTTTTTTGATTGTAATTATTGCAATTATTTTATGTAAAAATGAGACCAATGTTTTATTCAAATATTTACTTTCAACAATTTTAATGACTTTAGTTTCTTTGCTATTAATAATTCAACCAGATATTGGCCAAACGTTATTAGTAGTTTTTTCTTGGGCTGTCCTAATATTTTGTTCAGGTATTAACTTATACTTTTTACTTACAATCTCTTCTGTTGGATTAATTTTGTTGTCTTATATGATTATTTATATACCAAAGTTTAATTATATTAAGGCAAGAATATTTTCATTTTTTGATAAAGAAACTGGCACTCACAATTTTCAATCTGATAAAGCAATAGAGTCAATAACAAGTGGAGGTTTCTTTGGAAAAGGGATAGGAGAAGGAACACTTAAAAATAGAGTACCAGAGGCACATACTGATTATATTATTTCAGTAATTTCTGAAGAGTTTGGTGTGATTGCCATAATTCTAATCTTAATTTTGTTTTTAGTCCTAATTTATATGGTTTTTAAAAAAATAAGTTTTGAAACTGAGGAACAAAATAAACTTATATTAATTGGATCAGTAAGTTTAATACTAATGCAGGCCACAATTCATATTGGAGTTAATATAAGATTATTTCCAACAACTGGAATGACATTACCTTTTTTGAGTTATGGAGGCTCATCAATTGTAAGCACATCAATATTGGCTGGAATAATTTTAAACTTAACAAAAAGAAAAATATAATAGATGAAAGAAAAAGTGTTAATTTCAACAGGAGGTTCTGGAGGACATGTCATTCCTGCAATTACAATTTATGACCATTTGAAACAAACATATGACGCTATAATATCAACAGACTCTAGAGGACTTAAATATTTTGAAAAAGAAGATTATAAGTTTATTTTAATAAATACACCAAAGTTTCATAATTTAATACTTTTACCTTTTACATTATTTAAAGTCTTAATATTAATAATTAATT